>NZ_JBIVNX010000026.1:0-113233 GCF_044753805.1 Streptomyces sp. NPDC093225
GGCTGGTCCGGAGGCAGGCCCGGGCCGGAGGTGGCCGAAGGCCAGGGCGAAGCCCCTTGCCTCCGGGGTGGGCCTGCCGCAGGGCCTGCAGGCCATACCGGGTCAAGCGCCGAGGGGACCCACACACCACGGGACCCACCCCCGAAGCGAGCAAGCCCCGACACCGGGCACCACGCTCAGAGCGGGCCCGACCCCCGGCCCCCCAGCCCGAGCACTCGGTCCCCAGCCCTCAACTCTCAACCCCCACCCCTACCGCAGCGTGCGCTTGTCCGTCCGGTGGGTCATGACCAGCCACAGGCACAGCCCCGCGATGGCGACGCGGCCGGAGGCCTGCAGGAGGGGGCCGCGGAGCAGGATGAAGGAGTAGCCCGCCACCAGGGGGACCACCACCGAGATCAGGCTGCCGGGCGGGGCGCGGCGGGTGGCGCGGCGGGCGTAGCGGCGGTCCACGCGGGCCGCCGCGTAGCCCATGCCGAGCAGGCCCGCACCCATGCCGACCGGGCCGAAGTCCAGCCAGAGCTCGGCCCAGATGGGGGAGGAGAGGTTGGTGTTGACCGCGCCCATCCACTGGCCGACCATCACGCCGGTGTCGCGCGGCTTGCCCGGCCACACCGAGCGCGGCACCGCGAAGAAGACCGATCCGGCGAGCTGGCGGCCGTAGAAGAAGCCGGGGCCGGACCGCGAGAAGGTGATGGTGTTGGCGAACATGCCGACCTGGTCGTAGTCCTTGAGCGCCATGGGCTCCAGGAACGAGGTCGTCTCGACGGGTTTGTAGTTCTTCTCGTCGTACCGGAAGCGGTCGGCGAACGGGAAGATCAGCAGCGCCGCGATGACGCCCATGCTGAGCGCCACCCGGTACATCGCCGCGCTCACCGGGAAGACGGTGAACAGCAGCGAGAACATGACCGTCATGAACCAGTAGCGCGGGTTCGAGATCGGGTTGTTGACGACCAGGTTGAGCGCGGCCAGCGCGGCCGTGGTGGCGATCACCGAGGGCATCCGGCGGGCCCGGGTCGAGGTGACCAGCCAGCGGACGTACATCAGCAGGGCGAGCAGCGCGGGCACGGTGCCGAAGCCGCGCAGGAACGCCTGGCCGGCCTGGCCGTCGTTGGCGGAGACGCCCGCCTCCTCGATGCCGGCGATGATCTCCTGGCGGCTGCTGAAGAAGACGGCCGGGCCGCCGAGTTTGAGGACGAAGACCCCGGAGAAGCCGAAGGCGAGGACGGTCAGGAGTTGCAGCCGCCGCCGGTGCACCATCACCGGCTCCGGCGGGTCCTCCTGCGCCCGCCGGTCGGGCCGGTGCCGGGCCAGCAGGGCGCCCACGTCGAAGGCGATGCAGCCCAGCAGGATGAGCGAGATGGCCGCGGACAGGTCCGAGCGGGGGCCCACCACGGGGGTCGGTACCTGGCCGAGGACCGCCTGGGCCAGCGGGGCCACGCCCAGGGCCATGTAGACGAACAGCCAGAAGGAGCCCTGCAGCAGCTTGCGCCGGCTGGTGAGGATCATGGCCGAGAGCCGGGCGCCCGCGTACATGCAGAGCGCGAGCTGGAGGTAGAAGGCCGCGTCGCGGACGCCGGCGCCGTGCTGGGAGGCGACGACGAGCGGCAGGAAGACGGTGAAGCCCAGCGCGAGCGGGACCGACAGGGCGCGCGAGAGCAGTGTCCGCGGGGTGGTGACCCGGCCCCACTGCGCGTCGTCCGGGACCTCGCGGCTGCGGGGCGGTACGGGCGGCCGCGGACCGGAGCCCCAAGGGGTGCCCGACGTGGGCCCCTGAATGTCCGTCGCCACCGTGCCCCCGCCCCGCCCGTCGTGCAATTGCGCAGAGTCTAGCCAGCCCGGTGCACAGCGGCGATGGGCGGGCCGATGAACCGATAATGTGAACGCCCGGTGCCTGGGGAGGTACCAGTGGGGGGACGAACTCGATGCGCAATCTTCCGGCCTTCACGCTGGCCGGCTACGACAAGGGCCGCGGCAAGCTCACGCAGGCCCTGTGGTTCGCCGTGATGAACACCGTCTTCATGGCCTGGTTCACCCCTGCCCGGCTGCGCGTGGCGCTGCTGCGCGCCTTCGGGGCGGACATCGGCACCGGTGTGCTGATCCGGCACCGCGTCCGCGTCCTGTGGCCGTGGAAGCTCACCGTCGGCGACCACACCTGGATCGGCGAGGGCGCCTGGCTGCTCAACCTGGAGCCCATCACCATCGGGGCGAACGTCTGCGTCTCCCAGGAGGCGCTGCTGTGCACCGGCAGCCACGACCACCGGGCCGCCGACTTCCGCTACGGCAACGCCCCCATCGCCGTCGAGGACGGCGCCTGGGTCGCGGCCCGCGCCACGGTCCTGGCCGGCGTCACGGTCGGCCGGCACGCGGTGGCCGCGGCCGGCTCCGTGGTCCACAAGGACCTGCCCGAACTGACCCTGCAGACCATGGACGGGCGGCGCCGCCCCGTCGACGAGCCCAAGTGAGGCCGCCCCAGTGAGAGTTCTGCACGCCGTCACGCTGCACTCGCCGACCCACGCCTTCGGCGGCCCCGTCCGGGTCGCGCTGAACCTGTCCAAGGGGCTGCGGGCCCGCGGCCACGAGGCCGCGCTCGTCGCCCTCGGCGAGGGTTTCGACGAGCCCTGGCCCACCGACGTCGAGGGGGTCCCGGCCCGCCTCTACCCGGCCCGCCGGCTGCTGCCGCTGGGCTTCTCCGGCATGACCTCGCCCGCGCTGCTGGCCCGCGCCGGCCGGCTGGTGCGCGACGCCGACGTGGTCCACGTGCACCTCGCGCGCGACCTGGTGACCCTGCCGGTCGCGCTGGCCGCGCTGCGGGCCGGCAAGCCGCTCGTGCTCCAGACCCACGGCATGGTCGACCCGAGCGGCAAGCTGCTGGCGAAGGTGCTCGACGCGGTGGCGGTACGCCGCGTCCTGCGCGGCGCCGGCGCGGTGCTCCACCTGACCCCGCACGAGCGCGAGGCCCTCGACGCGGTGGTGGGCGGCGCGGGGCTGACGAACACGGTCCGCCTCGTCAACGGCGTACCGGCGCAGGAGGAGCGGCCCGCCCTGCAGGGCCCGCCGCGCGTGCTCTACTCGGCGCGCCTCCAGGCCCGCAAGCGGCCGGTGGACTTCGTCCGGGCCGCCGCCCTGGTCCGCGAGCGGCACCCGGACGCCGAGTACGTGGTGGCCGGGCCCGACGAGGGCGAGGCGGGGGCGGTGCGGCACGAGGTCGACACGCTGCGGCTGGCCGACCGGACGACCGTGCCCGGGGCGCTGACCAGCGCGCAGGTGCTGGAGGAGCTGCGCCGGGCGCACGTGTACGTGCTGCCGTCGGTCGAGGAGCCGTTCCCGATGTCCGTGCTGGAGGCGATGGCGGTGGGCGTGCCGGTGGTGGTCACCCACTCCAACGGGCTGGCCCGGGACATCGCGGCCGCCGGCGCGGGCCGGGCCGTCGAGCCGGGCCCGGAGGGCGTGGCCGCGGCGGTGCTGGAACTGCTGGACGAGAAGGCGAACCAGGAGGCCTCCGCGGCCGCCCGCGAGCTGGCCGCCGGGTCGTACTCGATGGACGCGGTGCTGGACACCCTGCTCGACGTCTACGGACGCATCACGGGCGCCTGAGGGAGCACCACGAGCAGGAGGGGGCGGGGCCGTCACGGCCCCGCCCCCTCCTTTTCACGCGAGCGAACCGGTCGGTCAGGCCGGGATCCAGGCGTAGCAGCCGGTCGAGACGAACTCGACCGTGCCGGCCGGGATTTTGGCCGTGACCTTGTCCCCGGCCTTGAAGCCGAGGGCCGGGCCGGCGGCCAGGCTCTTGCCGCCGCGGCCCTTGGCCTGCCAGACGCAGGACGGCGTCGGGCTGGGCGCGCGGTACGTGCCGGGCGTCGGGTTCTTGAGCGTGCCGTCACCGAAGCCGTTCTCGGCCGCGGCCAGGACGGGCTTCTGCTCCGGGCACAGGTACGGGATGGCTTCCTTGGCGTTCGGGATCTCGCCCGCGACGAGGGCCGCGACCGCCGCGTCCTTGTCGTGCTTGGCGGTCCGGGCGACCCGCTGGCAGGCCTCCTGGCCGGTCTGCAGGACGGCCGCCGGGTCCGTCTTCTCCGGCACCCGGCCGCTCAGGTACTTCTTCTCCTGCTTGGTGAAGGACCCGGTGGCCGGCTTGAGCGCGTCGTCGGAGACCACCGGACCGGTCGGCTTGGCGGCCGGCGGGGCGGTGGTCGGGTCGAGGGTCGGCTCCGGGGCGGAGGAGGAGGCCGGCGGCTTGGGCTCGGCTTCGGTCGTGTCGCCGCCCGAGCTGCAGGCGGTGAGCGTGAGGGCGGCGGACAGCAGGACCGCGGCCGCGGCGCGTCGGTTCAGGGGACGCATGGTGTGGCTCCAGAGGGTGTCGATGCAGGCGCGGGGCCCGGCCGGTGCGGCCGGACCCCGCTGCCCTTGGTGCGTACGGCCGCACGGGGCGGCGTACCCGCTCGGCCGTTACGGCTGGCCGAAGGTGAGGACCAGCTGCGGCGTGCCCTCGCTCGCGGTGGACTCGGACGACCAGAGCCACAGCGGGTCGCTGCCGTTGCTGGTCAGCGCCAGGCTGTACGAGCCGCCGAGCACGGCCGTGACGGCCGACTTGTCCAGGTCGATGCTGTGCAGCGCCGACCCGTCCGGGACGCCCTCGAGGGTGCCGAGGACCGTGGCGCCCAGCGCCGGCTTGGTGGTGAACGAGGTGCTCGCCCCGCTCCAGGTGCCGGTGACCGGGACGACGGAGACCTTGTCGGCGGTGCCGGCGCCGGTCTGCGTGCTGGTCTTGATCTGCAGCGACGCGGCCTTCAGGACCTGGCCGGCCGGGGCGGCCGGCAGGTTGAAGCGCAGGTACGTCTCGTACAGCGAGCCGCTGCCGCGGACGGCGAGCGAGGTGGCGGAGCCGTACGAGGCGCTCGGCGCGCCCTGGTTGATGTAGGTGTCCTCGGTCGCGGAGACCTCGGTGACCGTGTCGGAAGCGGCCTTGGCCAGGTTGTAGTGGTTCGTGACCTGGGCCTGGGACAGGACCGTCGGGTAGACGGCGGTCTCGTCGATCTGGCCGGCGAAGAAGTTGCTCGTCGGGCGGTTCGGCCAGCTGGACAGGTTGTCGCCGCCGACGTGCCAGAAGCCCTCGTAGGCCTGGTTCGTGGTGACGTTCAGGGTGTCCTTGAGCTTGCCGTCCACGTACATCGCCATGCCCGACGGGCCCTGGGTGGCGACCACGTGGTGCCACTTGTTGTCGTTGAACGTGTCGAACAGACCGGTGGTGATCGTCCGGGTCGAGCCGGCGTAGACACCGAAGACCAGGCGACCGGTGTTGGTCATGTAGATCTGCTTGTCGTAGCTGCCGCTGCTGCGGGTCGTGTTGTTGCCGAACCCGATCAGCTTGCCGCCGCGCGTGGTGCCCGTCTTGAACCACGTCTCCAGCGAGTAGGAGCTGCCCACCGTCTGGCGGTGGTCGCTGTAGACCTGCTGGTCGGTGCCGTTGAACGCGATCGCGGTGCTCGGGCCGGTGAGGGCACCGGGCGCCTGGCGCAGGGTCGGGCCGTTGAGGTGCAGACCGCTGGTGTTGCCGCCGTCCGAGGAGTCGGCGGCGTACGGGGTGACGGTGTCGTCGTAGCGCCAGTACAGGTTGGCGCCGTCGGCGCGGACCTGGTTCGGGTACGCCTGGACCGAGGCCGGGACGGTCACGCTGGAGGTGGCGGACAGGGCGCTGGTGTTGCCCGCGGCGTCGGTCGCGGTCACGCGGTAGGTGTACGACTGACCGGCCTTGACCGTGCTGTCGGTCCAGGAGGCCTGCGGGCGCTCCCACTCCAGGGACTCCGCGTTCACCGTGGCGATCGGGGTGCCCGAGCCGTTGCGGTAGATGCGGTACGTCAGCTTGCTGTCGTCCTGGTCGTAGCTGGTGCGCCAGCGGACCTGGACCTCACCGGGCTTGACGGACGAGGCGCTGGCGACCGGGGTGGTGGGCGCGCCGACGTCACCGGTGGAGGCGAAGCGGGTCAGGCCCATCTGCGGCTTGCCGTTGATCTGGGTGAACTCACCGCCCACCCACATGTACTTGACGTCGTCCTTCTCGGCGATGGTCATCACGCGCGGGCCGATGCCCTCGCCGATGCCGTCGTTCGAGGTGGGGTGCCAGCCGAGCTTGCGCGGGCTGCGCACGTACCCGCCCACGGGCGCGGGGGCGGCGCCCTCGTGGTTGGTCAGCTGGGCGTTGAAGAAGTTGCGCTTGCCGTCGGGGAACTGGCCCTCGAGCGAGCAGTCGTGCGCGTGCGAGGAGCTGTAGAGCACGCCCTGGTACGGCAGCACGTACTGGGTCGCGCCCAGGCAGCGGTCGCGCCACTTCTCGGTGAAGTCGCTCAGCCGCAGGCCGATGCGGCCGTCGAAGACGCCACCGCCGGAGCCCTCGTTGCCGGTGTAGAAGCCGCCCTCGTCGTCGGTGGCGATGTCCTTCACGACCGAGGTCGTGGGGATGTACCCGCTGGGGTACGTCTTGGTGTTCGCACCGGAGGTGGCGTCGACCACGGCCAGCGCGTGGCTGTTGGCGCCGTTGACGTAGAAGAAGTCGCCGCCGAGGATCACGTTCTTGCCGTCGGGGGTGACCTCGACGGCGCGGCCCGGCTCGTCGGCGTTGGCCGTGAAGGGCTTCAGGGCGCCGGAGGAGGCGTCGACCGCGGCGAACCGCTCGCGGGTCTGGCCCTCGACGGTGCCGAAGTCGCCACCGGCGTACAGGGTGTCGTCGGTGACGGCGAGCGCGCGCACGGTCGCCGGGAACGACGGGTGGAACGACGCCTTGGGGGTGCAGCTCGCGATGTCGATCGCGGCGACGCTGGCGACCGGGACGCCGTTGACGGCGCCGAAGTAGCCGGCGGCGTAGAGGGTCTTCTCGTCCTTGGAGACGGTCAGCGCCCGGACGGTGGCCGAGCCCTCGCCGACGGTGAAGGACAGCTTGCAGTCGGTCGGCGCGCCCGTGGCGGCGTCGAACGCCGCGAAGTTCACGGCCTCCTGCTCGGTGCCGGCGGCGCCCTCGGGCGGTGCGACCGCGGAGAACGTGCCGCCCGCGAAGACGGTGCCGTTGGCCTGCGCCATCGCGAAGACGATGCCGTTGGTCTGCCAGGTCGGCAGGTCGTCGGCCGTGAAGGCGACCGGCGACGTGATGGCCGACGCCGACGGCATCATCACGAATCCGACGCCGGCACCGGCGCCGACGATGGACAGGACGAGGGCTGTGGTCAGCCCTCTTGATCTACGCATGAGCCCCCCAGGGCGATTGCCCGGTCTTGAATGGCTGGATTTATCCGAACAGCCATATGTACTGGCGCAGATTAGGGCTTAAGTGGAGGCCCGGTCACCCCACTTGACCCATTGGATACCAATCGATATCAACGGGCGCAGGCGAAACGGTGCACTGCGGACATACGGCATCAGGTCCCGGTCGGCGCCGGTGGGCGCCGACCGGGGCGTGCGAACGCTCAGTGACGGGCGGCGCTCAGCGGTCGATGCGGACCGTGGCCCCGGCGAGCTGGTCCTCGACCTGGCGGAGGTCGGCGTCCACCATGATCTGCGCGAGTTCCTCGACCAGGACCGTCGGCTTCCAGCCAAGCAGTTCCTCGGCCTTGCTCGCGTCGCCGATCAGGGCGTCGACCTCGCTGGGGCGCTCGTACTTGGGGTCGTAGCGCACGTGCTCGTTCCAGTCGAGGCCGGCGTGCGCGAAGGAGGACTCCACGAACTGACGGACCGTCGCCGCCACCCCGGTGGCCACCACGTAGTCGGTGGCCTCGTCCTGCTGGAGCATGCGCCACATGGCCTCGACGTACTCGGGCGCGTAGCCCCAGTCACGGACCGCGTCGAGGTTGCCGAGGTAGAGCTTGTCCTGCAGGCCGTGCTTGATGCGGGCCACCGCACGGGTGATCTTGCGGGTCACGAACGTCTCGCCGCGGCGCGGGGACTCGTGGTTGAACAGGATGCCGTTGACCGCGAACATGTCGTACGCCTCGCGGTAGTTCACCGTGGCCCAGTACGCGAAGACCTTGGCGGCACCGTACGGGCTGCGCGGGTGGAACGGGGTCTGCTCGTTCTGCGGCGGCGGGGTGGAGCCGAACATCTCCGAGGACGAGGCCTGGTAGATGCGGGTGTCCACGCCCGACGCCCGGATGGCCTCCAGCAGGCGCAGCGCGCCCAGGCCGGTCACGTCGCCGGTGTAGAGCGGGGCGTCGAAGGAGACGCGGACGTGCGACTGCGCACCGAGGTTGTAGACCTCGTCGGGCTGGATGTCGCGCAGCAGGTTCACCAGGGCGACGCCGTCCGAGAGGTCGGCGTGGTGCAGCACCAGGGACCGGTTGGCCGTCTGCGGGTCCTGGTAGATGTGGTCGATGCGCTCCGTGTTGAAGCTGGACGAGCGCCGCACGAGCCCGTGCACCGTGTAGCCCTTGGAGAGCAGGAGCTCGGCCAGGTAGGAGCCGTCCTGGCCGGTGACTCCGGTGATCAGTGCTGTCTTGCTCATGCGGGATCCCCCAGGGTGAGAGTGTCGTTCGTGGTTCGTACTGAAATGCGGGGTTGGTCCCCTGCGGGTGAACCGGGTTTGGCATTATCCGATGCATGACTGCATCGCCGTACCTGCCCGACCGTGCCCGTGTCTTCGTCGCGGGCCACCGCGGCCTCGTGGGATCCGCCGTGGCCCGGCGGCTGACCGCCGACGGCCACGAGGTGATCACCCGTGGCCGTGGAGACCTCGACCTCCGCGACGCGGCGGCGACCGAGGCCTTCCTCAAGGACGTCCGCCCCGACGCGGTCGTCCTGGCCGCCGCCAAGGTGGGCGGCATCATGGCCAACAGCACCTATCCGGTGCAGTTCCTGGAGGACAACCTCAGGATCCAGCTCAGCGTGATCGCCGGGGCGCACGCGGCCGGCACGGGCCGGCTGCTGTTCCTGGGCTCCTCCTGCATCTACCCGAAGCTGGCGCCGCAGCCGATCACCGAGGACGCCCTGCTGACCGGCCCGCTGGAGCCGACGAACGAGGCGTACGCGCTGGCCAAGATCGCCGGCATCGTGCAGGTTCAGTCGTACCGGAAGCAGTACGGGGCCTCGTTCGTCTCGGCGATGCCGACGAACCTCTACGGTCCGGGCGACAACTTCGACCTGGAGACCTCGCACGTGCTGCCGGCCCTGATCCGCCGCTTCCACGAGGCGGCCGAGCAGGGGCGCGACGAGGTCGTGCTGTGGGGCTCGGGCACGCCGCGCCGCGAGTTCCTGCACGTGGACGACCTCGCCGCGGCCTGCGCGGTGCTGCTGTCCTCGTACGACGGGGACGAGCCGGTCAACATCGGGTGCGGCGAGGACCTGACCATCAAGGAGCTGGCCGAGACCGTCGCCGACGTGACCGGCTTCACCGGGCGCCTGGTGTGGGACACGGCGAAGCCGGACGGCACGCCCCGCAAGCTGCTGGACGTGAGCCGGCTGACCTCCCTGGGCTGGAAGCCGCAGATCGCGCTGCGCGACGGCATCGCGAGCACCTACCGCTGGTGGCGCGAGCAGGGCTGACGCGGTGCGGGGGGCCGGTCCCGGGTGCGGGGCCGGCCCCTTCTGCGCGGCGGGCCGGGTCGCCGTCCGCGCGAACGGGGTGGAACGGGTCACGTACGGGCCTCTCAGTACGCCCCGCGGCCGTCGACGACGGCCCGGAAGGTCCGGGCGACCAGATCGACGTCGCTGGTGAAGGACCAGTTGTCCACGTACTGCAGGTCCAGGGCGATCGTCTCGTCCCAGGACAGGTCGGAACGGCCGCTGATCTGCCACAGTCCGGTCATGCCCGGGCGCACGGTCAGCCGGCGCAGCTCGACCTCGTCGTACTCGGCCACCTCCTCGGGCAGCGGCGGCCGCGGTCCGACCAGCGACATCTGCCCGGTGAGGACGTTGAACAGCTGCGGCAGTTCGTCGAGCGAGGTGCGGCGCAGCAGCCGGCCGACCCGGGTGACCCGGGGGTCGCGGCGCATCTTGAACATGTGGCCGTCGTTCTCGTTGGAGCCGCTGAGCTCCGCCTTGAGCCGGTCGGCGTCGACCACCATGGTGCGGAACTTCCACATCGTGAACGGCTCGCCGTCACGGCCGATCCGGCGCTGCGTGTAGAAGGCCGGACCGGCCGAACCCAGCCGGATCGCGGCGACCAGGCCGAGGAAGACGGGAGCCAGGACCAGCAGGCCCAGGCCCGCGCCGGCACGGTCGAGCGCCGACTTCAGGACGGGCTGGACGCCGCGGCGCACCGGGGGCGCGACGCGGAGCACGGCCAGACCGCCCGCGGAGAGGGTCTCCAGGCGCTTGGGGGAGATCTCGACCAGGCCCGGGAAGACCGCGAGTTCGAGGCCGGCGTCGTGCAGGGCCCAGGCGATGCGGCGCAGCCGCTCGCCGGCGAGCCGGGCTCCCGGGGCGACGAGCACGAGGTCGGCGTGCTGGTCGCGCACCGCGGCGAGCACCGCGTCGGCCTCGGACAGGCCCTCCGCCGGCTCCGGACCGAGCCGGGCCGGCTCGGGTACGCCGCTGGTCAGGCGGCCGGTGCCGACGGGGACGACGCCCACGACGACGTACGGGTGGTCGGTGCGGCCGGCGAGGTGGCCGATGACGGACTCGGCGGCCTCGGGCTCGCCGATGACGAGGACCCGGCTGACCGCCTGCGCCTCGCGGCGGGCGGCGGCGAGGTGGCGGTACGTCAGCTTGTGGCAGGCGATGGTGAACAGCAAGGCCGGCACGAGGGCGCACAGGGAGGTCAGCGGGTCGCTGGACTCGCCGGTCGCGGCCCGGGCCACGGCCAGGACGCCGATCAGAATCAGCCAGTCGTGCAGTACGGGCAGGACGCCCCGCGATTCGCCGAGGGCGCGCCCGGTGTAACGGCGGCGAAGGGCCTGGACCCCGGTCCAGACGACGGCGGCACCGATCGCGCAGCCCACCGGGTACGGTTGGTCGGCCTGGGTGAAGACGAGGCCGACCGGAACGCCCGCTCCGAGCAGGTCCGTGGCCAGCGCGGCCGGCAGGTACCAGCGTGCTTTGACGCCGAAACTGCGGGACGAATGCCCGTACGCGGGCGCTGATCTGGCCACACCCGCAGCGGGAACGTGAACATGCCTCATGGGCCCCCCTGGCACGTCGGTCATGGTTTTCGCACGCCCGCTCGTCGCTTCCCCTTGCGACGAACGACTGACGCACCGGGAAACAGTACGACAAACGCCCGTACGGAAGGCGCCGTTTACGTGAACGAGGCGGCTCGTTGCACGTTCGTTAACAGGCGGTATCCGTCATTCCACATGACTCTCGCGCACGTGGACGCTCTGTTGTCACACAAAGATGAATAGTTCGTATACCGGACGCGCCTCTTCGGACAACGAACGATTTCCGGCCAACCTTTTGACGCGACCCTGACATTCATACGCGTGCGGTGGCACTCTTCACTCCGTTCTGCGCACAAGCCTGCTCTGCCCGGTGGCCCACCCAGCCCTCCGGAACCCCCCTGCAGAAGGAGTCTGCGTTGAGTCCGACCCCCCACAGGCGTGCCACCGCCGCCGGCGCACTCGTCGCCGCCGCGGCCATGCTCGCCGTCGGCATCCAGACCGGTACCGCCTCCGCCGACGCCACCGCGTCCAAGGCCCCGGCCGCCGCGCCCCGCTCCAACCCCGGCGCCGCACCCGTCAAGTTGAGCCCCTCCGAGCGTGCGACGCTCATCGCGGAGGCCAACTCCACCACCGCCCGGGCCGCCAAGGCCCTCGGGCTCGGTGCGAAGGAGCGGCTCGTCGTCCGTGACGTGGTCAAGGACGTCGACGGCACGACGCACACCACCTACGAGCGGACCTACAACGGCCTGCCCGTCCTCGGCGGCGACCTGACGGTGCACGCCCGCGCCGGCGTGACCAAGTCCGTCACCCGTGCCACCAACCACGTCATCAGCGTCCCGACGACCACGGCCACCGTGGCCGCCGCGGCCGCCGAGAAGCAGGCCGTCGGCGCCGCCAAGGCGCAGGGCGGCAGGGACGCCAAGGCCGCCAACTCCGCCCGCAAGGTGATCTGGGCCGCCACCGGCGCCCCGCGCCTCGCCTACGAGACCGTGGTCGGCGGCGTCCAGCACGACGGTACGCCGAGCCGCCTGCACGTGGTCACCGACGCCAGGACCGGCGCCAAGATCACCGAGTGGCAGACGATCGAGACCGGCATCGGCAACACGCAGTACAGCGGCCAGGTCACCATCGGTTCCTCGCAGTCGGGCAGCACGTACAACCTGACCGACGCGACGCGCGGCAACCACAAGACCTACAACCTGAACCACGGCAGCTCCGGAACCGGCACGCTGTTCTCCGGCCCGGACGACACGTGGGGCAACGGCCAGGCCTCCAACGCGGAGACCGCCGGCGCGGACGCCGCCTACGGCGCCCAGCTGACGTGGGACTACTACAAGACCGTGCACGGCCGCAACGGCCTGCGCAACGACGGCGTCGCCCCGTACAGCCGCGTCCACTACGGCAACTCGTACGTGAACGCGTTCTGGGACGACAGCTGCTTCTGCATGACCTACGGCGACGGCTCCGGCAACTCCAAGCCGCTGACCTCCATCGACGTGGCCGCCCACGAGATGACCCACGGTCTGACCTCGGTCACCGGCAACATGACCTACTCGGGCGAGCCCGGCGGCCTGAACGAGGCCACCTCCGACATCATGGCGGCCGCGGTCGAGTTCTGGGGGAACAACGCCTCCGACGTGGGCGACTACCTCGTCGGCGAGAAGATCGACATCAACGGCAACGGCACCCCGCTGCGCTACATGGACAAGCCGAGCAAGGACGGCTCGTCCAAGGACAACTGGTACTCCGGCATCGGCGGCGTCGACGTCCACTACTCCTCCGGCCCGGCGAACCACTGGTTCTACCTGGCCTCCGAGGGCTCGGGCGCGAAGGTCATCAACGGCGTCAGCTACAACTCGCCGACCGCGGACAACCTGCCCGTCACCGCGATCGGCCGGGCCGCCGCCGAGAAGATCTGGTTCCGCGCGCTGACGGTGGGCTACTTCAAGTCCAACACGAACTACGCCGCCGCCCGCACCGCCACCCTGCAGGCCGCCGCCGACCTGTACGGCCAGGGCTCGACCACGTACAACAACGCCGCCAACGCCTGGGCGGGCATCGCCGTCGGCAGCCGCATCCAGAACGGCGTCACGGTCACCAACCCGGGCAACCAGACCACCGTCACCGGCAGTGCGGTCAGCCTGCAGGTCCAGGCCAGCAGCACCAACGCGGGGGCGCTGTCCTACGCGGCCACCGGCCTGCCGACCGGCCTGTCGATCAACTCCTCGACCGGTCTGATCTCGGGCACCGCGTCGACCGCCGGCACGTACAACACGACCGTCACGGTCACCGACTCGGCCAACCAGACCGGTACCGCGTCCTTCACGTGGACCGTCGGCACGAGCCAGCAGAACGTGTTCGAGAACACGACGGACTACCCGATCAACGACAACTCGACCACCGAGTCGCCGATCTCCGTCACCCGCACCGGCAACGCGCCGAGCACCCTGAAGGTCGACGTCAACATCGTCCACACGTGGCGCGGTGACCTGGCCCTCTCGCTCGTCGCCCCCGACGGCAGCGTCTACGCCCTGGAGAGCTTCTCCGCCGGCGACAGCACCGACAACGTCGTGAAGCAGTACACGGTGAACGCCTCGTCCGAGGCCGCGGCCGGCACCTGGAAGCTCCGCGTCCAGGACCGCGCGACCTACGACACGGGCTACATCAACAGCTGGAAGCTCACCTTCTGAGAAGGCCGCCTTCCACCGGGCACCACTGAACCCACGCAGTGAGCCGCACTGACCGCGGCCCACAGGACCGGCCCGGGGGCCCCGCCCCCGGGCCGGTTCCGCGTTCCCGCCCGGTGGGACGCCCCCGTCGATCAGGCCGGCGGGCGGTCCGGCACGGAGCCCGAGGCACCGGCGCAGGCTGCCCGCCAGGCGTGGGGGGAGTGGCGGTGGTTGCGGTGGCCGGCGGTCAGGACGGTGCGCAGGGCGGTGAGGTGCTCGGTGTCCGGGGGGAGGGACAGGGAGGTCAGGAGGGCGAGGGCGGCGGCCGGGTCCAGGTCGCCGTACACGGCGGTGTAGCCGTCGAGCAGGCCCTTGAAGAGCGCCGGGTGCAGCTCCGGGAGGCGGGCGGCGGCGCGGTACGAGCGCTCCTTCACCTCCCACGGCACCGGGCCGGAGCACTCCAGGACCCGGGCGGCGCGGCGGAGCAGCGCCTCGGGCGCCCCGGCCCGCAGCCGGGCCACGTCCCGGCCGAGCACCTGGTCGAAGGCCTCGGCCGAGGTCCGCCGGTCCTCGAACCAGTCGACCCACAGCGAGTACGTCACCGCCGCGCCGATCCCGGGTGCCTCCAGGCGCTGCCGGTAGCCGTTCCAGAGCCCCTCGGCGGGCAGCCCGAAGTCCGGGTCCGCGAACGCGGTGCCCATCTCGCAGGTGACCCAGTACGCGTCGAGCAGGTCCAGGAGTCCGAACGCCAGCCGGAGCTGTCCCTCCGGCGCGAGGCGTTCGTCCGTGAACACCAGGTCGGCGAAGCGGACCGCGACGTCGGAGCCGGTGATCCGTTCCCCGGGGGTCCGGCCGTCGGTCCACTCGTCGTCCCCGACCCGGGTGACGCCCTCCTCGGCCAGCCACCGCAGCGCGTCGGCCATCGCCTCTTCGTCCATCAGCGCCCCGCGTCGATCAACATGTCCACGGTGGTCACCGTACGGACCGGACGCGGACCGCGGCGACCCTATTCCGGGGCGGCGTCGGCGGCGTCCGCGCCGCCGGAGGAGCCCCCGGGGGCGCCGGCGGACGGCGGGTTCGGGTCCGGGTCGCGGCGGGACAGCGCGAGCACGCCGGCCACGATCAGTGCCAGCCCGGCCGCCTCCGCCCACACCCAGCCGCCGCCGCGCACCCGCTCCGAGTACAGCAGTACCCCCAGCAGCAGGCTCACCGTCGCGTCGCCCAGCGTCAGCGCCGGCTGCGAGGCGATC
The DNA here is from genome assembly GCF_044753805.1 of Streptomyces sp. NPDC093225. Lineage (NCBI taxonomy): Bacteria > Bacillati > Actinomycetota > Actinomycetes > Kitasatosporales > Streptomycetaceae > Streptomyces > Streptomyces sp. NPDC093225. The sequence continues at coordinate 14,998 of NZ_JBIVNX010000026.1, forward strand.
AGCGGGCCGCCCTGCAGGGCGTGCTCGAGCAGGGTCAGGGCGGCCATGCCGGTCAGGGCGAAGCCGTACGTCTGCCAGGAGGTGAGGAACGCGACGAAGCCGTAGTCCTCCAGCCGGTAGACCGCGGCCTTCATCAGGGCCGCGGTCAGGGCGTAGCAGATGGCCGTGGCCGCCCCCAGGCAGGCCGCCCGCATCCGCCCCGGCGGCCGCCACAGTCCGGCCGCGGCGAGCGCGCCGACCGCCACCGCGCAGGCCACGAGTGCGGGGGCCCAGCGGTCCAGCGGGACGTGGACGCGGTTGCCCTCGGGAGCGGCGGCCCCCAGCGCCAGACCCAGCCCCACCACCACCGCGGCCACCGCCGCCCACACCGCCCCGGGCATCCGTCGCCGGACGAACAGCGAGGCGATCAGCAGCGCCAGTGGCAGCTCCAGCACGAACAGCGGCTGTACGAGCGCCAGCGGGCCCGAGGCCAGCGCCAGGGCCTGTCCCGCCCCGGCCGCGATCACCGCCGCGATCCCGCCGATCCAGACGGGGCGCCGCAGCAGGTCCACGATCAGGCCGGGCCGGAAGCCCCGGCTCTGCGGCACGGTCAGGGCGGCCCGCCGCTGGAGTACGGTGCCGAGCGCGTTGCTGCCCGCGGCGAAGACCGCGAACAGCACCGCCAGGGTGAGGGACAGGGACACACGTCCTCCGATGCGCTGGGTGGCGTCCTCCCTCCAGGCTCCGGCGGGCGGGGGCCCGCCGCGCGCCGGCACCGGGCGTCGGTCGTCCGTACGGCCCCCGGTCGGGGGAACCTGGGGGCGCGCGCGTGGCGGGTCGGGCGCCGGGTGGTACCAGAACCGGCATGCAGCCCCAGGTGTCCCCGCTCCTGCGCAAGGCCGCGGCGTACGCCTGGCGCCTGCTGGTCGTCGCCGTCGTCGTGTACGGGGTCTTCGGGATCCTCGGCCGTTTCCACGAGATCGGCGTGGCCCTCTTCCTGGGCCTGGTCATCACGGCGCTGCTGCGCCCGGTGGCCGACCTGCTGGCCCGGGGTCTGCCGCGCGGGCTTGCGGTGGCGGTGTCCCTGCTGGGCAGCATCGCGCTCGTACTCGGCGTACTGGCCCTGGTGGGGGAGGCGGTGGCGGGGGAGAGCGACACGCTCGTCCGCGAGTTCCGGGACGGCCTGGACAGCATCGAGCGCTGGCTGGAGAAGCCGCCCTTCCGACTCGACCCGCACGCCCTGTCCGACCTCCAGGCCAAGATCGGGGAGTTCCTCTCCAGCCACCGCTCCCGGTTGCTGTCCACCGCGGTCAGCGGGGCCGGCCAGGTGGTGAAGGTGCTCACCGCGCTGGCCCTCGCGTTGTTCTCGTCGGTGTTCTTCATCTACTCCGGGGACCGGATGTGGGTCTGGTTCCACGACCAGCTGCCGCCGGGGGTCAGGGAGCGGACGGACCGCGCCGCCCGGGCCGCGTGGAGCACGTTCACCGGCTACACGCACGGGATCGTGCTGGTGGCCGCCACGAACGCGGTGCTGGTGGGCGTCGCGCTGTACTTCCTGGGCGTGCCGCTCGCGGTGCCGCTGGCGCTGCTGGAGTTCTTCGCCGCCTTCGTCCCGCTGATCGGCTCGCCCGTGGCGCTGGCGGTGGCGGCGGTGGTGGCGCTGGCGGCGAAGGGTCCGCTGACCGCCGGCATCGTGATCGCGCTGATCGTGATCATCGGGCAGATCGAGGGGCACCTGCTGCACCCGCTGGTCATGAGCTGGGCCGTCCGGCTGCACCCGCTGGTGGTGGCCGTCTCCGTGATCGCGGGGTCGATCGCGGCGGGGGTGGTGGGCGCCGTGGTGGCGGTGCCGCTGGTCTCGGTGGTCTGGTCGGTGGTCGTGGCCCTGCGGACCCAGCCCGTCCCGCCGCTCGGGGCGGATGCCGCCCCGGCGCCCGGCGGCCGGCCGCCCGGCCCGCCCCCGGCCGACCCCGCGCCGCCCGGAGGTCCGGCCCCCGGTCCACCCGCATGATCCTGCACCCGGACCGCCCGGACCGCCCGGACCGCCCGGACCGGACCGCCCGGATGGTCCGGCGCCCCGAATGCCCGGCTTGTCCATCCCGTGCGGCCGTGGTTTGTTGGCGCCATGACCGCACCGGCACAGCACCCCCTCGGTTCCGGCTTCGGCGCCCGCAGCACGGCGGCCGAGGTCCTGGCCGGTCTCGACCTCACCGGCCGGTTGGCCGTGGTCACCGGCGGAAACTCAGGCCTCGGCCTGGAGACCACCCGGGCCCTGCTCGGGGCGGGTGCCACGGTCGTGGCGGCCGTCCGCCGGCCCGAGGCGGCCCACGAGGCCTTCGCGGGGGCGGGTGCGGTGGAGGTGCGGCGGCTCGACCTGGCCGACCAGGACGGCGTGCGGGCCTTCGCGCAGGAGTTCCTGGCGACCGGCCGGTCCCTCGACCTGCTCGTGAACAACGCCGGCGTGATGGCCCTGCCCGAGACCCGGGTCGGCCCCGGGTGGGAGGCGCACTTCGCCACCAACCACCTCGGCCACCACACCCTGACGAACCTGCTGTGGCCGGCCCTCGCCGAGGGCGGGGGCGCGCGGGTGGTGGCGCTGAGCTCCGGAGCCCACCGCTACTCGCCGATCCGCTGGGACGACGTCATGTTCACCACCGGCTACGACCGGGCGGCCGCGTACGGGCAGTCGAAGACGGCCGACGCCCTGTTCGCCGTCCATCTGGACGCCCTCGGCCGCGGACACGGGGTACGGGCCTTCGCCGTGGACCCCGGCGCGATCCTGACCCCGCTCCAGCGGCACATGACCCGCGAGGAGATGGTCGGGCTCGGCTGGATCGACGAGGCCGGGAACGCGAACCCGAACTTCAAGACGCCCGAGCAGGGCGCGGCCACCCAGGTGTGGGCGGCGAGCTCCCCGCGGCTGGACGGGCTGGGCGGGCTGTTCCTGCAGGACTGCGAGGTCGCCGCGGTCTCGGAGGGCGACGCGCCCGGGGTGCGTCCGTACGCGGTGGACACCGGTGAGGCGGAGCGCCTGTGGCGGCTGTCGGCGGAGCTCACGGGCGTGGACGCGTTCGCCGCGGAGTGACGGCCGCCCCGGCTCAGGCCGCGACCGTCGCCGCCGACGTCCCGTCCTGCGCCGGTCGCGGCTGCGGCTCCACCCGCGAGACCCGGTACCAGGCCGCCAGGGCCTTGAGGGCCGAGCCCGCCGCCAGGCCCCACGCGGCGCCGGGCGCGCCCCACAGGGCGTAGCCGCCCAGCAGGAAGCCCACCGACAGCAGCGAGAACACCACCTGCACCGAGAGCGTGGCCTTCGGGCTCAGCACGCGCAGCGTCAGCAGCGCGCAGGTGCCCAGGCCCATCACGGCGTACTGCGCGCCGGTGGCCGGCAGCAGGGCCGAGGCCGCCCCCCAGGTGGCGCCGAGCAGTTCGCGGCCGAGCCGGTCGGGCAGCGCGTACAGCACCGCGCCCCAGCCCGCGCCCACGACGGCGAGCACGCCGCCCAGTCCCAGCGTGGCCCGGACCACCCGCCGCTTGCCCCGGAACCGGCCGAGCAGCGGCGGCCCGAAGGCGTTCGCCGAGTTGAACAGCACGTTCAACGGCCCGAACAGGGTGGTCGCACCGCGCAGCGCGCCGACCGCGAGCGGGGTGGCGATCACGCCGAGCCCGAGCACCGCCAGCTGGCTGGAGCCGTTGCCGACCGCGAACTCGACCAGGAACCGCTGCCCGAGGTGACCCCGGCGCAGGTACGGCCGTACGTCCGCCCGCGCGCCCGCGGTGAACGGGCGCAGCAGCCACAGCCCGAGCGCCAGCGCGGGCAGCGCCGACAGGCCCCACACCAGCACCAGCCGGGCCGGCGAGACCCCGTGCGGCTGGGTGGTGAGGGCCGCGACCACACAGGCCAGCCGCAGCACGTCGGCCGCCAGGGCCCGCTGCGGCTGCCGCAGGGCGGAGAAGCAGTAGCGCAGCCCGTCCTGGCCGAGGGCCACGGGCAGGACGGCGCCCAGCGCGAGGAACGCCCCGCCCGAGGACCCGCCCAGCACCAGGCCGGCCACCGCCAGCAGGGCGCCGGCGGTCAGCGAGCCGAGACCGGTGAAGGCCACGGCGGACCGGCACACCGCACCGACCCCGGCGCCGCTCTCGAGCACCACCGTCTGGCCGACGTACGCCATGTTCACGCCCAGCAGCACGCTGAAGGCCACGTACACCATGGAGAAGGCCGCGAAGCCGTCCGCGGAGGACAGCCGCGCGGCCAGCACCAGGACGAGGATGTTGGTGAGGCTGGAGGCGGCCTGGTCGAGGACCGAGGCCGCGACGGCCACCAGCCGCCGCGGCTCGCGGGGTGTCACCGTTCGCCCGGGCGGACCATGCGCAGGGCGACGGTGTCACTGCCGTCACCGGGTATGTGCTGGGTCGGGTCCGGGATGCGGTCGGCCGGGTTCGGCGGGCCCGCCGGATCGGGGGTCCGCTGCGCCCGCTCGGACGCGGCCGGCGGCGGCACGTGCTGGCGGCGCGGCGCCGGGGCCGGCGCCTCGGCGCGCCCGCCGCCGCGACGGCCGCCCTTGCCACCGCCACCGCCACCGTCGCCGCGGCCGCCCTTCTTCTGGTTGAGCTGCTCGCGGTGCACCACCGCGCCCAGCACCGTGCCGCCCGCGCCGCTGATCAGCTCGCGGATCCGGACCAGGTCGGTGCGGTGCACCTCGCGCGGGTTGCAGACCACGAGCACGCCGTCGACGCGGTCGACGAGCGCGAGCGCGTCGGCGTACGAGAGCACGGGCGGGGCCAGCACGACCACGGTCGAGTTGGGGGAGTCCGCCTCGGAGATGAGCCGGGAGGTCCGCTGCGAGGTCAGCGCCCGCGCCACGTTGCGCACCTCGTCGCCGGGGATGAGGTCGAACGAGCCGGACTCGCCCGCGTCCACGACGAGCTGCTGGCCGTCGGGCCACTCGGCCTCGGCGGTGCCGCCCAGCTGGCTGCTCCAGCGCGGCCGCGCCCCGGTGTCGGTGCGCAGCTGGCTGGCCAGCACCGGCGTGCGCAGGTCGGCCTCGATCATCAGGACGTCCTTGCCGGTCTCGGCGAAGGACGCGGCCAGGTTGACGGCCACCGCGGCGGCCTGCTCGCTGCTGCCGCGCGGCGCGACCACGAGCAGCCGGCGCCGGTCGGCGAACCGGGAGTCGTAGGCGAGCCGGAAGGCCACCGAGCGGTACTCCTCCGCGAGCCGCGGATCGACGTCGCCGGCGGCCAGCAGCGGGCCGCCGCCGGTCTTGTCCCGGGGCAGGGTGCCGAGCACGGGGGCGCGCAGCGCGCGGGCCACGTCGCCGTCGGAGCGCGGCGCCGGGTCGAAGACCAGCCGCACCCAGGCCGCGAGCAGGCCGAGGGCCAGGCCCACGGCGCCGCCGAGCAGCAGCGACATGATCACGCCGGGGCCGTCCGGGGACTTGGGGGGCGTGGCGGTGTTGGTGATCCGGCCCGGGGCCATGTCGAGCGACTGGAGCTTCTGGATGTCGCTCTCGATCCCGCCCTTGGTGTCGGCGGCGACGGCCTTCTGGGTGTAGAGCGTGTCCCGGCCCGGGCCGTCGGCCGTCCGGCTGATCTCCTTGTTGAGGTCCTCGATGCGCTCGGCGAGCGGTGCGGCCTGCTTCCGCTTCGCCTTGACCATGTTGTCCCGCTGGGACTCGTACGCGGCCCGGCGGTTCTTCAGGTACGCCTCGGTCATCGCGTTGGCCCGCTTCGCGGCCTGGGCGGGCGAGGTCGAGGTGTAGGTGAAGCGCAGCACGAGGGTCTGCGGCGGGTTGGTGACCTGGAGGCCCCGGCGCAGGGCGCCGAGCTCGTCTTCGGACAGGTCGAGGTCCTTGGCGGCGTTCTTGGCGACCTCGTTGCCGAGGGCGGCCTGCCGCTCCGAGCCGATGTTGATCAGCTTGTCGGGGGAGGAACCGTTCGCGTCGAACGGGTTGAGGGCGGGGGCCCGCAGCACCACGTCCGAGCTGGCCACGTAGGTGTCCGCGGAGGAGATGCCCAGGTACGCGCCACCCACCAGGCCGACGCCGACGCCGCCGAGCAGGATCCGCCGGTAGCGGGTCAGCTGCCGGAACTGGTCCCGCAGGAGGTCCGGTTCGTCCTCTCCCGCGGTCACGGCCGCGGCGGGTCGGTTCGTCTCCGTCACGGCAGGGGTCCCCCAAGTGCTTCGTCTATCAGTGCGTCGATCCGGGCCAGGCCCGCCTCGCGGCTGAGGTGCGCGGTCACGTGGCGCGGTCCCGCGGCGCCCAGCTCGTCGGCCGCCGCCGGGTCCTGTGCCAGCGACCGTACGGCCTCCAGCAGGGCGTGCGGATCCTCCGGCGGGACGAGCACCCCGGCGCCGGAGCGCCTGACCTCCTGCGCGGTGCCGCCCTCGGCCGCCACCGACGCGACGACCGGTCGCCCGGCCGCGAAGTAGGAGGTCAGCTTGGACGGCACGCTCATGTCGAGGACCGCCGCGTGCTGCGTCACGGCGAGCACGTCCGCCGCGGCGAGGATATCCGGGAACTTTCCGTCCTCGGCAGGGGGGATGATGTCCAGGTTGGGGACGTCGGCGGACAGATCGGCCAAAGCGGAACGCTGGCTTCCGTCGCCCATCAGCACGAACCGCACCTTCGGGTCCAGCCGGGCCGCGCCCACCAGCACCTCCAGGCCCTGCTTGAGGCCCATGTTGCCGGAGTGCAGCACCACCGTCTGGTCCGGCGACCAGCCCATGTGCCGGCGGGTCTCGCCGCGCGGCTGCGTGGGGGTGGCCACGTGCGACCAGTTGGGGACGAGCCGGATCTTCTTCTCGTCCACGCCCATGGCGACGACCTTGTCCACGAACGTCTCGTGGATGACGCCCACCAGGGTGGCACGCGTCAGCGCGTACGCCTCCGCCTTGCCCGCCAGGGCGGCCGCCTTGTCGCCGCCGCTGATCCCGCTCTGTGCGGCCGCCGCGCCCATCAGGTCCTGGACGACCGGGACGTACGGGACCTTCCACTTGGCGGCGAGCCGGGCGGCGAGCACCCCGCCGGCCAGGCTCGGCATCTGCGCGAGGATCGCGTCCGGCTTCGGCATCCGCGGCGGTGCCACGGCGCCGTGCAGGAGGATCGATCCTTCGAACGCGGCCCGCTTGACGGCGGTCTGGCGGGCCGGGACGGTGTGCGCGCGCCGGTGCACGGTGACCCCCGCGCGCTGTTCCGTACGCCGGAGCGCCCCCTTGTACTCCGGTTCCAGCGCCCACGAGGGGTAGTGCGGCATGCCCGCGAACACGTGCGTGTCGTGGCCGAGTTCCGCCCAGTGCTCCGCGATCTGCGTCGCGTACGGGCCGATCCCCGCGTGTTCAGGTGCGTAATTCGTGGACACCAGCAGCAGTCTTCTGTGACTGGATGTGGACACTGAGCGTCCCCTTCCCCCCTGGGTGGTGCGTCGGCCACCCTAGTCGTTCATCCGCACGCCGCGGAACGTGCACGCTATCGTCTGATAATCCGCCGCACTGGGGAGTGCGGCTTTTGGGGGGTTGTCAATGACGGAGCGAAAGATGTCCGAGACCGCGGGGCGCACGAGCAGGCCGTACCGGGTCGGCTATGCGCCGGGTGCCTACGACCTGTTCCACATCGGGCATCTCAACATCCTCCGGCACGCCCGCAGTCAGTGCGACTACCTCGTCGCCGGTGTGGTCTCGGACGAGATGGCCGAGCTGGCCAAGGGCCGCCGCCCCATGATCCCGCTGGTGGAGCGACTGGAGATCGTCCGCAGCGTCAAGTACGTGGACGCGGCCTTCGTCGAGACGGTTCCGGACAAGCTGGAGACCTGGAAGCAGGTCCGGTTCGACGTGCTCTTCAAGGGCGACGACTGGCGGGGCACGCCCAAGGGCGACAAGCTGGAGACCGACTTCGCCACCGTGGGCGTGGACGTCGTGTACTTCCCGTACACGGTGCACACGTCCAGCACCCAGCTGCGCCGGGCCCTGGACGCGCTCTCCCAGCCGCTGCCCGCCGAGCCGCCGGTTGTCGCCGAACTGCGCTGAGGTGCTCCCTCCCGCGCCCGGGCGCGGGCAGGCCGCGCCCCGGTCCGGAGGTCCGGGGCCCCGCCCCGCTCCGGCCGGGGTCCGGCGTTCGACCGCGCCCGGCGTCAGGCCGTGTTCACCGCTTGACCGCGCTCAGCTCCCGGAACCACTTGGCCAGGAAGGCCACCAGGAACAGCACGGCCACCGCGCCCAGCACGGCGTACGCCCACCGGAACAGCCCGCCGCCGCCGAGCAGCAGGAACACCAGGCAGAACACGCCGTAGTCCACCGGCAGCAGCGCCACCGCGCGCAGCGTCGACGGCGCGGCCGCCGGGCTGCCCGGGGCGGGCTTGGGCTTGAGCTTCTCGGTCAGCAGGCCGCCGAAGAACGTGACGATCGCGGCGAACTGGAAGCCCAGCGGCACCAGGAGCCACACCTCGCCCCCGTCGCCGGATATCCCGTAGTCCTCGGGGAAGCGGTAGAAGGCGACCAGCACGCAGCTGTGCAGGGCGGTGAGCTTCGCGCAGTCCACCACGTGGTCCAGCCACTCGCCGGCCGCGCTGCCGCTGCCGCGCAGCCGGGCCAACTGGCCGTCCGCCGAGTCGAAGGCGAAGCCGACGGCCAGCGCCGCCCACACGGCGACGCCCAGCCCCCACGACGGCGCGGCGAGCGCCACCGCGGCCACGGCGGCGAAGCTGAAGGCCGCGCTGACCAGCGTGACCTGGTTCGGGGTGAGCCCGAGCGCGTAACTGCCCGCGGCCAGGTAGCGCCCGGCCGGCCGGTTCACGAACCGGGAGTAGAGCGACACCCCCTTCGCGGACTTCTGCGCGCCGCGCAGCTGCTCCAGGGCGGTCCCGACTCTGCCCATGCCCCACCTGATCCCCTCATAGCGCCTATAGAACGCGGGTACGACACGTCCCGCTGAGGCGGACATCATGCCAGGGCGGGGTCCGGCTCCCGCGGGGTATCCGCACGTACGTCCGGAAGCAGCAGTACGGCGAGGTTCGCGCCGGCCACCAGCACCGCGGCCACCAGCAGCGGCGCGGCCGTCCCGGTGACCCCGGCCAGCGGGGCCGCCACCGCCAGGCCGAGCGGCCGGGCCGCGAACGAGAGCAGGGCGTCGAACGAGCCCACCCGGCCCAGCGCCCCGGCCGGGATCCGGCGCTGCATCTCGGTCTCCCACAAGGGGCTGAGCACTCCGAGCCCGAACATCCCCGCGCAGTACGCCGCCGCCACCGCCGCGGTGGGCAGCCGCAGCGCGAGCGCCGTCAGCGGCAGGGCGTACGCCGCCGCGCCGACCGCCACCCAGCACAGCGGGCGGCGCACCGGGAGCCGGCCGGCCGCCCACATCCCGACCAGCAGGCCGGCCGTGCCGACCTGGGCGATGATCACCCAGGACGCCTCGCCGCCCAGGGACTCCACGGCGATCAGCGGACCGAGGGTGAGCAGCGCCCCGGCTGCGAGGTGCCAGACGCCGTGGCCGAGGACATTGGCGAGAAACCACGGGTGCCGGCGCGTCTCGACCCAGCCGGCGCGCAGTTCGGCCGTGAACCCCGCGGTTCCGCCGCCGGTGCGCTCCGCCGCCCGTCCGCGGGACGGTCGCGCGGCGGACGGGCGGGCGGTGGACGGGCGGGTGGCGGGCAGTCCGCCCAGGGTCAGTGCCGACAGCGTGAACAGGGCCCCGGTCAGCAGCGAGGACCAGCCCGGCCCGACCGCCAGCATCAGCGTGCCCGCCGAGGCCGGACCGGCGACCTGGGCGAGTCCGGTCGCCACGCCGAGCCGGCTGTTGACCCGCAGTCGCCGGTCCGGGTCCCTCACCACGGCCGTCACCAGGGTGTGGGCGGAGGGCGAGCCGAGGGCCACGCCCGCGCCGGTCACCGCGGCCAGTGCGGCGAGGGCGGGGATGCGTACCGTGCCGGCCAGCAGCAGGGCGCCGGTGCCGAACTGGGCCGCGGCGCGCACCAGGTCGGCGGTGAGCACCACCCGCTGGGCGCGGAACCGGTCGGCGACCACGCCCGCGACGGGCAGCAGGAGCAGCATCGGCACCAGCTCGCTCGCCAGCACCAGGCCGAGGTCGCCGGCCGAGCCGGTGCCCACCACGGCGAGGGTGAGCGTGGTGGGGATGAGCGCGCTGGCGAGGGCGGCGAAGGAACGGCCGGCCAGCAGGCGCGCGATGCCCTTCCCGGCGGGGCGTCGGGCCCCGGGGGCGGCGGGGGGTGCGGCGGGCGCCCCGGGAGCGGTGGGTCGGGTGGATGGCGGAGTCATGACGGCAAAGTATTTCGCTGGCGAATCATTCGTCAACGAAATAAAGGGGAGCGGGGCGGCCCGGATAATGGGCGGCATGGAGGACTCCGTCGACCGCCACATCGCCCGCTGGCGCGGCAAGGCCCCCTTCGACGAGCGCGTCGAGGGGATCGTCACCCGCATCCAGCTGCTGACCAAGCACGTGCACCAGGCCAAGGAGCGGGCGCTGGCGGAAGTCGGGCTCCAGCACTTCGAGTTCGAGACCCTGCACCGGCTCGCCTCCCGCGGCGAGCCCTACCGGGCCACGCCCTCCGAGCTCGCCGGCGAACTCCTGCTGTCACCGGCCGGGATGAGCGGGCGGCTCGACACCCTGGAGAAGTCCGGGCTGGTCCGGCGGTTGCGCGCCGCCGAGGACCGCCGGCGGGTGGACGTCGAGCTGACCGGGGAGGGCAAGGACCGCTGGGAGGCGGCGATGCGGCTGCGCGGGGTCGCCGAGGACGCGATGGCCGAACCGCTGTCCGCCGACGAGCAGGACGCGCTCTCCGCCCTCCTCAAGAGGATGCTGCTGCACGTCGAGAACGCCTGACCGACGCCGACGCCGACGCCGACGCCGACGCCTGACCGACGCCGACGCGGCCGGCCGGAAGCGCGAGCCGCCTCAGGAGGGCAGGCCCTGCACCAGGCCGTCCCGCCACGCCCGGTGCAGCTCCGCGAACCGGCCCGAGCCCGCGACCAGTTCGGCCGGGCTGCCGTCCTCCACGACCCGGCCGTCGGCCATCACCAGGACCCGGTCCGCGATCTCCACCGTCGACAGCCGGTGCGCGATCACCACCGCCGTACGGCCCTGCAGCACGGTCGCCATGGCCCGCTGCACGGCCCGCTCGCCCGGCACGTCCAGCGAGCTGGTGGCCTCGTCGAGGATCAGCACGCCCGGATCGGCCAGCAGCGCCCGCGCGAAGGCCACCAACTGCCGCTGCCCGGCCGAGATCCGGCCGCCGCGCTTGCGCACGTCCGTGTCGTAGCCGTCCGGCAGGGAGCTGATGAAGTCGTGCGCCCCGATGGCCTTGGCGGCCTGCTCGATCTCCGCGCGGGTGGCGTCCGGACGCCCCAGGGCGATGTTGTCCGCCACGCTCCCGGAGAACAGGAACGCCTCCTGCGTCACCATCACCACCCCGCGCCGCAGGTCGGGTCCCGACAGCTCGCGCAGGTCCACCCCGTCGAGCAGCACCCGGCCCTGCGAGGGGTCGTAGAACCGCGCCAGCAGCTTGGCCAGCGTGGACTTGCCCGCGCCGGTCGACCCCACCACCGCCACCGTCTGCCCGGCCGGCAGCCGCAGGTCGAACGGCGGCAGCACGTCCACCCCGCTCCGGTAGCCGAAGCCCACCCGCTCGAACACCACCTCGCGGCCCGGGTGCGCCCCGTCGCGGACCGGCAGCTCCCGGGGCGCGACCGGCTCGGGCACCGAGGGCACCTGGGCCAGCAGGCCGGCGATCTTCGCCAGCGAGGCGGCGGCCGACTCGTACGCGTTGAGGAACATCGACAGCTGGTCGATCGGCTCGTACAGGCGGCGCAGGTACAGCACGGCGGCCGCGAGGACGCCGAGGTCGAGCGACCCCTCGGCCACCCGCCAGCCGCCCCACAGCACGATCGCCGCCACCGTGAGGTTCGCGGTGCTCCGGGAACCGGTGACGTAGCGGGCCATCTCCAGCAGCGCGTCGCCGTTCTGCCGCTCCAGGCGCCGGTTCAGGACGGCGAACTCGGCGTCGTTCGCCCGCTCGCGGCGGAAGACGCGGACCGGCCGGATGCCGTTCAGGGTCTCGGTGAACTTCACGATCACCGCCGCCATGGCGGTGGACTTCGCCGAGAACACCGGCTCGGCGCGCCGGCGGTAGCTGCGCACGAGCAGGTACAGCGGCCCGAAGCTGGCCACCGCCAGCCCGCCCAGGCCCAGGTCCAGCCACAGCAGGGTGCCGCCGATGAACACGAAGGACAGCAGGACCGCCAGCAGCTCCTGCAGGCCCTCGCCCAACAGCTCGCGCAGGGACTCCACGTCCGTGGTCGAGCGGGAGATCAGCCGGCCCGAGGTGTAGCGCTCGTGGAAGTCCAGGCTGAGCGCCTGGGCGTGCCGGAAGATCCGACCGCGCAGGTCCAGCAGCACGTCCTGGTTGACCCGGGCCATCGCCCGCACGTACCCGTACTGCAGCAGGCCCGCGCCCGCCGCGCACAGCAGGTAGCCGACGGCGACCGCGACCAGCGGGCCGTGGTCCCCGGCCCGGACCGCGGGCACGCCCCGGTCGATGGCGTACGCGACCAGCAGCGGCCCGGCCTGCCGGGCGGCGGTCTCCAGGACGAGCAGCAGCGCGGCCACCGCCACCCGGGCCCGCAACGGCGCCAGGAGGCTGCGCAGCAGCACGCCGGTGGCCCCGGGCGGCGCCTCCAGCTCGTCGCGGTCGAAGGCGTCCGCCCCGGCCGTGGCGTCCGCGCTCATCGCAGCTCTCCCTCCGCCCCGAAGGGCCCCCTGCCCGACATGAGCCAGGCGTACTCGACGCTGTCGCGCAGCAGTTCGTGGTGCGTGCCCACGGCCGTGATCCGGCCGCCGGACAGCAGCGCCACCCGGTCGGCCAGCTGGACCGTCGATGGCCGGTGCGCCACCACCAGCGCGGTGGTGTCCGCCAGGACCCGGCGCAGGGCGGCCTCCACGAGCGCCTCGGTGTGCACGTCGAGGGCCGACAGCGGGTCGTCCAGCACGAGGAAGCGCGGGTCGCCCGCGACGGCCCGGGCCAGCGCGAGCCGCTGGCGCTGGCCGCCGGACAGGCTCAGGCCCTGCTCGCCGACGCGGGTCCCGAGGCCCTCGGGCAGGTCGTGGACGAACTCCGCCTGGGCCGTGGCCAGGGCGCGGGCGACCTCGGGGCCGCCCATCGTCACGTTCTCCTCGACGGTCGTCGAGAACAGCGTCGGTTCCTCGAAGGCCACCGACACCAGCGAGCGCAGCCGCTCCCGCGGCATGGCCGTGACGTCCTCGCCGTCGAGGGTGATGCGACCGCCGACGAGCTCGTGCAGTCGAGGCACGAGGGCGGTCAGGGTGGTCTTGCCGCTGCCGGTGGCGCCGACCAGGGCCATCGTCTCGCCGGGGCGCACGTGCAGGTCGACGCCGTCGAGCACCGGGGGCGAGTCCGGGTCGGCGTCGGGGTAGCGGAACCGGACGCCCTCCAGGCGCAGGCCGCCGCCGGCCGCGGGCCCCTGCGCCCCGGACGCGGTCCCCACCCCGGTGGGGCCGGACGCTGGCACCGGCGCGACCGGGACCGCGGCCGCGGCGGGGTCGGGGCCCCGGCCCGGGACCGTGGTGTCCCAGGGGTCCTCGCGCGGCTCGTCCAGCGCCTCGAAGTAGCGCTCGGTCGCGGTGGCCGCCTCCTGGGACAGGGCCAGCAGCCAGCCGATCGACTCCACCGGCCAGCGCAGCGCCAGCGCCGTGGACAGGAAGGCCACCAGGGTGCCGGCCGACAGGTCCCCGTCCGCGACCTGCACGGTGCCCAGCACGAGCGCCACCCCGATGGCCGCCTCCGGCAGCACGGTCATGTACGCCGAGATGCCCGCCAGCAGCCGGGCCTTGGCCAGCTCCGTGCCGCGCAGCTCGCCCGACAGCTCGCGGAACGCGCGGGCCTGGCTGCGGTTGCGGCCGAAGCCCTTGATGATGCGGATGCCGAGCACGCTCTCCTCGACCACCGTGGTCAGGTCGCCGACCTGGTCCTGGGACCGCCGCGAGACGATCGCGTACCGGGCCTCGAACGCCCCGCACAGCATCACCAGCGGGACCACCGGGACCAGCAGCACCAGCCCCAGCGTCCACTCCTGCACCAGCAGGATCACCGCACCGGCTCCCACCGTGACGGCGTTGACCACCAGGAACGTCAGCGGGAACGCCAGGAACTGGCGCACCATCATCAGGTCGGTCGTCCCGCGCGAGAGCAGCTGGCCCGAGGCCCACCGGTCGTGGAAGGCCACCGGCACCCGCTGCAGGTGCGCGTACAGCTCGCCCCGCAGGTCCGCCTCCACGCGCGACAGCGGTCGCGCCACCAGCCAGCGCCGGTAGCCGAACAGCGCCGCCTCCGCCAGCCCGAGCAGCACCAGCCACACGGCGCCCCACACGACCCCGGCGGTGTCGCCGGCGGCCACCGGGCCGTCGACGATCCACTTGAGGACGAGCGGGATCACCAGGCCCACGCAGGAGGCGGCGATCGCGACGAACACGGCCGTCAGCCAGCGCACGCGTACCGGGCGCACGTACGGCCACAGGCGCAGCAGGGTACGGACCGCGGAGCGTTCGCGGCCGGCTGCCGGGGCGGGGGAGTCAGGGAGGGAGGCCATCAGGCGCGAGCATACGATTCGCTCCTGACATCGCCCAGCGATTATCCGGATGCGCTACCGGGGGGAAGAATGAGCAGGCCGCAACGCATGAGACGAGCCGTCAGGGGAGTGGCCGCGGTGCTGCCGCTGCTGCTCACCGCCACCGCGTGCGCCGTCGCGTTCGGGGACGGCGACGACGGCCGGGGGGCCGACGTCTACGGCAAGCCGTTCTCGCAGCACTTCGCCGCCGCGATCGCCGCCACCCGGGCCGCCGGCTCGCTGCGCTTCACCTCCACCGTCGAGTACGCCGGTGTGACCGCGACCGCCCGCCACGTCACCGAGGGCCGGGTCGACTTCCGCAGCGGCACCGCCGAGGCCCTGCTGACCCGCGAGGTCCCGGTCGGCTTCGAGGACGCGGCCGACCTCGACGCACCCGGCGTCTCCTACCCCCAGCGGCTGACCGTCACCGGCTCCGAGGTGCGGGCCCGGGGCGTCGACGGCGGCTGGCTCGGCTACCCGCCGGCCACCCGCAAGGCGCTCGACCCGCAGGGCGGGGCACCGGCCTCCGCGCACGCGCCGGGCCCGTTCCTCCCGTACGGCGGCACGCTCGCCGACCTCGTCGCGCGGGTCAGGCCGCACGCGACGCCCGTGGTCCAGCCCGACGGCAGCCGCGAGTACCGCACCACGCTCACGGTCGGCCAGGCGCAGACCCTGCTCCCGCACCGGATCGCGTACACCAGCACGGGCCCCGGCGTCATGGACCTGCCGGTGCCGCTGTACGTGCGGCTGGACGAGCGGGGTCGGCTGATCGGCGCCGACGCCGACCTCGCGGTGCTGCTCGACCGGGTGCAGCACGGTCCCGGCACCCGCTTCCTCAAGGGCGTGACCCGGCTCCGGGCCAGCTTCCTGGCCAGCGGCTTCGGCGAGGCCGGCGACGTCCGGCCGGCCCCCGCCACGGACGCCCGCAAGGCCACCGCCTCCGCCTTCGCCCTGCCGAAGGGCAGCTGTGCGGTGCCCGCCGCCGGTCTGGCCGACCCCGCCCGGGTGCGCGTCGTGGGCTGCTCGGCCCGCCACACCATGCGCTTCTTCGCCGCGGCCGGCACCGCGGACGCCGGTGGGGCCACGGCGTCGGGGTACGTGTCCCGGACCTGCGAGGGCCCGTACCGGGACCTGCCGCACGCCTGGCTCGCGGGCGCCGAACCGCGCTACCGGAACGTCATGAGCGTGCGGGCGGGCTCGTTCCGCTTCTCCTTCGACTCCGCCGGCAGGACCACCGGCGCCCCGCCGAAGCTCGCCCTGAACGTGGCCTGCTACCTGAGCACCCCACTCCGGTCATAGCGGTGGGATCCGCCGACGGGCTCGGCAACGGCCTTAAACCGCCGCAAAGTTATGCCCCAAAGGTGACTGTCTGCAGCCTGATCCGGTCGGATAGCAAGGACCCGGCGCCCGGACGGCCCGCCGAAGGTCGGCGGCGATGCCGGCGTGCCGCGAAGGGAACCCCTCATGATCCGCACCCGCACCGCCGCCGTGCTGGCCACCCTGGCCGCCACCGCCCTCGCGATCACCGCGAGCCCCGCCTCGGCCGCCCCCGGCGACACGCAGAACATGTGCTCCAGCACGCTCACCCCCGACGGCTGGGTGGACGTCCAGTGGTGGAACAGCGGCGGCTGCGGCTCCGGTTTCAACCCCAACACCAAGCAGATCAAGGACCTCCGCGGCTACCCGGTCGGCACCCAGGTCAACGCCTGCGCCTCCACCTGGCCGCCGGCCGGCTGGACCATCACCTCGAGCTACTACTCGAGCGGCTGCCGCTACTCCGCGGTCCCCAGCTTCAACCCCAACACCTGGACGTTGAAGCGCACTTCCTGACCCTGCCGCCGCCCCCGGCGGCCGCCACCGCCCGCACCCGCCCCCGACCGGGACCGGCCCGCGGGGCGGGTGGTGGCACGGGCCGTACGGGCCGTGCGGTCCGCGACGCCGGACCGTACGGCCCCCGCCCCGCCGCCGTGCGGGCGCCGGTGCGGTGCTCTAGCGTCGGAAGGGCGGGGGTGACCGACGCGCGAGCCGGTCGCCCTCCGGAACGCCTGCTCCGCGCCGCCCCCGCCCGCGGTCCGGCGCACTCGCGGATCGCGTGACCGACCGAGAGAGCAGGTGCATCCGCATGCGTCCGTCGGCCCGCCTCCCCGGAGTCCTCGCCGCCCTGGTCCTCGCGGCCGGCGGCGTCGCCGTCGCCGCCCCGGCAGCGTCCGCCAGCGTCCAGGACTGTACGAAGTACGTGGTGGCACACGGCGTGAAGTCCACGTCCGACGTCGCCCAGGCGTGCTACCAGGGTTCCATCGGCAACCAGACCAGTTGCGTCGCCACCCTCCAGCAGGCCGGCCTCTCCTCGAGCGACGCCGGCGGGGCCTGCCGCGCGGCCCGCTAGGGCCCGTCCTTCGGATCAGGTCCTAGGCCTGCGCCGCCTCCTGCGCGATGCGGTCGAACTGGGCGCCCATCGCCTCGGCGAGGGCGTTGGCCGCGGACAGGGGGCGGACCATGACCGTGAAGGCGTCGATCCGGCCGTCCTCGTCGAAGTGCAGGAAGTCGCAGCCCTGGATGCGCTTGCCGCCCACCGTCGCGTTGAAGACGAAGGCGTGGTCGCGGCCGGCCGGGTCGGCGATCTCCCGCTCGTAGGCGAAGTCCTCGAAGACGCGGTCCGCCGCGCGCAGGATCGCGGCGGTGAGCGCCCTGCCCCGGTACGGCTTGAAGACGACCGGGCTGGTGAACACGACGTCGTCGGCCAGCAGGGCCTCCAGCGCCGCGTGGTCATGGGTCTCGACGGCCTTGCGGAACGGGTGCACGACATCCCCCTCGCTACTAAACAAATTGAATAGGTGTGGATGAGGGTAGGGAGAATGGTCCCGCCCTGTCCAGACCCGCGCTACCGTGGCGGGATGGCACTGCGCAACGCCCTGATGGCCGCCCTGCTGGAGGGCGAGGCGTCCGGATACGACCTGGCCAAGGAGTTCGACGCCTCCGTCGCCAACTTCTGGATGGCCACCCCCCAGCAGCTCTACCGCGAGCTGGAGCGCATGACGGCCGACGGCCTCGTCACCGCCCGCGTCGTCGAGCAGGAGCGCCGCCCCAACAAGCGGCTGTTCGCGCTCACCGACGCGGGCCGGGCCGCCGTCCGCGCGTACGTCGCCGAGCCGCCGGCCCGGCCCACCGCGATCCGCGACGAGCTGATGGTCAAGGTCTCCTGCGCGGACGTCGGCGACCTCGACGCCGTCCGCGCCGCGATCGGCGAGCGGATGGACTGGGCCACCGCCAAGCTCGCCCGCTACGAGCGGCTGCGCGAGCGGCTGCTCGCCGGGCGCACCGAGGACGAGTTCTTCGACTCGGCCGAGCGCGTCGGCCCGTACCTCACCCTCCTGCGGGGAATGGCCTTCGAACGCGAGAACCTGACGTGGGGGCGCACCGCGCTGCGCCGGCTCGACCGCCGCGCCGCGGCGCGCGCGGCGGCCCCGCCGGCCGGTCCGCCGGTCAGCCCGTCACCCTCAGCAGCAGCACCGCCCGCGCCGGCACCGTGAGCGGCTGCCCGCCCCGGTAGCGCACCCCCGGCGCGGCCGCCTGGTCCTCCCGCGCGGTGTCCACCACCAGCTCGTACGTCCGGGCCCACGGCTCCCCGGGCAGCGTCCACGCCAGCGGCCGGTCCCCGGCGTGCAGCAGCGCCAGGAAGCTGTCGTCGGTCACCTTCCGGCCCCGCGCGTCCCGCCCCGGGATGTCCCGCCCGGACAGGAACAGCCCCAGCGCCGCCCTCGGTTCGTACCAGTCCGACTCCGTCATCTCCGTCCCCGCGGGCGTGAACCACGCCAGGTCCCGCAGCCCGTCCGGCTGCTGCGGCCGGCCCGCGAAGAAGGCCCGCCGGCGCAGCACCGGATGGGCCCGGCGCAGCCCGATCAGCCGTGCCGTCAGCGCGAACAGCTCCCGCCAGCCCGGCGCCTCGCGCAGCGACCAGTCCACCCACCCCGTCTCGTTGTCCTGGCAGTACGCGTTGTTGTTGCCGCCCTGGGTCCGGCCGAACTCGTCCCCCGCCACCAGCATCGGCACGCCCGTGGACATCAGCAGCGTGGTCACCAGGTTGCGCAGCTGGCGGCGGCGCAGCGCGCCGATCCGCGGGTCGTCCGTCTCGCCCTCGACCCCGCAGTTCCAGGACCGGTTGTCGTTCGTGCCGTCCCGGTTGTCCTCGCCGTTGGCCTGGTTGTGCTTGCGCTCGTACGAGACGAGGTCGCGCAGGGTGAACCCGTCGTGCGCGGTCACGAAGTTCACCGACGCGTACGGGCGGCGGCCGCCCCACGCGTACAGGTCGCTGGAGCCCGACAGCCGGTAGCCCAGGTCCCGTACGTCCGGCAGCGCGCCCCGCCAGAAGTCCCGCACGGCGTCCCGGTAGCGGTCGTTCCACTCCGTCCACAGGGGCGGGAAGGCGCCGACCTGGTAGCCGCCCGAGCCCACGTCCCACGGCTCGGCGATCAGCTTCACCCGGCGCAGCACCGGGTCCTGCGCGATCACCGCGAGGAAGGGGGAGAGCATGTCGACGTCGTGCATGGAGCGGGCCAGGGCCGCCGCCAGGTCGAAGCGGAAGCCGTCCACCCCCATCTCCGTCACCCAGTACCGCAGCGAGTCCGTGATCAGCCGCAGCACGTGCGGGCGGCCCGCGTGCAGGGTGTTGCCGCAGCCCGTGTAGTCGGCGTATCGGCGCTGGTCGGACTGGAGCCGGTAGTAGCCCCGGTTGTCGATGCCGCGCAGGGACAGCGTCGGGCCCAGCTCGCCCGCCTCGGCGGTGTGGTTGTACACCACGTCGAGGATCACCTCGATCCCGGCCGCGTGCAGCGCCCGCACCATCTGCTTGAACTCGCCGACCTGCTGGCCCGCCGTGCCGGAGGCCGCGTAGCCGGCGTGCGGGGCGAAGTAGCCGATCGAGTTGTAGCCCCAGTGGTTGCGCAGGCCCCGGCGCAGCAGGTGGTCCTCGTGCGCGAACTGGTGCACCGGCAGCAGCTCCACCGCCGTGACCCCGAGCCGGGTCAGGTGTTCGATCGCCGCCGGGTGCGCCAGACCCGCGTAGGTGCCGCGCAGCTGCGGGGGGACGTCCGGGTGGCGCATCGTGAACCCGCGGACGTGCAGCTCGTAGATGACCGAGTCGGCCCACGGCGTCTTCGGGCGCACGTCGTCGGCCCAGTCGTCGTCATCGTGGACGACCACGCCCTTGGGCACGAACGGCGCCGAGTCCCGGTCGTCGCGCACGGTGTCCGCGATGTACTGCTGGGGCCAGTCGCGGACGTGCCCGTACACCTCCGGCGGCAGGGCGAAGTCCCCGTCGACGGCCCGGGCGTACGGGTCCAGCAGCAGCTTGGCCGGGTTGAACCGGACCCCCGTCCACGGGTCCCAGCGGCCGTGCACCCGGTACCCGTACCGCTGCCCCGGCCGTACGCCCGGCACGAAGCCGTGCCAGATCTCGTGCGTGAGCTCCGGCAGGGCGCACCGGGTCTCCGCGCCGCGTTCGTCGAACAGGCACAGTTCGACCGCCTCCGCGCCACCGCCCGCCCACAGCGCGAAGTTGGTGCCCGCCACGCCGTCCGGGCCCACCCGGTAGCGGGCCCCCAGCGGGGTCGGTGCCCCGGGCCACACCGGTGGGCCCGGCAGGGCCCGGGCGGTGCGCCTGCCGTTCGTGCGCGGGGCGGGCGCGTGGCCGACCCGCTCCGCCCGGGGGGTCCCGGGCCCGCCCGGGACCGTCTGCTGCCCGCCCGGGACCGCCTCCTGCTCCGCTGCGCTCGACACTCTCCCGCCTCCCGCGGCTCGGGGTACCGGCGGGACGCGGGCCCGCGGCGTCCCGGCCGCGTCCCGCCCCCGTCTGGTCCTTCCCCCTGTCATGCCCGGAACCGACCCCGGACTCACGTTTCCCGGGGAGGGGCGTGGTCGTTGGGCTTTTTGTGAGATACGTGAAGAGGCGGGCATGGGCGGGCTTGGCCGCCGCGGTGGCGTGGGCGGGGCTGCTGGCGGGCTGCTCCGGCTCCGGGGAGGCCCCGGGCATCTCGGTGGAGCTGCCCGGCAAACCCCGTTCCCCCCAGGAGGCCATTCGGGTCACGCCCGACGACGGCGCCCGGGGCGTGCCGGCCGGCGGCCCCCTGACCGTCAGCGTGCCGGAGGGGCGCCTGGAGCGGGTCACGGTCACCAAGGTCGAGGACGCCCAGGAGGAGAAGGTCCCCGGCACGATCGCCCCCGACGGGCTCAGCTGGAGCCCCGACCCGGCCGCCGGGAAGCTGGCGCTGGCCGCCAAGTACACCGTCGACGCCGTCGCCGTCGACGGCCACGACCGGCGCCAGGCCCGGCACACCAGCTTCACCACCTACGTGCCGGAAGAGCGCTTCATCGGCTACTTCAAGCCGGAGAACCGGTCCACCGTCGGCACCGGGATGATCGTCTCCTTCGGCTTCAACCGCTCCATCGAGAACCGGGCCGAGGTCGAGCGGGCCATCACCGTCACCTCCGTCCCGCCGGTGGAGGTGGTCGGCCACTGGTTCGGCGACGAGCGGCTCGACTTCCGGCCCCGCCAGTACTGGAAGCCCGGCACCGAGGTCACGGTCGCGATGCGGCTGCGCGACGTGCAGGGGGCCAAGGGCTCGTACGGCATCCAGAGCAAGACGGTGCGGTTCACCGTCGGCCGCTCCCAGGTCACCACGGTCGACGCCGAGGAGAAGACCATGGTGGTCCGGCGCGAGGGCAGGGTGCTGGCCACCCTGCCCGTCAGCGCGGGGGCGCCGGGCCGCACCACGTACAACGGCAAGATGGTCGCGATGGAGATGTTCGACGTGACCCGGATGAACGGCCGCACCGTCGGCTTCGGCGGCGAGTACGACATCCCCGACGTGCCGCACGCGATCCGGCTGACCACCTCGGGCACCTTCCTGCACGGCAACTACTGGGCCTCGCCCGACACCTTCGGCTCCGTCAACACCAGCCACGGCTGCGTGGGCCTGCGCGACGACAAGGGCGGCGGCTCGGACACCCCGGCCGGCTGGTTCTTCGACCGGACCCTCGTCGGGGACGTCGTCGAGGTGGTCAACTCCGAGGACAAGACCGTGGCCCCGGACAACGGGCTCGGCGGCTGGAACCTGTCCTGGGCCGACTGGGTGGCGGGCTCGGCCCTCACCTGACGGCCGCAACAGAGTGATTGTCAGATCGGAAATGTCCCGGCGGGGAGTGTCGGCCACGGCCCCCGCCGGGGCTCCGTCCACCCTGGCACGGGCGCCCCGCGCCCAGCCGATGGACGGAGAGACATGACACGAAGGAACTGGACCCTCGGCCTCGCGGTGGCCGCGGCCCTGGCCGCCCCGGTCGTCCCGGCCCGGGCGGCCGCCCCGACGGTCCCCGCGGGTCCGGCGGGGCCCGCAGGACCCGTGGTGGCGGCCCGCCCGGCGGCCCCGGTCACCGCCGCCCGGAACCCCGCGCATCCGGACTACCGGGGCACGATCCGCGTGGTGAAGACCGACGCGCGGACCGGACGGCGGCTGGCCGGCGCGGTCTTCGAGCTGTGGGTGGAGTACAACGCCACGCGCGGCCTCCAGACCCGCGGCATCCACCCGGACATCGAAGCCCTGGGCCCCTGCACCACCGACGCGTACGGGGTCTGCGCCTGGCACGGCCTCACGGAGAACGCCTACTACGTGAAGGAGGTCGCCACCCCCGCGGGCTACGTCCTGCCGAAGCGGCCCGTCACCGGCCCGATCGAGCTCGGCGCGGGCCGGTACCCGCCCGACCGGGTCACGGTCCCGCGGACGAACGAGCGCGCCGAGCCCGCCCAGGGCGGCAAGGGCGGCAGGGGCGGTGGCCGCGGCGAGGGCGACCGGGACGACGACGTCCTGCGCTGACGCCCTTCCGGCGACCGGCCCGACCCCCTTTCGGAGTACCCGCCCCGGCGCCGGGGCGGGTTCCCCACGGACACTGGCCGAAGGGAGCCCGACGCCGACGGGGGGACCAGGAGGTCGTCTTGATACCCAGCTCCGTGCCCCGCACGCCCCGTGCCCGGCGCACCACCACCGCCGGGGCCGCCGTGCTGGCCGCCCTCGCCGTCCTGGCCGCCGCGCCCGCGGTCCCCGCCGCGGCCACCGGCCCGGCGCCCACCCCCGCCGCGGGTCGTCCCGCGGCGGCCGCCGCCCCGGCCCCCGCGGCCGCGTGCAACGCGCGCACCGGCCCGTACCAGCGGCCCATGGAGGAGTACCTCGGCCGCCCCGTCGACGGCCGGGAGTCCGTCGCCGACTGCGAGGCCATCCGCGCCTTCCAGGAGAAGCAGGGCCTCGAGCTCGCCGACGGCTACGCAGACCTCGTCACGTTCCGCACCATGACCGTCCTCAAGGCCCGCAAGGACCCCAACGCCGCCGGCCACTGCCCGGTCCGGGACTTCCGCGTCACCTGCGTCGACCTGGACCGCCAGGTCCTGTGGGTGCAGGACGGCGAGGACGTCGTGTTCGACGTGGTCCCCATCCGCAGCGGCCGCGACACCGAGGAGACCCGCCTCGGCTGGCACGAGGTCTACTGGCGCGACAAGGACCACGTGTCCACGATCTACAACAACTCGCCCATGCCGTACTCCCAGTTCTTCGACGAGGGCCAGGCCATCCACGGCCGCCTCGACGACCTGTACGACGGCGGCGGCTCGGCCGGCTGCGTCAACCTCGCGCTCGACGACGCCAAGGCGCTGTGGGACCTGCTCGACCTGGAGGACCAGGTCTACGTCTGGGGCGCCAAGCCCGGCACCGACGACTGAATCCCCGCCTCCGCCGGCCCCCGCAGGGGGCTGACGTGGGGCGTTGGGACGGAACGGTGACACGGCCGTGTCCGACCGTCGCCCTCCCGTGTGATTTCCTGTCCGCAAGCGCGCGACCACCGCGCGCGGGGGACAGGGGATCCGGGAGAAGACGAAGTTGAACGTGCAGCCGATACCGGGGGAGTCGCGCACGCGACGCGGCCGCGCCCGTACCGCACTGTCCGCCCTGGCGCTGGGGGCGGCCCTGCTGCTCACCTCCGCGTGCAGCGGCGGAGCCACGGCCGGCAAGGGCGGTGACGACGCGAAGGGCAACGGCGGCAAGCCCGCCGGGACCGAGGCCTCGCAGGCCACACTCAGCATCACGCCCGCCAACGGGGCCAAGGAGGTCGCCACCAGCGGCGCCCTCAAGATCACCGCGGCCAACGGCAAGCTGACCACCGTCACCGTCGCCGACACCAAGGGCAACACCGTGGAGGGCAAGCTGGCGCCCGGCGGCGCCAGCTGGGAGCCCGTGCGCCACCTCGGCGCGGCCACCCAGTACAAGGTGCACGCGGTCGCCACGGACGGCGCCGGCCACGAGACCGCCAAGGACGTCGCCTTCACGACGCTGACGCCCAAGAACACCTTCATCGGGCAGTACACGCCCGAGGACGGCTCGACCGTCGGCGTGGGCATGCCGGTCTCGATCAACTTCACCCGCGGCATCACCAACACCGAGGGCGTCGAGAAGGCCATCACCGTCACCTCCGAGCCGTCGGTGCCGATCGAGGGCCACTGGTTCGGCAACGACCGCCTCGACTTCCGCCCCGAGAAGTACTGGGCGGCGGGGACGAAGGTGACCGTCAAGCTCAACCTCGACGGCGTCGAGGGCCGCCCGGGCGTGTACGGCAAGCAGACCCGCACGGTGAAGTTCACCATCGGGCGCTCCCAGGTCTCCACGGTGGACGCGAGCTCCCACCGCATGGTCGTCGTCCGTGACGGCAAGGTCCTCAAGGACGTCCCGATCACCGCGGGCGGCCCGGCCACGACGACGTACAACGGCCAGATGGTCATCAGCGAGAAGTACGAGGTGACCCGCATGAACGGGGCCACGGTCGGCTTCGGAGGCGAGTACGACATCGACGACGTCCCGCACGCCATGCGGCTGTCGAACTCCGGCACGTTCGTGCACGGCAACTACTGGGCCCCCTCCAGCACCTTCGGCTCGGAGAACGTCAGCCACGGCTGCGTCGGCCTGGAGGACGTGCGCGGCGGCTACGACAAGGGCATCCCGGCGGCCTGGTTCTTCAACAGCTCGATCATCGGCGACGTCGTGGTCGTGAAGAACTCCAAGGACAAGCAGATCGCTCCGGAGAACGGGCTCAACGGCTGGAACATGCCGTGGTCGGAGTGGACCTCGTAACACCCGCCGGGGGTTGCCCACCCCCGGTTAACGGGCACTAACCTGCCCGCATGACCATCTCTCTCGAAGTCTCCGAGGGCGTCGGCACCATCCTGCTGAACCGCCCGCCGATGAACGCCCTGGACATCGCCACGCAGGACGCCCTGCGCACCCTGGCGGAGGAGGCCACGGCCCGCGACGACGTCCGGGCCGTGGTCCTCTACGGCGGTGAGAAGGTGTTCGCGGCGGGCGCGGACATCAAGGAGATGCAGGCCATGGACCACGCGGCGATGGTCGCCCGGTCCCGTGCGCTGCAGGACTCCTTCACCGCGGTGGCCCGGATCCCCAAGCCGGTGGTCGCGGCCATCACCGGATACGCGCTGGGCGGCGGCTGCGAGCTGACCCTGTGCGCCGACTACCGGATCGCCGCGGACAACGCCAAGCTCGGCCAGCCCGAGATCCTGCTCGGCCTGATCCCCGGCGCCGGCGGCACCCAGCGCCTCTCCCGCCTCATCGGCCCGTCCAAGGCCAAGGACCTCATCTTCACCGGCCGGATGGTCAAGGCCGACGAGGCACTCGCCCTCGGCCTGGTCGACCGGGTCGTCCCGGCCGCCGAGGTGTACGAGCAGGCGCACGCCTGGGCCGCGAAGCTGGCCCAGGGTCCGGCCATCGCCCTGCGCGCCGCGAAGGAGTCGGTGGACGGCGGCCTGGAGGCCGACATCGACACCGGCCTGACCATCGAGCGCAACTGGTTCTCCGCGCTGTTCGCCACCGAGGACCGCGAGATCGGCATGCGCAGCTTCGTCGAGGAGGGCCCCGGCAAGGCGAAGTTCGTCTGACTCCCTCCTGTGGGTGGTTTAGCCGCGGCTTAAAGGAACCTTAAGGAGTTGTGGAGATCCACTCTGCGTGATGTTCCGCGAGCGGTGGGTCATCGCAGGTCATGGTGGGTTTCTCGCGGTGAAGGTTGCCTCTGGAATATGCCAAACACCCCCTCGGAACGCTCCGTTCCGAGGGGGTGTTTTCGCGGGGAACGGCCTTGCGGACGGCTCCGACCGTTCATGATGAGTGCATGGCGGGCCTGGAGGGTGTGGAGCAGCCGCGGCAGCGCGAGAGCGCTCCCGCCGTACGGTTGACGGCGGCTCTCGAGGACGAACAGGGCCTGCGGGCCCTGGAGTTGCACGGCAATCCCACCGAGGCCGAAGTGGCGCTCCCGTCCCGCCCGGAGTCCGCCGGTACGGCCCGCCGGCTCACCCAGTGCGTGGTGGTCCGCCAGTGGGGTCTCTCCCCCCAGGTGGCCGAGCACGCGGTGCTGCTCGTCTCCGAACTCGTCGGCAACGCGGTCCGGCACACCGGGGCCCGTTCGTTCGGGCTGCGGATGCTGCGGCGGCGCGGCTGGATCCGGGTGGAGGTGCGGGACCCCTCGCGCGGACTGCCCTGTCTGATGCCGGTGGGCGACCTGGACGAGAGCGGTCGCGGACTGTTCCTGGTCGACAAGCTGTCCGACCGCTGGGGGGCGGACCTGTTACCCCGGGGGAAGGTCACCTGGTTCGAGATGCGGGTGGCCGACCGGCAGCCGGGCTGACGGGTCTCCGCCGGATGGTTCTGGATACGCAGAAGCCCCCTGTTGCCGTGGGTGGGGGCACCGTGGGGGCTTCATGAGTGCGCCGAGGACCGTGTATGGGGTGTGGTCCCCGGCGGCGGGGCGACCTCGCTCGGGTCAACGGGAAGTCGTGCTTCCGACTATGGCAGACGAGGCCTCGGCCATCAAAAGTCCCAAAACAGACAAAAGTGGTCAAATAGTAAGAGTTTCCACCTAAATCCTAGGTGAGATGGGCCACTCACCTCGTAATCAATGAATAAATATGGCATCGGTCGAGTGAATCCTTGATCAAAGGCTGGATGCTCCGCTGAATCCGTCATCTCCGGCGAAGGTGCCTGGTTGGGTCAATCGTTATCTTTCGGGCGTGGCGGCCCTTAAATGGGCGGGTGCCTAGTCATCCGGACCGCCGGGCCCTCCTCCGCACGACCGCCGCCGCGGTCGCCGGGACCCTCGCCGCCGGCTGCGGCGCGGACCCGGCCGGGCCGCCGGGCCCGCCCGTCGACCGCTCGCCGGCCGCCGCGCCCCGCCCCAGCGCCGGCGGGCGACCGGCCGCCACCGCGCCCGCCCCGCGCGCCCTGCCCGGCCTGCCCGCCCAGATCGCCCACGGCCCGCACGGCCGCCCGCAGGTCGCCCTCACCTTCCACGGCAACGGCGACCCGGCCACCGCCCGGGCCCTGCTCGGCGAGGCCGAGAAGGCCGGCGCCCGGCTCACGGTGCTGGCCGTCGGCAGCTGGCTCGACGAACAGCCCGCCATGGCCCGCCGGATCCTCGACGGCGGCCACGAGCTCGGCAACCACACCCAGCGCCACCTCGACGTCAACGCCATGACGGAGGCCGACGCGTACGCCGAGATCGACGGCTGCGCGCAGCGGCTGCACCGGCTCACCGGCTCCATCGGCACCTGGTTCCGGCCCTCCCGGGCCCGGTACGCCAGCCCCCTCGTCCAGCGGCTGGCCCGCCGGGCCGGCTACCCGCACGTCCTGTCGTACGACGTGGACTCCCTCGACTTCACCTCGCCCGGTGCCGCGGCCGTCCTCCGCAACGTCACCGGAACGGTCCGCCCGGGATCGGTGGTGAGCCTGCACTTCGGCTATGCGGACACGGTCGACGCACTGCCGGCCCTCCTCGAAGAACTCACGCGCAGGGGACTGCGCGCGGTGACCACCACGGAGCTGCTGACCCCATGACCACCTGCCACCGCCGCCACTTCCGCCGCTCCCGCACCGCCCGGACCTCCGCCCTGCTCCTCGCCGGGCTGGCCGCCGCCGCCCTGGCCGGCTGCGGCGCGGGCGGGAAGGGCGAACCGGAGGCGCTCGGCACCCAGGGTGCGGCCCGGGCCCCCCGGGCGGTGCCCGAGGCCCCGCCCGGACTGCCGGGCATGCCGCCGCTGCTCGATCCGCGGGACGTGTACGCGGCCGACCGCCCGAACCGGCTCTCCCCGGTGGTCCGGAACTTCCCCTCCCGGGTCTACGTACCGAACACCACCTCCAACACGGTGTCCGTGATCGACCCGGCCACCTACGAGGTGATCGACACGATCCCGGTCGGCGTCCAGCCCCAGCACGTCGTGCCGTCCTGGGACATGAAGACCCTGTGGGTGAACAACAACCGCGGCCACACCCTGACCCCCATCGACCCCGCCACCGGCAAGGCCGGCACGCCGGTCGACGTGCACGACCCGTACAACCTGTACTTCACGCCCGACGGGAAGTACGCCGTCGTCATGGCCTCCATGGACCGCGAACTCGTCTTCCGCGACCCGCACACCATGGCCGTGGCCAAGACCGTCCCCGTCGACTGCTACGGCGTCAACCACGCGGACTTCTCCGCCGACGGCCGCTACTTCGTCGTGTCCTGCGAGTTCTCCGGGGAACT
The DNA here is from genome assembly GCF_044753805.1 of Streptomyces sp. NPDC093225. Lineage (NCBI taxonomy): Bacteria > Bacillati > Actinomycetota > Actinomycetes > Kitasatosporales > Streptomycetaceae > Streptomyces > Streptomyces sp. NPDC093225. Next base: position 43,223 of record NZ_JBIVNX010000026.1, read on the forward strand.
CCTCAAGGTCGACACCGCGAAGATGGAGGTGCTCGCCAAGCAGCGGCTCCCCTTCGAGGGCGCGATGCCGCAGGACGTGAAGATCTCCCCGGACGGCCGGACCTTCTACATCGCGGACATGATGGCGCACGGCATGTGGGTGCTGGACGGCGAGAAGTTCACCGAGCCGAAGCTCCTGCCCACCGGGAAGGGCTGCCACGGCCTGTACGTGAGCCGCGACTCGAAGGAGATGTACGTCTCCAACCGCGGCGAGGGCACCATCTCGATCTTCGACTTCACGCAGAACAGGCTGACGAAGAAGTGGCACCTGCCCGACGGCGGCAGCCCCGACATGGGCGGCGTCTCCGCCGACGGCACGGTGCTGTGGCTGTCCGGCCGCTACAACGGAGAGGTGTACGCCGTCGACACCCGGACCGGCAAGCAGCTGGCCCGCATCCCGGTCGGCGGCGGACCGCACGGCCTGGCCGTCTACCCGCAGCCGGGCCGATACTCCCTCGGCCACACCGGCATCTTCCGGTAGGAGCGTCCCCTGGGTGCCGCGCCCCGGCGGGGGGTCGCTAACCTTGCCCGGTCAGCAAGCACCAACAAAGGGGTGGATCCCAGTGGCGGACATCGACAGCGCACGCGAGACCTTCGGCCGGTTCGACGTGGACGGCGACGGCTACGTGACTCCGGAGGAGTTCAAGCACGCCATGGCCGAGATGGGCGACCCCTTCGTGACCGGCCCGGTCGCCGAGGCCGTCATCGCCTCCAAGGACGCCAACCACGACGGCAAGATGAGCTTCGACGAGTTCTGGGCCGCCCTGAACAAGTAGTCGGGAGCCACCCCGGCCACCGGGTGAGGAGCCGCTACGGCCGCTCCTCACCCGGCGCGCTCATGTCCGAGACCTCCGGCAGCGCCTCCGCGAGCCACCGCAGCCAGAACGTCTCCAGCTCGATCCCGCTGCGCAGCACCAGCCGCCGCAGCCGGTCCTCGTCCGCCGCGCGCCGCCCGGGCGGGAAGTCCCGCGCCTCGATGGCCTCGTACACCGCCAGCTGCCGGCGGTGCAGCTCCTCGTGCCGGCGCAGCTCGGCCGCCAGGCCGGCCACCCCCACCACGCCCGCCGCCCGCAGCCGCAGCAGCAGCGGGTCCCGGATCGGCTTGGGGTCCTGGCTCTCGCCGACCCACCGGACCAGCTCCTCGCGCCCGGCCGGCAGCACCTCGAACTCCTTCTTCTGCCCGCGCGCCGGGACCTCGGTCGGCAGCGCCCGGATCAGCCCCGCCTCCTCCAGCTTCCCCAGTTCGCGGTAGATCTGCTGGTGCGTGGCCGACCAGAAGTAGCCGATCGACCTGTCGAACCGCCGGGTCAGCGCCAGCCCGGAGGACGGCTTCTCCAGCAGTGCGGTGAGGATCGCGTGCGGCAGTGACATGCGGCCATCCTAGGAGCGCGGTGCCCGCCGGCCGTCAGCGGTTCGCCGCCGACCAGGCCGCCAGGGCCTCCGGGGTGCGCGGGCCCGGGACGTCGGGGGCCAGCAGGCCCCGCTCGCGCAGCACCGCCGTGACCGCCGTCGGCCAGGGCAGCCGCAGGCCCGCCCGGGCCAGCAGGTCGGGGTCGGCCAGCAGCTCGGGCGCCGGTCCGGTGCGCACTCCCTCCGGCACCAGCACCGCCGCGTCGTCCGCCCAGCGCAGGGCCAGATCCACGTCGTGCGTGGCCATCACCACCGTCGTGCCCAGTTCCCGCAGCCCGGCCAGCGCCGCCAGCAGCCGCTCCTGGCCCTGCGGGTCGAGGCCCGCCGTCGGCTCGTCCAGGATGAGCAGCCGGGGCCGCATGGCCACCGCCCCCGCGATCGCCGCCCGCTTGCGCTGCCCGTACGAGAGCAGGTGCGTGGGGCGGTCCCGCAGGGCCGTGATGTCGAGGGCGGCCAGGGCCTCGGCCACCCGGGCCCGCACCTCGGGCTCCGGAAGCCCGAGGTTCAGCGGCCCGAACGACACGTCCTGGCCCACCGACGCCGCGAACAGCTGGTCGTCGGGGTCCTGGGTGACCAACTGCACGGAGGTGCGCAGCCGGGTCAGGCCGGCCCGGTCGTACCGCACCCGCTCGCCGTCCAGCCGCAGCTCGCCCGAGCCGACCCGCAGCCCGCCGCTCAGCAGCCGCATCAGCGTGGTCTTGCCGGCCCCGTTGCGGCCGAGCAGCGCCATCGTGCGCCCCCGCGGCACCGCGAAGTCGAGCCCCGCCAGGACCGCCGGCCCGTCCTCGTACGCGTACCCCGCGCCCACCAGCTGCACGAGCGGCGCCCCCGCAGGCTCCGTCGACCCTGTCGACTCCGTCGACCCGTTCGGCCTCACAGGCCCAGTCCTCTCAGTCCGTACGTCGCCGCGGCGACCGCGGCCAGCAGGGCGCCGGCGGCGCCCAGGAAGCGCCACGACACCGACGCCTCGGGGACCAGGACGCGCAGCGTCCCGTCGTACCCGCGTCCGGCCAGCCCCGACTGGAGCCGGGCGGCCCGGTCGAAGGCGCGGACGAACGCCGTGGCGGCCAGCCCGGCCAGCGAACGCCAGGCCGCCGCCCGGCTGGTGTGCCCCAGCCGGGCGGCCTGCGCCTGCCGGATCCGGGCCACCGCGTCCAGCAGCAGGAAGCCGATCCGGTACATGGCGAGCGCCACGTCCACCACCGGTGCCGGCACCCCCGCCCGCACCAGGCGGGGCAGCAGGTCCGAGACCGGGGTGGTGAACGCGAACAGCAGCACCCCGAGGGACGCGGCGGAGGTGCGCAGCAGCAGGTCCGCGGCCTGGCCCGGGCCGCCCGGGGCCGGCGAGACCCAGCCGTCCGGGCCGCCGAGCCGGACCAGCAGCGGCAGCGCGCCGGTCACGCAGAAGCCGAGCGGCACCCGGAAGGCCCGCCACAGCTGCCGGGGCGCCACCCCGGCCGGCCCGAGCAGCACCCCGAGCGCGGCGGCCGCCACCAGCGGCCCGCCCGGCCAGGGCGGCAGGCAGACCGCGGCGACCGTCAGCCCGAGCCCGAGCACGGCCTTCTCGGCCGGGTGGCGGTGGCGCCAGCGGCTGCCGTGGGCCGCCGCGTCGATGGGCAGCACCGGCTACGACTCCCCGCGGGGCGCGTCGTCACCGGCAACGGCGGGCCCGGCCGCCCCCGGTACCTCCGGCGCGGCGGTCGTGCCCGGCCCCTCCGGGGCGGCGGCCGCAGCCGGCGCCGCCCCGCGGTGCGCCGCGGTCTTCGCCTCGGCCTCGTCCAGCGCGGTGGCCGCGGCCACCACCGCCGCCCGGGACCACGCCCGGCCTTCCCGGAGGCCCTCCTCCCGGCCCTGCCGGCGGCCCCGGCGCACCCCGAAGTAGTACGCCAGGACGCCCGCGCCCAGGGCCGCCTGGAGGGCGAACAGCGCGGACTCGATCTCGCCGGACGGCGGTTCGTACAGCGGCGCGAACCACGGCTCGTAGTCCGGCTTCAGCTCGGTGATCGCCGCCTCGGCCTGCGCGTCCGCGCCCGCGAACGGCTCCTCCTTGCCCTCGCCCAGCCCCAGCGCGAGCGGCAGTACCGCCAGCGCGGCGACCAGGACGAGGAGCAGCGTGTTGATCTTCGCGTTACGGCTCATCGCGCGGCCGCCCCTTCGCCCTCGGCCCGCACGGCCGTGCCGGGGAGCACCCCGAGCCGCGTCAGGTCGCCCTTGCTGGACTGCGCCAGCAGCCTCATGACCAGCACGGTCAGCAGGCCCTCGCTCACCGCGAGCGGCACCTGGGTGACGGCGAAGATGCCGCCGAACTTCGCGAGCGCGCCCGCGAACCCGGACGACGGGTCCGGGAAGGCCAGCGCCAGCTGCACGCTGGTGACGCAGTACGTGCTGAGGTCGGCGACGAAGGCGCCGACGAACACCGCGACCATCAGCGGCACGTCGAACCGGCGCAGCAGCCGGTACGCCGCGTAGCCCGCCCACGGCCCCGCGATCGCCATCGAGAAGACGTTCGCGCCCAGCGTCGTCAGGCCGCCGTGGGCCAGCAGCAGGGCCTGGAAGAGCAGGGTGATGGTGCCCAGGACCGCCATGATGGGCGGCCGGAACAGGATCGCGCCCAGGCCCGTACCCGTGGGGTGCGAGCAACTGCCCGTCACCGAGGGGATCTTCAGGGCGGACAGGACGAAGGTGAACGCTCCGGACGCACCGAGCAGCAGGGTGCTCTCGGGGTTCTCCTTCACCTCGCGGGTCAGGGCGCGGACGCCGTGCGCGACGAAGGGGGCGGACGCCACGCCCCAGGCGGCGGCGTGCAACGGGGGCAGGAAGCCCTCGGCTATGTGCATGTGTGGGGAGACCTCTCCAGCACCTCGTGGATGGACAACGCACCCCGGTCGGTCTCCTGGCTCACGGGTGCTGATGCCCGGACCCCGCCTTCCCGGGCCGGCGCGGTGGTCAACCGCGGCAGCCCAGTGGCTTCCGCGAGGAGTGGAGCCGGACTTCCCGATCACAGTGGCGAGGGCCGCACCGGTTTCGCACCGGTTTCCCGTACACCAAGGCCCATTGACCCTAATCGCCCGCGCGCGGGACCGACAACCCGCCCTCGGGCTCGGCGGGTCCGGCCGGCAGGCGGGGGAACGCGAGGGGGCCGGGACGCGGATCGCGTCCCGGCCCCCGTGTCGCGGGCGACGGCGTCAGCAGACGTTCGCGTGCTGCACGTCGAGCACGAAGCGCTCGGGGTGGTGCAGCTTCTTGGTCGTGTACTTCGGGTAGGTGTTGAAGGCGGTTCCGAAGGTGACCACACCCTCGAAGTCGCCGGTCAGGGCGATGCCCTTGAGCTTGGGCAGGGTGAGCCGCTTCAGCTTCGGGCCCTTGTAGACGTTGCGGCCGGCCGAGTCGTGGGCGGCGGCGGGCGTCAGCTTGATCTCCAGGAAGTACCGGCCGGGCAGCGGCACCTTCCGGCCCGAGCCGTCGTAGCGCAGTACGGGGACCCGCTTGACGGAGGTGGTGGGCATCGTGCCCTGGACGTCGATGACGAGCCGGTCGTACGTGCAGTGCGCGCCGGTACGGGCGTTGACCACCAGCGGGGTGGCGAAGCCCGGCGTGACGGCGGCCGGCTGCCCGGCGGCCCGGACCGGCGCCGCGGAGGCGGTGACGGGCACGGCGAGGCCGGCCCCGATGGCGAGGGCGGCGCCCGTGGCCGTGGCCACGAGACGGCGGTGGCGGATGTTCGGCATTGCGTCCCCCGGTTCTCCAGGTAGTGGGGACAGTGGTGTCACCCGGAAGGACGCTCCCCATCGCATCCACGGTTGCACGGCCCCGCGGCCTTGCGCGACCCGTGCCCGGACCGGCCGGTACGCCGAGCGGCCCGGCTCCCCGAAGGGGGCCGGGCCGCTCGGGGACTGCCGATCGACGGATCAGTCGAGCTGCGTGATGCCGGGCAGCTCGCCCATGGTCGCGGCGGTCACCGCGGACAGCGCCGTCGGGTAGATCCGGACGTCGCTCACCGAGCCGTTCGCGTACTCGCCGTACACGCCCTTCCACACCTTGCGGCCGATCTGCACACCGCCGGTCGCGTTCCAGGAGGCACCCGTGTACGCCCGGCTCGCCTCCAGCTTGCCGTCGACGTACAGCAGCATCTGGCTGGTGGCCGTGTCGTACACGCCGACGAGGTGGGTCCACCGGCCCGCCACCGCCGGGGCGTACGCCGCGGACCAGGTCGAGCTCGCGGTGTCGCCGTGGCGCGTGCCGAAGGCCCAGCCCTTGGCGCCCGAGGAGTAGTACAACTGGAACGCGCTCGCGTTCCCCTCGGTGTCCTGCTGGGAGACGAAGGTGGAGTTGGCGGCCGTCGAGCCGAGCTTGACCCAGGCCGAGACGGAGAAGCTGCCGGTGGTGTCCACCGCCGGGCCCGTGGTGGCCGCGTACCCGGTGGTGGCGCCGAGCTGGAGCACCTTGCCGCGGGTGGCGTCCGCGGCCCAGGTGTACGCGCCGTTCAGGGTCGCGGTCAGGGTGCCGGGGGAGTCCGCGGCGGAGGTGCCGGCGCCCTCGTTGAGCCGCCAGCCGTGGGTGGCCGTGCTGCCGACCACGCCCAGCGACACCGGTGCGTCGAAGGTGGCGGAGGTGCCCTGCGCCGCGGTGCCCGGGAACTCCAGGAGCTGGCTGGCGGTGTCGACGGCGTACATCTCGGGGTTGCCGTCGGGGCCGCCGGTCGTGCTGTTCAGGTCACCCGGGGACATGACCGCCGGGTAGTCGGCCGCGGGCAGGACCGGGGTCAGCGGGGCGGGCGGGTTGGTGTTCCAGCCCGCCGTGGCGCCGACCGTCCAGCTCTGGTTCGGGCCGCCGTTGCAGGTGTAGAGGAACGGCGCGGTGCCGGGCTCCTGCTTGCCGTTCGGGTCGTCCAGGCACAGGCCGGAGTTCGGGTTCATCAGGCTGCCCGAGGCGCCGAGGACCCACTTCTGGGCCGGGGAGCCGTTGCAGGACCACAGCTGCACGATGGTCCCGATGCCCGTGCCGCCGCCGTTGACGTCCAGGCAGCCGCCCACCGCGCGGATCGAGCCGTCCGACATCATCGTCCAGCTCTGGGCGGCGGTCTGGTTGCACCACCAGATCTGGACCTTCGTGCCGTTGGCGTACAGCCCGTGGTCCACGTCGAGGCAGAGCTTCTGGCCGTCGGTCGTGGTCACCTTGGAGGGCAGCGCCGTGCGCACCGGGGCGTGCAGCAGCGAGGGCACGAGGGTGTTCGGGTCCACGGTGATCGGGAAGGACATCGTCGAGCCGGTCGTGTCGTCCCGGGCCCAGATGGCGGCGGAGCCGCCGGTCACGCTGCCCTTGCCGTTGGCGTCCTTGGTGAGGGTGCCGCCGACGGTGCCCGGGCCGAGCAGGGTGTAGCCGGACCAGTCGCCGTCGCCGAGCAGCAGCGGGTGCTTGAAGTGGCCGCCGCCGTCGGTCTGGTAGATCCACAGCTTCTTGCCCTCGACGGTGATCACCGCGGGGTAGTTCGTGGTGTTGCCGTAGAGGTTGCCCGGCGTGATCAGCTGCTCGACGTCCCAGGACGTCGCGTTGTAGCCGGCGGCGCGGCAGCGGCTGGCGTCGGCGACGCGGGTGGCGTCCTCGCAGGCGTCCTTCGGGACCACGTCGAAGCGCTTGCCGGTGAAGCCGCCGTACGTGGAGTAGGGCGCGGGCGGCGCGGGCCAGACGCTGCCCGAGTCGAGGTCGTTCTTGACGATGTAGAGCTGCTTGCTCGTCTTGTTGTAGGCGAACAGGTCGTCCACGTCGGCGCCGTGCGTGTTGCCGCGGTGCGCGATCAGGTAGTTGTTCCAGCCCGAGCCGTCCGGGGACTGCGCGGCCGTGGACACGGTCACCGGGCCGGTGGCCGGGGTGGTGGTCTGGCTGGTCGGGGGCTGCACCGGGGCCACCGGCTGGGCGGCGTCGGTGTTGCCGGGCAGCAGGACCAGGTCGCCGGTGCGGGTGGTGGCCAGCAGGTCGGGGATGCCGTCGCCGCCGATGTCACCCGGGGTGATCTTGGTGTCCGGGTTCCACGGCACGGTGTACGTGTAGCTCGCCGGGTTCTGCGAGAGGTTGCCGGCCTTGTCGACGGCGGCCACGTACAGGGTGTGCACGCCCCACTGCGTCACCGGGACGGTGAGCTTCGCGGTGGCCACGCCGTTGGCGTCGGTGCCGGTGAGGGCGGCCGAGGTGCCGACCTGGGCGGTGGGCTGGGCGTCGAGCCGCCAGACGAAGTGGTCCATGCCGCTGGACAGGCAGGGGCCCGGCGTGCAGGTGGCGGCGGGGTCGGTGTCGGCCGCGCTGACCGTGAAGTCGGTGGTGCGGCCGGGGGCCGCGTACACGACCGGGTTGCCTGCTCCGCCGCCGACCGGCGGGAAGGAGGCGTTGTTCGTGACGTCCGGGATGCCCGGCGCGCTGAAGTCCGTGCGGAACCAGCAGTGGTCGCCGACGGGCGAGCTCAGGTGGGCGGACGAGTTGGTCTTGGCGTAGGCGTCCCAGCCGTACTCGTGGCCGTCCTTGAGGGCGACGCCGACCGGGACGGCGGCGTCGGTGCCGGAGCCGACGTAGGAGCTGGCCGGGGTGGCGATGGTGGTCGGGTTGCCGTTGGTGAGCTGGGTGCGGTCCCAGAACTCGTAGACGGCCTGGGCCAGTTCACCGGAGATGTTGGTGGTGACCGTGGAGTGCAGCTGGAGGCTGCTGCCCGCGGCGCCGTACGAGGTCGCGCCGACCCAGCCGAGGCCGTTGACCACGCAGTTGCCCGCGGCGCCGACGGCGGACGGGGTGGTGTACAGGTTGCCCGGCGTGTTCGGCGGGATGTCGAAGGTCGTGGTCATGTAGATGACGGTCGACACGCGCAGGTAGTTGTCGTTGCTGCTGGAGTTGGTCTCGTCGCCGAACAGCCCGACGGTCCACACCTGGATGCCCGCGTCGGCGATCTTCTGCGCCTGGTTGGTCACCGTGAAGCTGGCGGTGTGGTTGCTGCAGCTGCTGTTGGAGTTGGCGCCGCTGGGGATCGTGGTCCGCACGGCGGGGTGGGTGCCGTCGTTGGTGCCCGGCTGGTTGTTCCAGGTGGTGCCGGAGTTGATCGCCCCGGTGGTGTGCAGCGTGATGGGCTGGTCCTTGGAGCAGTCCCAGCTGGCCGCGTAGGTGGAGTTCACCGTGATCAGGGCGTTGGAGATCACCATCTGGGAGGAGAGCCCGCTGGTGTCGAGCCCGTAGAACGAGCGCTCCATGCCGGAGCCGCAGGCTCCGCCCCAGCGCTGGTAGCCCACGCCCTCGCCGCCGGACTGCGGCTTGTCGTACTGCGGGCTGTTGGCGCAGGAGGAGTTGGAGTAGACCTCGGTGTAGTGGCCGGACTTGGACGAGACCGGGTTGGTGTACGGGTCGATGTAGACCGGGTACACGGTGTCCGGGTCGGTGAGCACGGAGGTGTCCGGGCGCAGGGTCACCGCGGTCGAGGTGGTGGTCATCGGGACCTGGTCGACCTGGGCGCCGGGGCCCGGGCCCTCGACCGAGGAGGCCGGGGCCTCGTCGGCGGTGTCGGCCAGGGGGGTCACGCGGACGGCGGAGGCGGCCGCGGCCACCGGGGTGCTGCCGGCCGGGGCGCCCGGCGCGCGCGGGGCGGAGGTCTGCGGGGTGGCGGAGTCCCACATCACGGGCCGCGGGGAGACGAAGTCCAGCGTGCCGTCGGCGGTCTTGGCCTCCAGGCCGCCGGAGGGCGTCGCGGTCAGCTTCAGGCCGTCGGTGGTGGCGGCGAGCTTGAGCTCCTTGATCCGCGGGTCGGCAGCCGCGGCCGCGTCCCGCACGATCAGGACGTCGCTGAAACCGCCCTGGTCGGTGACCGAGAGGGAGAGGTCGACACCCGGCAGCACCGAGCGGTACAGCGCCGTGTCGCCCGAGACCTCCGGGGTGGGCAGCGCGAACGGCATGGTCAGCGCGAGCTTGCTGCCGTCCTCGTGGGTGAGTCGGACCGCCGGGCCGGTGCCGCCGCCGGAGAGGGCGACCGCGTGCGGGGTGGCCCTGGGCGACCACGTGCCGTCCGCGTTGCGGGCCAGGGTGGCGTCCACCGGGACCCAGTCGCCGCCCTTGTGTACGCGGACGGGCATGAGGGCGGTGGTGGACGTGAACGAGCCGTCGGGGTTGGCCTTGACCGTCATGGTCTGGGTGGTCAGGTCGTCCACCGGCACGGCGTGGTGCTCGGCGACGGCCTCCTGCTGTGCGAGGAACAGCGGGCTTCCGGCCGCCGGTTCCCGGTCCTGGGCGAGGGCCGGCACGGCAGGTGTGACGAGGGTCACTGCGGTGAGCGTGGTCAGGAGCGCTCGGGACAGCGCCAGAGATCTGGAACGTCTCGTACCTCGGTCGGTATGGCAAAGCATGCGTCAAGTTCCTCGCAAGATCGTGTGAGGTGGAATCAACGATTCCCCCATGCACCGGCAGCGACGGCGCGGCGGTGCGGTGGAGCGGTCCCCGCGGTTTGTCGGAATGGCTGGTTGTTTGTCCCGCGTAAAGGCGGACAACTTCCCCTGCGGAATGGCTTATTCCGTTCGAACTGGATGTCGAGCAACCGTAATTGATCGAACCCCGAGCGGATCAATAGCCTCCGGCGGTCACACGCGTCGTGTGGCGTGAACTGCGGTGGCACGGCGCATGCCGCCACCGATGGCAGGGGGATGGCACGTGGCAACACGGCATCGCTGGTTTGCGAGCAAGAGATTTCGAATATGGGGTGGCGGAAGCCTGCTGGGGGTGGCCTTTTTGGCCACCCTCGCGCTGCTTCTGCCGCTGGCCTTCACCCAGGGCCTCGACCTGAGCCTGCTGGGCGCGGGCAAGGGCGACGACTGGGAGGGCCGCAACGGCAAGGCCGGGCACTACACCTTCGACGGTGAGGTCTGGAAGCCGAAGAAGGTCACCGACGTCGCGGGCGTCCGCGGCCACGACCTGGCGGGTCGCCAGGCCGGCCCGAAGCAGGGCCGCCCGGCCGGCTACAAGCCGGTCGAGCGCTACCGGCCCGGCCGCCAGGCCTGGCCGAAGGCCGGCTCGGCGACGGTGGACCTGGCGGACGGCACGCGTACCGCCAGTGGTACCGCCGAGGGAGCCGAGGGCGCCGCGAAGAAGCCGGTCAAGGCGGGAACGCTGCCCGTGTGGGTGGCCCCGGCGAAGCCGGCGGCCGACGCCAAGGGCGGCAAGGGCGCCAAGACCGCGGCCAAGGGTGACACCACCCCGGACGCGGTCCGCGTCAAGGTCGGCTCGCACGCCCAGGCCCTGCGCGCCGGTGCCAACGGCATGCTGGTCTCACTCGTGCCCACCGCTCCGACCACGGGTACGGGCAAGGTCAAGGTCGTCATCGACTACGGCTCCCTCGCCAAGGCGTACGGCGGCGGCTACGGTTCCCGCCTGAAGCTGGTGCAGCTGCCGGACTGCGCGCTCACCACGCCCCAGCTCGCGAAGTGCCGCACCCAGACCGAGATCCCCTTCACCAACCGCGCCACCGCCGACCAGCTGACCGCCACGGTCACCCTGGGCACCCGGGCCCCGGCGACGCCCAAGACCCCCAAGGGCGCGAAGGGCGACCGGCCGGCCGCCTCCGCGATGGCGGCGTCCTCGGCCCAGGCCGCGGCCCCGTCCGGCACCACCCTCGGCGTGACCTCCGGCAGCGGTGGCTCCCAGGGCGACTACGCGGCCACCTCCCTGAACCCCTCCGGTTCCTGGCAGGCCAGCGGCACGGGCTCCTTCACGTACTCGTACCCCGTCAACGTCCCGGCGGGCCTCGGCGGCAACGCGCCGAGCGTCGGCCTCTCGTACGACTCCCAGGCGGTGGACGGCGAGACCTCCGCCCGCAACTCCCAGTCCACCTGGATCGGCGACGGCTGGAGCTACGACCCGGGCTTCGTCGAGCGCACGTACCGCGGCTGCGGCAGCCTCCGTGACGGCAGCGGCAACAAGATCCTCAAGGGTTCCGCCGACAACTGCTGGAGCGGCGCGAACGCCCAGATCTCCTTCGGCCCGCACTCGGGCGTCCTGATCCCGGACACCAAGGACTCCTCCGTCCCCGGCCTGCTGCGCCAGTGGAAGCTCGGCGGCGACGACGGCACCATCGTCCAGGAGCTCTCCGGCGCGGCCAACGGCCTCCAGGACGGCACCTACTTCCGCGTCCTCATGACGGACGGCTCGGCCGCCTACTTCGGCTCCGACCACGCCCCCGCCGGCGTCGGCACGGCCGCGGTCCCACAGACCGGCACCCCCACCGACGACAGCACCGACGCGGCCTGGGGGCAGCCGGTCTTCCACCCGCAGTCGGGCGACCCCTGCTACGACTCCGCCAAGGGCAAGGCCTCCCGCTGCGCCAAGCCCGAGGGCTGGCGCTGGAACCTCGACTTCGTCGTCTCGCCCAACGGCCTGGTCCAGAGGTACGACTACTCGGCGGCGACCAACTGGTACAGCCTCGGCGGCGGCCAGGCGGCCGACGGCGACTTCGGCACGCTGACCTCGTACACCCGGGGCGGCAACCTCGACTCCATCTCGTACGGCTACACGCTGACCGACGCGCTGGCCAAGCGCACGCCGTCCGCCCAGGTGGTCTTCAACACCGCGCAGCGCTGCCAGACCGACGCCACGTTCACGGACTGCTCGGCCGGCAACCTGAAGGACGAGACCTCCCCGCACTGGCCGGACACCCCGTGGGACCTGCACTGCGACTCCACGGACAAGACCGAGATCCCCGTGGGTTCCACCACGGTCCCCAAGGACGTCTGCATCATCTCGGGCCCGACCTTCTGGTCCACCACGCGCCTCGACTCCATCACCACCAAGGTGCACGTCAAGGACGCGAACAACGACAAGCTGGTGGACGTCGACGCGTACCAGCTCGGCCACGTCTTCTCGGACGCGGGCGGCGCGGTCGACCCGGTCACCGGCACCTCGGTCGACCCGGCGCACTCCGGCTTCCTCCAGGCCGTGATGTGGCTGCAGACCATCCAGCACACCGGCAAGGACACGTACGGCAACGGCAACAGTGACATCACCCTCAACAAGGTGGCGTTCACCGGCACGGAGATCGACAACCGCGTCAACGACGTGATGCCGTCCGCGCCGCCGCTGTACCACCCGCGCATGTCGACGATCCAGACGGAGACCGGCGAGTCCATCGCCGTCGACTACAACCTGGCCCCCTGCGCGGGCAAGACCCTGACCTTCGCCACCGCCGACTCCAACACCGAGTCCTGCTACCCGGTGTACTGGACCGTGCCGGGCGCCTCGAAGCCCATCGCGGACTGGTTCAACAAGATCACGGTCCGCCAGGTCACCACCTCCGACCTGACGGTCGCCGGCACCTACACGCCGGACGGCAAGGCGGCCCCGGCCGGCTCCGCCGCCCGCGTGGCCACGTACTCCTACGCGGGCGCCGCCTGGCACCGCGACGACTCGCAGAACACGGACGACCAGTACCGCACCTGGAACCAGTTCCGCGGCTTCCGCACGGTCACGGTCCAGACCGGCCGGGCCCCCGAGCCCGTCACCCAGACGGTCTCCACCTACCTCCAGGGCATGGACGGCGACTACAAGGCCGACGGCAGCCGCCGCTCGGTCACGGTGGACGCCAAGGTCGGCGGCGCGGTCGTGCAGACGATCACCGACGCCGGCCAGCTGGCCGGTACGGAGTTCCAGAAGGACATCTACTCGGCGGCCGGCGGGTCGATCACGTCCACGAGCGTCAACGGACCCTTCACCTCCACCGACACCACCACCGTCCCGCAGACCGCGTGGAGCGGCTGGGAGCAGACGGACCACCCGGGCGAGACCAAGCCGGCCCTGTCCACCCTGCCCCCGCTGGTCGCCCGGCGGATGCAGACCACGCAGAGCCACGGCTACGCGAAGCTCGCCAACGGATCCTGGCGCCACACGCAGACGGACACGACGTACGACGCCCAGGGCCGGGTCTCCAGCACGGAAGCGCACGGTGACGTGAGCGACCCGAGCCAGGAGAAGTGCTCGACGACCACGTACGCGAGCGCCCCGGCCGGCAACCCGCAGATGCTCTCGTACCCGGCTCAGGCCACCGTGGTCAGCGGGCCCTGCGGCACTTCGGTGAGTTCGGCGAACCTGCTGTCCGACCGGAAGATCTACTACAACGGCGACGGCACCCTCACCGGGCTCGGCACCTTCGGCCAGGTCTCGACGAGCGGCGGCATGACCGGCTCGCAGATGGCCACCGGCTTCACCGGCAGCACCGAGAACTGGCAGACCACGACCGGCGTGAAGTACGACGGCATCGGCCGGATCACCGATGCGGTGGACGCGACCGGACAGAACACCCACACCGACTACACCCCGGCGTGGAGCGCTTCCGGCAACCTCACCAACCCGACCACGGTCAAGACCACCAACAGCAGGAACTGGGTGGTCACTTCCACCCACTCCCCGCTGCGCGGGCTGGAGACCCAGCACGTCGACGTGAACGGCCGCAAGACCGACATCACGTACGACGCCCTCGGCCGCCGCACCGCGGTGTGGCTGCCCGGCCGTGACAAGGGAGCCGGCCAGTCCGCCGACCGGACCTTCACGTACTCCGTGAACCCGGGTGCGGTCGCGGCCCCCGGCGACACCGTCACCCAGCCCGGTGCACCGACCTCGGTCACCTCGAAGACGCTGCGCGAGGACGGCTCGTACTCCGTCTCCGTCGCCATCTACGACGGCATGCTCCAGCCGCGCCAGTCGCAGAGCTCCCCGCAGGGCGACACCGACACCGGCCGCGTCGTGGCCGACACCTTCTACGACTCGCACGGCTGGCCCGTGACCTCGTACGCCCCGTACTACGAGCCGACCGCCGGGCCCTCCGGCACGCTCTTCGCGGCCAACGAGAACGAGATCCAGTCGGCGAACACCACCACGTACGACGGCCAGGGCCGGGCCGTGAGGTCGACCCTGTGGCACCAGGCGGTCGAGCAATGGCACAGCTCGACGAGCTACCCCGGCGCCGACGAGACGGACACCACCCCCCTCGCGGGCGGACGGTCCACGGCCACGTTCACGAACGGGCTGGGGCAGACGGTCCGCAGCGTGGTCAAGAACACCGGTGGCACGGTGATGGTGCGCAACGGGGACGTCATCCCCTCGGGCACCTCGCTCGCCTCCAACACCGTGCGCCTGACGATGCAGGCGGACGGCAACCTGGTCCTGACCGCGCTGGCCACCGGGAAGACCATCTGGTCGAGCGGCACCGCGGGCAACCCCGGGGCCTACGCCAAGTACGGCAGTGACGGCAACCTGGGCGTCTACACGACCTCCAACGTCCAGAAGTGGACGACGGGCCTGTCGGCCTCGATCGGCTCGACCTTCCGGGTGCGGGCCGACTCCACCGTGGTCGTCGTCGCGAGCGACGACAGCACGATCCTGTGGAAGCAGGGCACCGCGGGAGCAGTCCCGGCGGCCCACGCCACGACGAACTACACGTACACGCCGGGCGGTCAGCTCGCCACGGTCAAGGACAACGCGGGCAACACCTGGTCCAACACGTACAACTTCCTGGGCCAGCAGGTCTCCCAGACCGACCCCAACACCGGCACCGCGACGTTCGACAAGTACGACCTCGCCGGCAACCCGCTCCAGACCACCGACGCGCGCGGGCAGGTGCAGTCGTACACCTACGACTGGAACAACCGGCGCACGGCCGAGTACTCCGGACCCTGGCAGGCCACGCCCGACCCGGCCAAGCTGCAGGCGTCCTGGGCGTTCGACACCCTGGCCAAGGGCTACCCGACCTCCTCGACCCGGTACGTCGGCGGTGCGTCCGGCAAGGCGTACACCAAGGCGGTCACCGGCTACAACACTGCCTACCAGGTGCTGGGCAACACCCTGACCATCCCGGCGACGGAGGGCTTCGCGGCCGCGGGGCAGTCCACCGCGCCCGCCAGCGGCACCGTCACCTACACGACCACCACCGACTACACGCCCACCACGGGCAAGGTGTCCACCGCGCACTTCCAGGCCGACGGCAACCTGCCGGCCGAGGACGTGGACTACGGCTACAGCCAGCAGGGCAACCTGTCCGCCTTCGGCGGTTACATCAGCGCGGCGAACACCCCGGCCTACCTGTCCGCGACCGTCCACGACGCCTTCGGACGCGTGCAGCAGAGCAACTACGGCGCCAGCGGCAAGCAGGCGGCCCTGTTCTCCCAGTACGACGCCACGACCGGCCGGGTACTGCAGACCAGCAGCATGCTGCAGACCTCCGCGACCGCGCTGGACGTCGTCAACTACCGCTACAACCAGGTCGGCGAGGTCACCGCGATCGACGACCTGCAGGACAACACCACGCACGACACGCAGTGCTTCACCTACGACTCCTTCCAGCGTCTGACGGCGGCCTGGACGGACACCGCGGGCATCACCTCGCCGACCGCGGCCCCGGTGGGCGGGGTCGGCGGCTGTACCACCGCCAAGGTCAAGACCACCAGCTCCGGCCAGGTCAAGACCACCACGGTCGGCGGTCCGGCGGCGTACTGGCAGACGTACACCTTCGACCAGCTCGGTGACCGCACGGGCATGGTCAACCACGACGCGGGCGGCAACGCGCTCGCCGACACCACCCAGTCGATCGCCTACACGGGCGCCGACGGGACCGTCGCGGCCAGCCTGCCCAACCAGGCGGGCGCCACGGTCAACGACAACCCGGGCACCGGCACCGCCAGCTGGACGAACGGCTACACCGACCCGGCGTACGGCAACAAGAACAGCGGCAACACCATCACCCGCAAGGTGAGCACCACCGGCCCGCTCACCACCGGCTTCACCCTCTCCGGAGGTGGGAAGCTCTGCATCGAGGACGCCGGCGGCGCCGTCACCCCCGGCACCAAGGTCCAGGTCAACACCTGCTCGGGCACCAGCACCGCGCAGAAGTGGACCATCGGCACGGACGGCACCGTCAAGGTGCTCGGCATGTGCCTGGACACGGTCGCCAACGCGACCACCGCGGGCACGCTCGTGGTGATCGACACCTGCAGTGCGGACGCCACCCAGAAGTGGAAGGTGACCACCACCGGCGCCCTGGTCAGCAACGCCAACAGCGCGGTCTGCCTGACCGACCCGGCCGCCAGCGCCACCACGGGAACCCAGCTCACGCTGGCCACCTGCGGCAGCGCCGGCCAGGTGTGGACCGCCGCCACGACCGGCGCGGTCCCGGCCGGCCAGACCCAGACACTCACCTACGACACCGAGGGCCACACGGCCACGGTCACCACCGGGACCGGCACCACCAGCACCACCAGCAAGTACCTGTACGACGCCGACGGCGGGCTGCTCATCCAGACCGGCGCGACCGGCGGCACCGACAAGACGCGCGTCCTGTACCTGTTCGGCGGCACCGAGCAGATCACCCTGAACGTGGCGGCCAAGACCTGGACCGGTCTGCGCCACTACACGGGGCCGGACGGCACGGACATCACGCGCAGCAGCTCCGGCAGCGTGACCTATCAGGTTCCCAACGCCCAGGGGACGTCCACGACCGCCATCGACGCGGGCAGCCTGCTCGCGACCCGGCGGTACTACGACCCGTACGGCAACGCGCGGGGCCCCAAGCCCACGTCGTGGGCGGCTCCGGACGAGAACCGCGGGTTCCTGAACCAACCGCTGGACACCTCCAGCGGTCTGAACCTGCTCGGCGCCCGCAACTACGACGGCATGAGCGGCCGTTTCCTCAGCCCGGACCCGGTCTTCCAGGCCGGCGACCCCAACCAGATGGGCGGCTACACCTACGCGGCGGACAACCCGGCCAGCGGCAGTGACGCCTCCGGCCTGGACAACTGGTACAACGACCCGACCATGAACAAGTGCGTGATCGACTGTGGTCCGACGACCACGACGACCACGACCGTCACGACGACGACCACCACCTCCTCGGGCGGTGGCGACGACGACGATGACGACTGCGACGGGTTCTGGGGCTGCGCGGGCCACTACCTGAAGAAGGCCGCACCGATCATCGAAAAGGTCGTGCTGGTCGTCGTCGTGGTCGTCGTCGTGGTCGTCCTCTGGACCGGCTGCACGGGAGCCCCGATCCTCGCGCCGGGCTGTGTGCTGGCAACGGCCGAGGCAGCGGGCATCGTCGGCGGAATGTTCGGCGCCGACTGCGCGGCCATGGGCTGTGCGGGGGCAGGCGGTTTCCATCCGGAGATGGAGGGCGAACGACCGCCCGCCGCCAAGTCCTCGGGTGAGGCGACCACCTCCACGCCCAAGGGCGCGGCGGAGACCGGCGGCGCCACGAAGAACGCCGTCGAGGACGTCGCCGGCGCCAACGCCGCGGCCCCGAAGGAGAGCAGCACTCCTCAGGAGGCGGCCGAAGCCACCTCGTCCGCGGCGACCGCCCCGGACGCGCCGAGCACGGGCACGCCGAGCACCAAGGACAGCGGCGGCTCCCCGGCCGCGGCGAAGGGCCCGTCGAACGGCCCGTCGAAGGGCGGCCTCGCCCAGAAGCGGGGCGACGCCTACGAGGAGTTCCTCTGGGATCACCTGGACGGCGAGAAGCTCGGAATGCAAAAGCTGGACAGCGGCAACCCCCGCGACTTCGACGGTCGGTTCACCGCGCCGGGCGCGGACCGCGAGACCTGGTACGAGGCGAAGTCCGGCGGCTACTTCAACCCGGAAGGGAAGCACTACGCGAGCAACGTCACCAAGTTCCAGGGCAAGGGCGGTGAGCAGAAGAAGATTGCCGAGGGCCACGGCCGCAACTTCCTGGTGATCGTGGAGTCGGAGCCCCCCGCGGCGGTCATCAAGTGGATGGTCAAGAGGGGCATCGACTGGGTCGTCATCCCGTGGCCGGCAGGGGAGAACTGGACCCCTGGCGGCTCCTGACCCGCACTGACAGCCCGCAGGGGCGGTGACCGGAACCCCGGTCACCGCCCCTGCGGCGTACCGGGGGACGGACGCGTCCGGCCCGGCGGGAAGCCGGTTGGCGCGGATCCCCCGCGCAGGCGAGAATCCGTCCTCATGGGAGCAGACATACACGGGTTCATCGAGTGCCGCTGCACGTACGGCCGCCTCGATGAGGAGGACACGCACTGGCAGCCCGCCATCGATCTGGCCCTGCTGTACGGCGGATGGAGCTACGACGCCTTCGGCTGCCTGTTCGGCGTCCGCAACCGCGCCGGCTTCCGGCCCCTCGCCCAGGAGCGGGGGCTCCCGTCCGACGTGAGCGCCGAGGTCCGGAGCTACTACGAGGACGATCCGGACCTCTACCACAGCGCGTCCTGGATCGGGTGGGAGGAGTTGGCCGCCGTCGACTGGGACGAGCCGGCAACCGTCGAGCGCATGACCCGCCGGCAGGCGGTACGGGACGACGCCGAGTGGGACCCGGTCTGGGCGACGATGAAGGCCCTCGCCGACGCGCACGGCCCCCAGCACGTCCGACTCGTCGTCTGGTTCGACAACTAGGTCGGTCGGGGCCGTACGCCGAAGGGGCGGTGACCGGGTTACCGGTCACCGCCCCTCCGGTGCGTTCAGGAGACGGTCAGCACTCGATGACGTTGACCGCGAGGCCGCCGCGGGCGGTCTCCTTGTACTTGATCTTCATGTCGGCGCCGGTCTCCTTCATGGTCTTGATGACCTTGTCGAGGGAGACCTTGTGGCTGCCGTCGCCGCGCATGGCCATCCGGGCCGCCGTGACGGCCTTGACGGCCGCCATGCCGTTGCGCTCGATGCACGGGATCTGGACCAGGCCGCCGACCGGGTCGCAGGTCAGGCCGAGGTTGTGCTCCATGCCGATCTCGGCCGCGTTCTCCACCTGCTCCGGGGTGCCGCCCAGGACCTCGGCCAGCGCGCCGGCCGCCATCGAGCAGGCCGAGCCGACCTCGCCCTGGCAGCCGACCTCGGCGCCGGAGATGGAGGCGTTCTCCTTGAACAGCATGCCGATCGCGCCGGCCGCGAGGAGGAAGCGGACCACGCCGTCCTCGTCCGCGCCCGGGACGAAGTTCACGTAGTAGTGCAGGACCGCGGGCAGGACGCCGGCGGCGCCGTTCGTGGGGGCGGTCACGACCCGGCCGCCCGCCGCGTTCTCCTCGTTGACCGCCATCGCGTAGATCGTGGTCCACTCGCTGCGGTGCAGCAGCGGGTCGCCCTCGGTGCGCAGCTGGCGCGCGGTGGACGCGGCCCGGCGCTTGACGCGCAGGCCGCCCGGCAGGATGCCCTCGCGGGACATGCCGCGGGCCACGCAGGCCTGCATGACGCGCCAGATCTCCAGCAGGCCCTCGCGGATCTCCTCCTCGGTCCGCCAGGCCTTCTCGTTCTCCAGCATCAGGGAGGAGATCGACAGGCCGGTCTCGCGGGTCAGGCGGAGCATCTCGTCACCGCTGCGGAAGGGGTACTTCAGCACGGTGTCGTCGAGCTTGATCCGGTCCTCGCCGACCGCGTCCTCGTCCACGACGAAGCCGCCGCCGACGGAGTAGTAGGTCTTCTCCAGGAGCGGTGCGCCGGCCTCGTCGTACGCGAAGAGGGTCATGCCGTTGGCGTGGTACGGCAGCGACCGGCGGCGGTGCAGGATCAGCTGGTTCGGCTCGTCGAAGGCGATCTCGTGCACGTTCCCTATCTCCGCGCCCAGCAGGCGCAGCCGGCCGGTCTGGCGGATCCGCTCGACCTCGTCGTCGGCCTTCTCGACGTCGACCGTGCGCGGGGAGTAGCCCTCCAGGCCCAGGAGCACGGCCTTCGGCGTGCCGTGGCCGTGGCCGGTGGCGCCGAGGGAGCCGAAGAGCTCGGCGCGCACGGACGCGGTCTGCGCGAGGACGCCGTCCTTCTTCAGGCGGTTCACGAACATCCTGGCCGCCCGCATCGGGCCGACCGTGTGGGAGGAGGACGGACCGATGCCGATGGAGAAGAGGTCGAACACGGAGATGGCCACGGGTCGGACTCCTTTGTCTGCTCGTGGAGGGCAGGAGATGGGGATGTGTGCGGATTTTGTCCGACAGACGAGCCTAACCCGCCGAGGTGAACGTCTCGGCCGCCGGAACGGTCGCGGACGGGGCCGTCAGGCGTCGGGTGTGGTGCAGGTCACGCGGCCGGCGGGGCCGGTGGACCGGAGGCGGGTCCCGATGGTCACGGGAGGTGCCGCGGTGTTCACGGGAGGTGTCGTGGTGTTGGGGGGAGGTTTCACATGTTCGCGGGTTCACGGGCTCAGGGGAGGGGGCTCGGCGCCACGGGGCGCGTGACCCCGGCGGTCACCCGAGAGGATCCCGAGGGTCACCGGAGAGGACCTCGGCGATCACCGGAGAGCGTCCCGGCGAGCACCGGGAGGCCCCGGCCGGTCACCGCCCGTAGGGCCCCCGCGGTCATGGGAAGGGCCCGGCCGTGTGGGTCACGGCCGGGCCCGACTCGTCCACCGATCTGCTTACAGCGAGGGGTACAGCGGGTGCTTCGCGGCCAGGGCCGAGACCCGGGCCTTGAGGGCGTCCCCGTCGAACTCCGGCTTCAGCGCCTCGGCGATGATGTCGGCGACCTCGGAGAAGTCCTCGGCCTGGAAGCCGCGGGTGGCCAGCGCCGGCGTACCGATGCGCAGGCCCGAGGTGACCATCGGCGGGCGCGGGTCGTTCGGGATCGCGTTCCGGTTGACCGTGATGCCGACCTCGTGGAGGCGGTCCTCGGCCTGCTGGCCGTCGAGCTCCGAGTTGCGCAGGTCGACGAGGACCAGGTGCACGTCGGTGCCGCCGGTGAGCACGTCCACGCCCACCTTCTTGACGTCGTCCTGGACCAGGCGCTCGGCGATGATCTTCGCGCCGGCCAGGGTGCGCTCCTGGCGCTCCTTGAACTCGGGCGAGGCGGCGACCTTGAAGGACACGGCCTTCGCCGCGATCACGTGCTCCAGCGGACCACCCTGCTGGCCCGGGAAGACCGCGGAGTTGATCTTCTTGGCCAGCTCCTGCGTCGACAGGATCACGCCACCGCGCGGACCGCCGAGGGTCTTGTGCGTGGTGGTGGTGACGACGTGGGCGTGCGGCACCGGGTTCGGGTGCAGACCCGCGGCGACCAGGCCCGCGAAGTGGGCCATGTCGACCATCAGGTACGCGCCGACCTCGTCCGCGATCCGGCGGAACGCGGCGAAGTCCAGCTGGCGCGGGTACGCCGACCAGCCGGCCACGATCAGCTGCGGCTTCGACTCCTTGGCCAGGCGCTCGACCTCGGCCATGTCGACCTGGCCGTCCTCGCCGACGTGGTACGGGACCACGTTGTAGAGCTTGCCGGAGAAGTTGATCTTCATGCCGTGGGTCAGGTGACCGCCGTGGGCCAGGTTCAGGCCCATGATCGTGTCACCCGGCTTGAGCAGCGCGAACATCGCGGCGGCGTTGGCCTGCGCGCCGGAGTGCGGCTGCACGTTCGCGGCCTCGGCACCGAACAGCGCCTTGATGCGGTCGATCGCGATCTGCTCGACCACGTCGACGTGCTCGCAGCCGCCGTAGTAGCGGCGGCCCGGGTAGCCCTCGGCGTACTTGTTGGTGAGGACGGAGCCCTGGGCCTCCATGACCGCGACCGGAGCGAAGTTCTCCGAGGCGATCATCTCGAGGGTGGACTGCTGGCGGTGGAGCTCGGCGTCGACGGCGGCGGCGACGTCCGGGTCCAGCTCGTGGAGCGGGGTGTTCAGAAGCGACATCGTGGATCCCTCGCGTGTGGGGTCAGCCGGCGTTGAAGGCGGTGTACTCGTCGGCGGAGAGCAGGTCGGCGGGCTCCTCGGCGACGCGGACCTTGAACAGCCAGCCACCCTCGAACGGGGCGGTGTTGACCAGGGCCGGGTCGTCGACGACGTCCTGGTTGGCCTCGACGACCTCACCGGTGACGGGGGAGTACAGGTCGCTGACGGACTTCGTGGACTCGAGCTCGCCGCAGGTCTCGCCCGCGGTCACCGTGTCGCCGACCTCGGGGAGCTGGGCGTAGACGACGTCACCGAGCGCGTTGGCCGCGAACTCCGTGATGCCGACCGTCGCGACGCCGTCCACGGCGGCCGACAGCCACTCGTGCTCCTTGCTGTAACGCAGCTGCTGGGGGTTGCTCATGACCTGATTCTCCTGGATGCGGGGTACTGCTGATGAACGGATGTCTTGGAGTCTGAGACGAGCGGTGACGAGGATCCCGGGGCGGGAACCGTCACTTCTGCCGCTTGTAGAACGGCAGCGCCACGACCTCGTACGCCTCATGCGTACCGCGAATGTCCACGCCGACGCCGGAGGTGCCGGGCTCCGCGTGCGCCGCGTCGACGTACGCCATCGCGATCGGCTTGCCCAGCGTCGGGGACGGGGCGCCCGAGGTGACCTCGCCGATGACCTCGCCGGCGGCGACGACCGGGAAGCCGGCGCGCGGGACGCGGCGGCCCTCGGCGATCAGGCCGACCAGCTTGCGCGGCGGGTTGGTGGCGGCGCGCTCGGCGGCGGCCTCGAGGGCGGCGCGGCCCACGAAGTCGCCCTCCTTCTCGAACTTCACGACCCGGCCGAGGCCCGCGTCGAACGGGGTCAGCGACGTCGTCAGCTCGTGCCCGTACAGCGGCATGCCCGCCTCCAGGCGCAGCGTGTCGCGGCAGGACAGGCCGGCCGGCACCAGGCCCGCGGCCTCGCCGGCCTTGGTCAGGGCCTCCCACAGCTCGACGGCGTGCTCGGGCTTCACGAAGAGCTCGAAGCCGTCCTCGCCGGTGTAGCCGGTGCGGGCGATCAGGGCCGGGACACCGGCGACGGTGCCGGGCAGGCCCGCGTAGTACTTCAGGTTGTCCAGATCGGCGTCCGTCAGGGACTTCACGATGCCGGGGGAGGTCGGGCCCTGCACGGCGATCAGCGCGTACGCGTCGCGGTCGTCGCGGACCTCGGCGTCGAAGCCGGCGGCGCGCTCGGTGAGGGCGTCGAGGACGACCTGGGCGTTGGAGGCGTTGGCGACGACCATGTACTCCGTCTCGCCGAGGCGGTAGACGATCAGGTCGTCGAGGATGCCGCCGTCCTCCTGGCAGATCATCGTGTAGCGGGCGCGGCCGACGCCGACGGTGGAGATGTTGCCGACCAGGGCGTAGTCGAGGACCTTCACGGCCTCGGGGCCGAGGACGGTGATCTCACCCATGTGGGAGAGGTCGAACAGGCCGGCCTTGGTGCGCACCGCGTTGTGCTCGTCGCGCTCGCTGGCGTACCGCAGCGGCATGTCCCAGCCCGCGAAGTCGGTCATCGTGGCACCGAGGGAGCGGTGCACGGCGTCGAGGGCGGTCAGACGGGGGGTGTTCGTCATAGGGGTGGCTCCCAGGGCAGGCCCGCGTGAGTGACTGAAGGACGATCCTCCAGCAGCTGAAGGACATTCCTCCCCATCTGTCATCGGAACCTGAGAGGTTCGTCACGACCGCACGCGCGTACGAACGGCTACGCGCCGGGTTGCGGAGGTGACTTGCACCTTGGGTGGAGCCGGCGGTGGTGGACCGTCGTGCCCGCTTTTCAGATGTGCCTCGCCCGCGCGGTAACTGGGCCTGAGAGATTCAAGGGAGGGTCTTGCTCCTTCGGCGTCCGGTACGCCGCCCTCGACCGAGGGCGTGCCCGGAACTCTCCCGCGCGGATTCAAGCGGCCGGTATGCAGTTTGCGCGCACATCATTGCACGCGTTTGCGACGAACGGGGGGTCGGGCCCGAAAGCGGTCGGAGGGCGGGACGAAACGACCGGGGATACCGGAACCACGGAGGGGGGCATTACCGTCTCTTTACACTCGACGGGCATGTGACCTGCGTGACCCGACTGGGGGAGGCGAGCACTGTGCGGATCTTCGGAGCGGTGACTGGAACCGCGGGGCCGGCACCGACCGGGCCCGGCGGCCTGCCCGTCCCCGTGCCCCTCGGGGGTGCCCAGGACCTCGTGCCCGGCGGGGGCGCGGTCCCGACCCAGCCGCGCCGCCGGCGCCGCGGGGCTCCGGACGGGCCGGGGGCCCCGGACGCCCGGCCGGCCCGCCTGCGGCTCGCCACCACCGTCCGGGCGGTGGACCCCGCCCTACGGCAGGGCGCCCCGTGGGTGACCGACCTGCGGGGGCGGGAGGACGAGTCGCCCGGCCCGGAGCGGCTGGAGTTCGCGGCCGGCGACCTGGTGGTGGTCTCCGGGCTCCCCGGCGGCGGCAAGTCCACCCTGATCAAGAGGACCGCCCCCGGCCGGGTCGTCGACTCGCAGGACGCCCGGGAGCGCTGGCAGCGCCGGATGCCCGCCCGGCTGCCGTACGCGGGCTACCGCCCGCTGGTCCGCATCGCGCACTACGCGGGGCTGTGGCGGGTGCTGCGCTCCGGCGAGAGCGTGGTCGTCCACGACTGCGGATCGCAGCCGTGGGTGCGCCGGAGCCTGGCACGGGCCGCCCGGCGCCGCGGCCGCTCCCTGCACCTGGTCCTGCTCGACGCGAGCCCCGAGGAGGCGCTGTCCGGGCAGCTGGCACGCGGCCGCGGCGTCACGGGCTACGCCTTCACCCGGCACCGCCGCACGGTCGCCCGCCTCCTGTCCGCCGCGGAGCAGGGCACCCCGCCGCCCGGCTGCGCCTCCGTCACCCTCCTGGACCGCCGGGCCGCCACCCGCCTCACCTCCCTGTCCTTCACGGCGCCCGCCCCCCGACCCGGGCCCGCCGGATAGTCCGGAGACCCACCCCCACGGCCCACCGGTCAGCCGAAGCCCCGGGCCCACGAAGTCGAGAGAGCGCCGTCCCGTGGTGTGTGGGGGAGGCGCTTGAGCCGGTCGGGCAGGCTGGTCCGGAGGCAGGCCCGGGCCAGGGGTGGCCGAAGGCCAGGGCGAAGCCCCGAAGCCCCAGGGGTGGGCCTGCCGCAGGGCCTGCAGGCCGTACCGGGTCAAGCACCGAGGGGACCCACACACCACGGGACGGCCCCGAAGCCACGCCACCCCCACCTCCACCCCCTTCCCAACGCCCTCACCCCCCACCCCCCACCCGGGGTGTGGCGTAGGCGCTGTCCGCCCCCGGCGGTAGGGTCGGCGGCAGCGCACGCGCGGGGGAGAGGAACCGGCAGGGTGGACATGTACGGCACGCAGGGCTACGAGACCGCCGGTGACGGCTGGCCCGCGAACGAGCTCGAGGAGACCCTCGCCGCCTCCCTCGGCAACCCCGCGGCCGGCGGCCGCATCCTCGAGGTGCTCGGCCGCAGCCAGGTCTGGATCCCGCTCCCCGAGGGCGGCGGACCCGACAGCCCGGGCCTCGACCTGCCCACGCTGGAGCTCGACGGCGCCCCGTACGTGCCGGTGTACACCTCGCAGGCGCAGTTCGCCCGCGGCGCCGGCGACCGGATGGCGTGCGCCGTCGCCCCGGCCGTGGAGTTCGCCCGCGGCCTCCCCCCGCAGCTCGGCATCGCCGTCAACCCCGACGCCGCGATCGGCGTGCCCCTGCCGCCCACCGCGGTGGCCGAACTGTGCCGGACCGGCCGCACCGCCCTCGACGGCCCCGCCACGGGCGGCCGGGTCCGGCTCTTCGAGCCGGACTGGCAGGAGGACCCGGTCGACTTCCTGACCGTCGCGGCGGACGAGTTCCGGGCCACCGGCGTGGTCGCCTCGGCCCGCCGCTGCCTGGCCAGCATCGAGGGCGGCGAGCCGGTGATGTTCGTCGGCGTGCAGTTCCTGAACTGGGAACTCGCCGACAGCAACGCGCCCATGGAGGCCCTCGGACGGGCCCTGGCCCGGGTCAGTCCGCCCTGGCCGGTGAACCTGCTGCTGCTCGACGTGGCGCAGGACCCGGTCGGCGACTTCATGCTGCAGCGCGTGCGGCCGTTCTACGTGCCCTAGTCGGCCGTAAGCTGGTTTCATTTCCCGGCCGCACGCGCGCGGCCGGATTCGCGTGACGAACGGGCGGACGAAGAGGGGTATCCGGGTGAGTGCGTCAGGCACGGCCGCGGCGGGTCAGGTCGAGCACATGCTGCGCCAGGTGACGCCCGGGCGCTACGACAGCTACGAGACGCTGCTGCTGGCCCTCGCCGAGGGCCGGCTCTGGATGCTGCTCTGGCACGGGCAGCCCGGTTCTCCGGACGCCCAGTACGGCGCCATGGAGGTGGACGGCGTCCACTACGTGCCCTGCGTGACCTCCCCGGAGGAGCTCGCGGCGAGCGGGTGGAACCGGGCCTACGAGGTCGTGTCCGGCTGGGAGGTGGCCCGCACCCTCTATCCGGACCGATGGGGCATCTGGCTCAATCCGCACGCTCCGGGCGGCGGCCTCGGCATCCCGTGGGCCGACCTGCGCCGGATCGCGACGGGGCTGGACCGGATGCCGGCCGGACCGCTGCGGATCTCCGAACCCGCCATCGAGCTGCCGCAGTTCTACGCGCTGCTCACCCAGCACGCGCACCGCACCACCGCGGTCCGCTCGCTGCGCCGGGCCTGGGTGCAGCCCGCGCTCGGGACGCCGTACCTGGCCATCGGGCTGGAGCTGTACGACTCGTCGGCCCCGGCCGTCGAGTCGGTGCGCGCGATGATGCGGCACGCGGTCCCGGCCGTACCGGACGGACTGCCCGTCTCGACGGTCGCGCTCGCCGACGAGCACGACCCGGTCGCGATGTGGCTGCGCGCCCAGGCGCGACCTTTCTACGACCGCGAGGCGCACGCCCCGGCGTACTGACCCGCGTACTGACCCGCGCGCCGGCCCGAGTTCCGCGTACAGGCGCTCACGAGCGCCCCCACCCCGCGCCCGCGCCCCACCCAGTCCCCGAGCGCCCCCGCCCCGCGCTCCCGCGCCCCCACCCCTCGTCCGAAATCCGAGACGACCGTCCCATCGGCCGCACCGACCCGCTTCGGTGCGGCCTTTGTCGTATGTCCGACCTGCCCCGATGCATCCGCCCAAGAACTGCTCATCAAGAGGTAGTTGGGCCCGATGTCCGATCCGCGTGGTACGGGTGGTGTTGAACCGCTGAGCCGCGCGCCCGGTCCGGATAACGGAAGACATCAAGCCACATCACGGTTGCGCATCACATCCCTGCCGGGTCTGGCGGGTGATCGCGGCGCCGTTGAAGACTCCCCCCCACGAAGAGCTGACCGGCCCCCCGGCCACCGACTCTTCACGTGCACGTCAGCCACTTGTTTCCGGCCAACCACGCGCACCCGCACCGCATCGCACAGCACTGCCGAGCACCACCGCCCCGGCCGCCACGTCGGCCACAGGGCAAAGCACCGCACGCACAGCAACGCAAATCCGAGCACTCGCTCCACCAGCGACACCGCGACACCGATGTGAACCAAGCCGCTACAGCGGCGGGCATGGGCCGGCCACCCGTCGGCCGAGAGGGGTCCCCTAAAACGATGACGGCACCACTGCACGACACAGCCGCGGACGAGATAGCCGCCGTCGCCGCCGAAGTCCCTGCCAAGGCCATCGAGGGTCGTTCGCCCGGCAAGATCGCGTGGATGCGCCTCAAGCGCGACAAGATCGCGCTCACCGGCGGGTTCATCGTGATCGCCCTGATCCTGGTCGCCATCTTCGCCCCGCAGATCGTGAGTCTGCTGGGCCACCCGCCGAACGAGTTCCACGAGGACCTCATCGATCCCGACCTGAGCATCCCCAAGGGGGACTGGGGCGGCATCAGTTCGGACTACCTGCTCGGCGTCGAGCCCATCAACGGCCGGGACGTCTTCAGCCGGATCGTGTACGGCTCCCGCATCTCGCTCCTGGTGGCCTTCCTCGCGGCCTTCGTCTCCGTGGTCATCGGCTCGATCCTGGGCGCCCTGGCCGGCTTCCTCGGCGGTTGGGTGGACGCGGTCATCAGCCGCGTGATGGACCTGCTGCTGGCCTTCCCGCAGCTGCTGTTCACCATCGCCCTGGTCTCCGTGGTCCCCAACGAGCTGTGGGGCCTGAGCGGCACCGGCGTGCGCATGGGCGTCCTGATCGTGGTCATCGGCTTCTTCGGCTGGCCGTACATCGGCCGCATCGTGCGCGGCCAGACCATCTCGCTGCGCGAGCGCGAGTACGTCGAGGCCGCCCGCTCCCTGGGTGCGGGCCGCGGCTACATCCTCTTCAAGGAGATGCTGCCGAACCTGGTGGCCCCGATCCTCGTCTACACGACGCTGATCATCCCCACGAACATCCTCACCGAGGCCGCCCTCAGCTTCCTGGGCGCCGGCGTCAAGCCCCCCACCGCTTCCTGGGGAAAGATGCTCTCCGACGCCATCAGCACGTACCAGGCGGACCCCATGTACATGGTGGTCCCCGGTCTCGCGATCTTCCTTACCGTCCTTGCGTTCAACCTCTTCGGGGACGGGCTGCGTGACGCACTCGACCCCAAGGGCAGCTGAACCGTTTCACCTGATTCACCTGAATCCATTCCTGGAGGTTGGAACACCGTGATCCGCAGAAAGCAGGCAGTCGCGATCGCCGCCGTGGCGGCCGCCCTGTCCCTCACCGCCACCGCGTGCGGCGGCGGCAAGGACGGCGACAACGGCAAGGACAACGCGGGTGCCGCGTTCAACGCCGCGACCAAGGGCATGGTCAACGTGTCCGACAAGAAGGGCGGCGAGCTCAAGCTCTGGTCGCCCCAGGACGTCGACTACCTCGACCCGGCGCGCGCCTACTACGGCTTCGTCTGGAACATGCAGCGCATGTACATCCGCCAGCTGCTCGCGTACGACAGCAAGCCGGGCGCCGCGGGCACCAAGCTCGTCCCGGACCTCGCCGAGGCCCTGCCGGTCCTGAGCAACGGCG
This sequence comes from Streptomyces sp. NPDC093225, assembly GCF_044753805.1. NCBI lineage: Bacteria > Bacillati > Actinomycetota > Actinomycetes > Kitasatosporales > Streptomycetaceae > Streptomyces > Streptomyces sp. NPDC093225. The sequence goes on from NZ_JBIVNX010000026.1 coordinate 72,320, forward strand.
GCAAGACCTACACGCTGAAGCTCAAGGACGGCGTGAAGTTCGAGGACGGCACGCCGATCACCTCGAAGGACATCAAGTACGGCATCGAGCGCGTCTTCGCCCAGGACGTCCTGTCCGGCGGCCCGACGTACCTGATCGACATCCTCGACCAGGGCCAGAAGTACACGGGTCCCTACAAGGACAAGGACCCCAACAAGATGGGTCTGAAGTCCGTCCAGACCCCGGACGACAAGACCATCGTCTTCAACCTGGCGAAGCCCAACTCGGACTTCTCCTACCTGCTGGCGATGCCGTCCTCCTCCCCGGTCCCGGCCGCCAAGGACACCGGCGCCAAGTACACCAACCAGCCGGTCGCCACCGGCCCGTACAAGGTGACCTCCTTCACCGCGGGCAAGGGCGCCACCTTCGAGCGCAACCCGAACTGGGACCCGAAGACCGACACGATCCGCAAGGGTCTGCCGGACAAGGTCTCCTTCACGGTGACCACCAACCCGGAGGACATGGACCAGCGCCTGCTCAACGGTGACATCGACCTCGCGGTCGACGGCACCGGCGTGCAGACCGCGGCCCGCATCAAGATCCTCCAGGACCCGAAGCTGAAGAAGAACGCGGACAACCCGTTCACGGGCTACATCCGCTACTTCGCCTTCCCGCAGACGGTCAAGCCGTTCGACAACATCGAGTGCCGCAAGGCCGTCATCTACGCGGCCGACCCGACCTCGCTGCAGACCGGCCGCGGCGGCCCGACCTCGGGCGACCTCGGCGCGAACATGCTGCCGCCCGGCATCCCCGGCGCCGACAAGTCGTACGACCCGTACGGCCTGACCGGCGGCAAGCCGCAGGAGGCGAAGGCCAAGGAGGCCCTGGCCAAGTGCGGCCAGCCGAACGGCTTCAAGACCACGATCGCGGTCCGCAACAACCGCGCCGCCGAGGTCAAGACCGCCGAGTCCCTGCAGGCCGCGCTGAAGAAGGTCGGCATCGACGCCGCCATCGACCAGTACGACGGCAAGCTCTCCTCCTCCACGATCGGCTCGCCCGAGAACGTGAAGAAGAAGGGCTACGGCATCATCGTCATGGGCTGGGGCGCCGACTACAACTCCGGCTCGGGCTTCCTGCAGCCGCTGGTCGACGGCTCGTTCATCCTGCCGAACGGCAACAACAACTACACGATGATCAACGACACGGAGATCAACGGCCTGTTCGACAAGGCCGCTGACGCCGCGACCCCCGAGGCCGCCGCTCCGTTCTACACGGACATCAACAAGAAGGTCATGGAGAAGGCGCTCTACCTGCCGATCAACTTCGACAAGGCCTTCGTGTACCACAACCCCCGCCTGACGAACGTCTACTTCAACGACTCGATGGGCAAGATCGACCTCGCCACCGTGGGCGTCGAAAAGTAACAGCAGCAGGACATGTGCCTTCACCCCACATGCGCTAGTTCGAAGGGCAGGTGAAGGCCGCAGGCGGCGGCTGCCGTCCCCACAAGGGGCGGCAGCCGCCCGCCCAGGCGGCCGACTGCAGTGCTCGTCTACCTCATCCGGCGGCTGTTCAACGTCGTCGCAACGCTGCTGGTGGTCTCCGCGGTCACCTTCGGCATCTTCTTCGCGGTGCCGAAACTCACCGGCAGCGACCCGGCGCTCATGTACGCCGGTCGGGAGACCAACGAAACCGCTCTTCAGGGCATCCGCGTGAAGATGGGCTTCGACAAGTCCATCCCCGAGCAGTACGGACTGTTCCTCAAGGGCATCGTCGCCGGCCGTGACTACAACCAGGGCACGGACGTCACGCACTGCCCGGCCCCCTGCTTCGGCTACTCCTTCAAGGCGGAGCAGCCGGTCTGGGAGATGATGCTCGACCGCATCCCGGTCACGCTCTCCCTCGCCAGCGGCGCCGTGGTCCTCTGGGTCTTCGGCGGCGTCTTCACCGGCGTCGTCTCGGCGCTACGAAGAGGCACCATCTGGGATCGGGCGACGATGATCACGGCCCTGGCCGGCGTCTCGCTCCCGATCTACTTCACCGGCCTGCTGGCCACCTCGGTGTTCGTCTACTCCCTGGAGTGGCTGGACGCCAGCAACTACGCACCACTGGCGGAGGATCCGGCGGCCTGGTTCAACAGCATGATCCTCCCGTGGGTGACGCTGGCGTTCCTCTTCGCCGCGACCTACGCCCGGATCACCCGCGCGACCATGCTGGAGGTCCTCGGCGAGGACTACATCCGCACGGCCCGCGCGAAGGGCCTCAAGGAGAACGTGGTCATCGGCAAGCACGCCCTGCGTTCCACCCTGACGCCCGTCATCACCCTCGTCGGCCTCGACCTCGGCGGCCTCCTCGGCGGCGCCGTGCTCACCGAGACGACGTTCAACTTCCAGGGCCTCGGCACCGCCGCGGTCGGCGCCATCGGCGCCGGTGACCTGCCCGTCATCATGGGCGTCACCCTCATCGCGGCCTTCTTCGTCGTCATGGCGAACCTGATCGTGGACATCCTGTACTCCGTCGTCGACCCGCGCGTGAGGCTGACGTGACCGAGACCAACCAGCACGACGAAGGCGCCCCCGCCGTGGGGACCGCCACCGGTCCGGTCGGGATCCCCGAGCAGTCCGGCCCGCGGCCCGAGGCCTTCCTCTCGGTGCGCAACCTCAAGGTGCACTTCCCGACCGACGACGGCCTGGTCAAGTCCGTCGACGGCGTCAGCTTCGACCTGGAGCGCGGCAAGACCCTCGGCATCGTGGGCGAGTCCGGCTCCGGCAAGTCGGTCAGCTCGCTGGCGATCATGGGCCTGCACCGCACCGGCCACAGCCGCAACCGCCCGAAGATCGAGGGCGAGATCTGGCTGGACGGCCAGGAGCTGATCCGCGCCGACGCCGACGACGTCCGCCGGCTGCGCGGCCAGAAGATGGCCATGGTCTTCCAGGACCCGCTGTCGGCGATGCACCCGTACTACTCGGTCGGCCACCAGATCGTCGAGGCGTATCGCACCCACAACTCCGTCGACAAGAAGACCGCGCGCAAGCGCGCGATCGAGATGCTCGACCGGGTCGGCATCCCCGAGCCGGGCAAGCGCGTGGACGCGTACCCGCACGAGTTCTCCGGCGGCATGCGCCAGCGCGCCATGATCGCCATGGGTCTGGTCAACAACCCCGAGCTGCTCATCGCGGACGAGCCGACCACCGCCCTCGACGTGACCGTCCAGGCGCAGATCCTCGACCTGATCCGGGACCTGCAGAAGGAGTTCGGCTCCGCGGTCATCATGATCACGCACGACCTCGGCGTGGTCGCCGAGATGGCCGACGACATCCTCGTGATGTACGGCGGCCGGTGCGTCGAGCGCGGCTCGGCCGAGAAGGTCTTCTACGAGCCCAGGCACCCGTACACCTGGGGCCTGCTCGGCTCCATGCCGCGCGTGGACCGGGAGCAGACCGAGCGCCTCATCCCGGTCAAGGGCTCGCCGCCGAGCCTGATCAACCTCCCGAGCGGCTGCGCCTTCAACCCGCGCTGCCCGTACGCCGACATCCCCAAGGACGGGATCACCCGCACCGTGCGGCCCGAACTGACGGATGGCGGGGGCAAGCACTGGTCCGCCTGCCACATGTCGCAGGAGGAGCGGACCCGGATCTGGACCGAAGAGATTGCGCCGAAGCTGTGACCGACATGAAGAAGACGGACGCGGCCGACGTCGAGAAGAAGGACGCCGCGGCCAAGAAGGGGCCCCTCGTCCCCGCGCAGGCCACCGGCTCCCCCGAGCCGCTCCTGCGGGTCTCCGGCCTGACCAAGCACTTCCCCATCAACAAGGGGCTGCTGCGCCGCCAGGTCGGTGCGGTCAAGGCCGTCGACGGCATCGACTTCGAGGTCTACCCCGGTGAGACCCTCGGCGTGGTCGGCGAGTCCGGCTGCGGCAAGTCGACCATGGGCCGGCTGATCACCCGGCTGCTGGAGCCCACCGGCGGCAAGGTCGAGTTCGAGGGCAAGGACATCACGCACCTCGGCGTCTCGGCCATGCGCCCGATGCGCCGCGACGTGCAGATGATCTTCCAGGACCCGTACGGCTCGCTGAACCCGCGCCACACGGTCGGCACCATCATCAGCGCCCCCTTCAAGCTGCAGGGCGTCGAGCCCGAGGGCGGCCTGAAGGCCGAGGTCCAGCGGCTGCTGTCGCTGGTGGGCCTCAACCCCGAGCACTACAACCGCTACCCGCACGAGTTCTCCGGCGGCCAGCGCCAGCGCATCGGCATCGCCCGCGCGCTCGCGCTCAAGCCGAAGCTCGTGGTGGCGGACGAGCCGGTCTCGGCGCTCGACGTGTCGATCCAGGCCCAGGTGGTCAACCTGCTGGACGACCTCCAGGACGAGCTCGGGCTCACGTACGTGATCATCGCGCACGACCTGTCGGTCATCCGGCACGTCTCGGACCGCATCGCCGTGATGTACCTCGGCAAGATCGTCGAGCTGGCGGACCGCACGTCGCTCTACGACTCCCCGATGCACCCGTACACCAAGGCCCTGCTGTCGGCCGTACCGGTGCCGGACCCGAAGCGGCGCGGTCAGAACTCCGGGCGCATCCTGCTCAAGGGCGACGTGCCCTCGCCGATCTCGCCGCCGAGCGGCTGCCGCTTCCACACGCGGTGCTGGAAGGCGACGCAGATCTGCAAGACCGCGGAGCCGCCGCTGCTGGCGCTCAAGACCGGTCACCAGGTCGCGTGCCACCACCCCGAGAACGCGCCGGACCAGGCGCCGGGGGACGCGGCCCTGCCCGAGGGCGGTCCGGCGGACGCGTCGGGGTCGCCGGTCGAGAAGACCGACGGCTGAGGTCGTAGCGGCCGAGAAGGCCGACGACCGAGGTCGAGAAGTACCCGTCGCGGGCGGGTCGGGGTTCTCCCCGGCCCGCCCGTGACCGTTTGCGACCGATTCTGACTGCACAATGTTTCGGTGCTGCACAACCTGTTCACCCCGACCGCCCTCCACTCCCTCGACCTGGTCGGCATCTTCGTCTTCGCCCTCGCGGGCGCGCTCCTCGCGGTGCGCAAGAACTTCGACGTCTTCGGCATCGCGATGCTGGCCGAGGTCACCGCCCTGGGCGGCGGGCTGTTCCGCGACCTGATCATCGGAGCGGTGCCCCCGGCCGCGTTCACGGACTTCGGCTACTTCGTCACGCCGCTCGTCGCCGCCGCGATCGTGTTCTTCCTGCACCCCGAGGTGGCCCGGATCAACCGGTCGATCAACGTGCTCGACGCGGCGGGCCTCGGCCTGTTCTGCGTCACCGGGACGACCAAGGCGTACGAGTACGGACTCGGCCTCACCCAGTCCGCCGCGCTCGGCCTCGCGACGGCCGTCGGCGGCGGTGTGCTGCGCGACGTGCTCGCCAACGAGGTGCCCTCACTGCTGCGCGACCGCGAGATGTACGCCGTACCGGCCATCGTGGGTGCCGCGCTGACCGCGGTGTTCCTGTCCTTCGACGTGCTCAACGGCGTGACCAGCTCGATCGCCGTGATCACCGCCTTCGGCTTCCGGCTGGTCGCCATGCGCTACCACTGGCTCGCGCCGCGCGCCTGGAACCGCCGCTCGGCGGTGGCGGAGGACTCGGAGCCGTAAGGCCTCCCGGAGCCGTCCGTAAGGCCCCCCGGGGCGGGACCGGGGCATCCGTCGCGGGCGGACGTAGGGCGGCCGCCCGATGCCCGGGATCCACCTCACCTCCCACGCTGGCCCCGTGACCAAAGGCATCGGAACGACGAGGACGGTCCTGCGGGACCGCAACGCCCGGCTCTACCTCTCCGGCACGCTGGTGTCCGACTTCGGCACCGCCGCCCTGTGGCTGGCGGCGGGCATCTGGGTGAAGACGCTGACCGGCTCGGACGCCCTCGCGGCGCTCACGTCCTTCGCCCTCTGGGCGCCGGTCCTGGCCGGCCCGGCGCTGGGCGCCCTGGCCGACCGGCTGCCCCGGCGGCCCCTGCTGGTCGCGGTCGGCCTCGTGATGGCGGCGCTGCTGCCGCTCCTGCTGCTGGTCGATTCGGAGCGGGAGGTGTGGCTCGTCTTCGCCGTCCTCCTGGTCTACGGGGCCGCGGGCACGGTCCACGACGCGGCGGAGGCGGCCCTGGTCGCCCGGACCGTGGACCCCGGGCTGCGCGGGCACTTCAACGGGCTGCGCATGACGGCCGCGGAGGCCATGAAGCTCGTCGCCCCGCTGGCCGGCGCCGGGCTGTGCGCCCGCTTCGGCGGCGGGGCCGTGGCCCTGCTCGACGCGGCGACGTTCGCCGTCGCGGCCCTGATGTTCGCACTCCTGAGGCTGCCCGCCGCCGCGGAGGGGCCGCGCGTCCCCGGCCGGCGGGAGGCGGACGGCCGTCGCGGACCGGGCGGGTTCACCGCCGGCGCCCGCGTCCTGTGGGACTCGCCGGTCCTGAGGCCGTTGGTGCTCGCCGGTTCGGCCGTCATGCTGCTCGCCGGGCTGAACGGCGCCGCGATCTACGCCGTCGCCGACCGGCTCCTGGGGCGGGCGCCCGCGTACGTGGGCGTGCTGTACGCCGTCCAGGGCGCCGGCTCGGTGGCCGCCGGGCTCGCCGCCGGACCGCTGCTGCGGCGACTGCCGGAGCGGGCCTGCGCCGCGTCGGGCGCCGCCCTGTTCGCGCTGGGCGCGGGGGTCCGGGCCCTGCCGTACGACGCGGCGGCCCTGTGCGGCAGCGCCGCCGTCGGCCTCGGGCTGCCGCTGGTGCTGACCGCCGCCCTGACCGCGGTGCAGCGGGAGACGCCGGACGCCGTACTCGGGCGTACCGCGGCGACCGCGAACACGCTGCTCTTCGCTCCCAACGCGGTGGCACTCGCCCTCGGGGCCGGGCTGGCCGCGGTGGCCGACGTGCGGCTGGTGCTCGTCGGGGTGGCCGGGGCGGGGCTGGTGGTGGCGGGGGCCCTGGCGCGGGGGTCGTCGCGGGGCGGGGCCGAGCGCCCGGGGCGGCCGGAACCGGCGACGGAAGAAAAAGCTACCGCTTAGTAGCTACCGGAGGTAAACTTCCGGCCATGGCACAGGCAGCGCAGGCAACCATCGGCGACAGCGAGTTCGACCGGGACACCAGGGTCACCCCGCGCGCGGACGAGCCGGGCGTCTTCGACGCCGAGCTCTCCGCCGGGTGGACGATCATCAGCGCCGTGAACGGCGGCTACCTGCTGGCCCTGGTCGGCCGGGCCCTCTCCGAGGCGCTCCCGCACCGGGACCCCCTCACCGTCTCGGCCCACTACCTCACCTCCTCGGTGCCGGGCCCCGCGGTGATCCGCACCCAGCTGGTCCGCTCCGGCAACACGCTCTCCACGGGGCAGGCGTCCCTCTTCCAGTACGACGCCGACGGCGCCGAGGTCGAGCGCATCCGTGTCCTGGCCTCGTACGGCGACCTCGACGCGCTCCCCGACGACGTCCGCACCACGGCGGTGCCGCCCGCCATGCCCGACTACTACGACTGCTTCGCCGCGGACGCCGGCCCGGCCCCCATCCCCGGCAGCTCGGCGATCGTCGACCGGCTCGCGCTGCGCCTCGACCCGGCCACCGCCGGCTGGGCGCTCGGCGCGCCGTCCGGCAAGGGCGAGATGCGGGCCTGGTTCGGCCTGGCCGACGGCCGCGACGCCGACCCGCTCTCGCTGCTGCTGGCGGTGGACGCGCTGCCGCCGACCGCGTTCGACCTCGGGCTGATCGGCTGGGCGCCGACGGTCGAGCTCACCACCCACGTCCGCTGCCGGCCGGCCCCCGGCCCGGTCCGGGTCGCCATCACCACGCGGAACCTGGCGGGCGGCTTCCTCGAGGAGGACGCCGAGGTCTGGGACTCCGCCGGCCGCCTGGTCGCCCAGTCCCGCCAGCTCGCCCGCGCCCCCCGCACGTCCTGACCCCGGTTTGCCGACGGATGCCACTCCCGGCACCGGCCGCCATGTGCACGTTCTGACTTTGGCGTGCCGGCGGGCGTCCCGGCCCGCCGAAGGCCGCCCGCCGCGCACGAAGGCACCCGCCCCGTGGTGTGTGGGGGAGGTGCTTGAGGCGGTAGGGCAGGCTGGTCCGGAGGCGGGCCCGGGCCTGGGGTGGCCGGAGGCCAGGGGCGGAGCCCCCTTGCCCCAGGGGTGGGCCTGCCGCAGGGCCTGCAGGCCCTGCCGGGTCAAGCACCGAGGGGACCCACACACCACGGGGCGCCCCCACGAAGCGCAGTCCTGGGAAGCGGTCAACAGCGCGGGTAGGGGACGGGCCCCGCAGGGCAACGGTCCGCACCCACCCGGCGGCGACGGCGGACCCCACAGGAAGCCCCGGGTGGACCCGTGCCGGAGCCCCCAACGCCCCCGCCTCCAACGGGCGCCGGCGCGATCCCGTCGGCCCTCCCCCTAGAATCGGGGAACCATGGCCTACCTCGACCACGCCGCGACCACACCGATGCTCCCCGAGGCCGCCGCGGCGATGGCCGCGCAGTTCGGGGTCACCGGCAACGCCTCCTCCCTGCACGCGGCCGGCCGCCGGGCCCGCCGTACCGTCGAGGAGGCCCGCGAAGCGCTCGCCGAGGCCCTCGGTGCCCGCCCCAGCGAGGTGGTCTTCACCTCCGGCGGCACCGAGTCCGACAACCTCGCCGTCAAGGGCCTGTACTGGGCCCGCCGCGACGCCGACCCGGCCCGCACCCGGGTCCTGACCAGCCCGGTCGAGCACCACGCCGTCCTCGACGCCGTCCACTGGCTCGGCGAGCACGAGGGTGCCCGCGTCGAGTACCTCCCGGTCGACCGGTACGGCCGCGTGCACCCCGACGTGCTGCGCGAGGCCGTCGAGCGCAACCCCGACGACGTGGCGCTGGCCACCGTCATGTGGGCGAACAACGAGATCGGCACGGTCATGCCGGTCGCGGAACTGGCGGCCGTGGCACGGGAGTTCGGCATCCCGATGCACTCCGACGCGGTGCAGGCGGTGGGCCAGCTCGACGTCTCGTTCGCCGACTCCGGCCTGGCCGCCATGACCGTCAGCGGCCACAAGATCGGCGGTCCGTACGGAATCGGCGCGCTGCTGCTGGGCCGCGACCAGAGCCCCGTACCCGTCCTGCACGGCGGCGGCCAGGAGCGGCACGTCCGCTCCGGCACCCTCGACGTGCCCGCCGTCGCCGCCTTCGCGGTGGCCGGCCGGCTCGCCGCCGAGCGCCGCGAGCGGTTCGCGGCCGAGATCGGCGCGCTGCGCGACGAGTTGATCGGCGCCGTGCTGGCCGCGGTCCCGGACGCCGTCCTCGGCGGCGACCCGGTCGAGCGGCTGCCGGCCAACGCCCACTTCAGCTTCCCCGGCTGCGAGGGCGACTCCCTGCTGCTCCTGCTCGACGCCCAGGGCATCGAGTGTTCCACCGGCTCCGCCTGCACCGCGGGCGTGGCCCAGCCCAGCCACGTCCTGCTGGCCACCGGCACCCCGCCGGACCTGGCCCGCGGCACCCTGCGGTTCTCCCTGGGCCACACCTCCACCAAGGACGACGTGGCCGCCCTCGCCGCCGCCCTGGGCCCGGCCGTCGACCGCGCCCGCACCGCCGGCCTGATGTAGTACCCGGCCGTCCCCCGGATCCCGATCGGACCCACCGGCCCCCGGGACCCACCGGCCCCCGGGACCCACCGCCCCCCGGACGCCCTGAACCGGGGGGCGGGCAGCCCGTCAGACGGGCTGGGTGGCGAACACGAAGAGGGCCCCGTCCTTGCGGACGACGGCGTACCCGTCCGTCGTGAACTGCGGCATCTCCTGGATTCCGGAGGTCAGCAGCTTCTTGTCGCGGGCGTCCAGCGCGGCTCCGGTGCCGTCCAGGTACGCGTAGAGGACGCCGTTGCCCGGCAGGGCGTTCGGCATGATGCTCACCTCGTCCGCGGCCTGGCGCCACAGCTCCTTGCCGGTCTCGGTGTCCCAGGCGACCGCGCCCTTGCCGTACTGCACCACAGCGGTCTTGCCGTCCGGGGAGACGGCGAGGCCGTCGTCGTCGACGGTGCCGTTGGTGTCGATGCCCGGCCCCTCGGCGAGCCGGCGGCCGCTCTTGAGGTCGATCAGCGTCATGACCGCGTTGGAATCGCCGTACGAGGACCATTCGAGGAGGGCCTTGTCGCCCCGGTACGGCATCAGCCGCGCGCTGGTCGCCTTGTCCGGCGTGACCAGCTTGGCGATGGCGGCCGGCGGGGTCATGCCCTTGGTGGTCCACGCCTTGTTGCCGGTGCGGATGTCCTTGGCGGTCAGCCAGTCGGCGTAGGGCTGGAAGGAGATGTCCTTCTCCGAGGAGTAGCCGAGCCCGGGGCCGACCGCGTCCTTGAGGTCGACGGTGGAGGCGTCGGTCTTCACGGGCTCCCCGCCGCCGATCGGGATGAAGGTGGCGCCGGAGCCGCTGGTGTCCACGAGGTGGCCGTTCCGCAGCGGGGTGGACATGTGGGCGTCCCCGTCGAAGGTCGAGCTCCCCAGCTTCTCGCCGGACGGCGCGTACATGGTCAACACGGTTTGGGTGGAGGCCTTCTTCAGGCCTCCCGCCGGGGTGTCGACGCGGTTGCGGACCAGCAGGGCCGGCGAACCGTCCCGCCACTCACCCACCTGTACGAGGGCCGTCGCCGTGGAGGACGTGGACCCGCTGCTCTCCGCGGGGAGCGGGAACTCGAACTTCTTGCGCAACTGCCCGCTCTTCGCGTCGAGGAGCCGGGCGGTGAAGGTGCTCGTGCCCGCCTGCCCGTTGCGGTAGCCGGTGACGACGACGGCGTCCCCGACCGTGCAGACGCCGCGGTCCGACGTGTCCTCCTCGGACGCCTTGCTCGCGCAGGCGGCCGACTCCTCGCCCGCCAGGCTCCAGGCCGGCCGCGCGGCCAGCCCGGGCACCGGCTTGCCCTGGTAGGCCGGGCCCTTCGGCGCGGCCTCCGCGGCCTTCCCCTTCTGCCCGCCGCCGGCCTTGGCATCGGTGTCCGCCCCTGCGGAGCACCCGGTCACGAGACCCGCGGAGAGCACCAGACCGAGTGCCACCGTCGTCCGTATGTAGTTCAACTTCCTTGCCCGTCTACTTTCTTGAGTGGTCGCGCCGGACGGACCACCCTACTTCGATCATGAACTGCCCCCGCCCGGCACGCCGGCACATCGGCACATCGGCACGCCGGCGCGACGGGCGCTCGGCCCGTCCGCGGCTTCAGGAGGGGGGTGGGGACTCAGCCCGCGTGCGGCTTCAGCGCGGCCCGGACCAGCTCGATGTAACGGTCCCAGTCCCAGTGCGGGCCCGGGTCGGTGTGATCGGCGCCGGGGACCTCGCTGTGGCCGATGATGTGGCTGCGGTCGGCCGGGAAGCCGTACCGGCGGCAGACGTCCGCGGCCAGTCGCGCCGAGGACGCGTACATGGCGTCGGTGAAGTCCCGGGGGCGGTCCACGAAGCCGACGTGCTCTATGCCGACGCTGCGCTCGTTCATCGAGCGGTTGTCGGCGTGGAAGGCCACGTCCAGCTCGCGCACCATCTGCTCGATGTGCCCGTCCTTGTCGACGATGTAGTGCGCCGAGGCCTTGTGGAAGGGGTTGCGGAAGGCGTCCACCGAGCCCTTGAAGCCGCCCTGCGTGACGTGCACGACGATCCGGTCGATCCGGTAGTCGGCCGGCCGGTCGGCCATCCGCCAGTTCGCCGGGGAGGCCGCGGTCCACCGCGCGCCCTTGTGGTCGAGCTCACCCTCCTTGCGGGGCTTGGAGACGCCGGGCAGCAGCCAGTAGCCGCGCTCTATGTTGTCCCGCTCGGCCACGCCCACGCCCACGAGCACGCCCAGCCCCGTGATCAGCAGCGCCCGTCGCGCCGGTCCCTTTTTCTTGCCCGCCACACGCATCACCCCCGCCGGGTAAGAACGCCTGTGCCCCGTGCACGGTTCCCCCCGTACTCTGGTGGGTGCTATGACTCAGAATCCGCAGCCGCGCCGTCCCCTCCGCGTACTCGCCGCCATGTCCGGCGGCGTGGACTCCGCCGTCGCCGCCGCCCGCGCCGTCGAAGCGGGCCACGACGTCACCGGCGTCCACCTCGCGCTCTCCGCGAACCCGCAGTCCTTCCGCACCGGTGCCCGCGGCTGCTGCACGATCGAGGACTCCCGCGACGCCCGCCGGGCCGCGGACGTGATCGGCATCCCGTTCTACTGCTGGGACCTGGCAGAGCGGTTCCGCGAGGACGTGGTCGAGGACTTCGTCGCCGAGTACGAGGCCGGCCGGACCCCGAACCCGTGCCTGCGCTGCAACGAGAAGATCAAGTTCGCCGCGCTGCTCGACAAGGCCCTCGCCCTCGGCTTCGACGCCGTCTGCACCGGCCACTACGCCACGGTCGTGGAGAACCCGGACGGCACGCGCGAGCTGCACCGCGCCTCCGACATGGCCAAGGACCAGTCGTACGTCCTCGGCGTCCTCGACGAGCGGCAGCTGGCCCACGCCCTGTTCCCCCTCGGTGACACGATCACCACCAAGGAGGAGATCCGGGCCGAGGCGGAGGCCCGCGGCCTGGCGGTCGCGAAGAAGCCCGACAGCCACGACATCTGCTTCATCGCCGACGGCGACACCCAGGGCTTCCTCGCGAAGCGGCTCGGCACGGCCGAGGGCGACATCGTCGACGAGGCGGGCACGAAGCTCGGCTCCCACGACGGCGCGTACGGCTTCACGATCGGCCAGCGCAAGGGCCTGCGCATCGGCCACCCGGCGCCCGACGGCAAGCCGCGCTACGTCCTCGACATCTCGCCCGTGACCAACACCGTCACGGTCGGCCCCGCCGAGGCCCTCGACGTCGGCGCCCTGACCGCGATCAAGCCCCGCTGGTGCGGTGCGACCCCGGCGGCCCCGGGCACGTACACCGCCCAGCTGCGCGCCCACGGCGGCGAGACCGAGGTGTACGCCGAGGTCGTCGACGGCGAGCTGCGCGTCCGCTTCACCGAGCCGGTCCGCGGCGTCGCCCCCGGCCAGGCCATCGTCCTGTACGACGGCACCCGCGTCGTCGGCTCCGCCACCATCGCCGCGACGACCCGCGCGACGGCCGCGGCGGTCTGAGACCGGCCGTGGACGCCTCCGCCGAACACCGCGAGGCACTCGCCAAGGCGCGCGAGATCGTCGACGACCACGAGCGCCGGTTCGGGCCGCTGCCCGAGGACGCCCTGGAAGAGGCGCGGCGCGTGTGGAGAGGCACGGGGGCCGCTCCGTCGGACTGAACCGGACCCGATGGGTCCGGCCTCCCGGTGATCGCCTACAGTCCCTCCGCACCGCCCGTGCGGGCGGGTGTGGAGCACTTGGGGAGGGAACATGCGCATGCGCCGGGAATGGGCTGCGCTCGCCGTCGCGGTGGCGACGGCGGCGGGTTCGGTGCTGGTCGGGGCGGGCTCCGCGGTGGCGGTGGTGCCGACCGCCGCGAAGGCCGCGACCGCGGCCGCCGCGCCGGTCACGCACAAGAGCGACTTCAACGGCGACGGGTACGAGGACTTCGTCACCAGCGCCCCGGCCGCGACCATCGGCGGCAAGGCGGGCGCGGGCTACGTGGCCGTCGTACCGGGCGGCCCGAACGGCCTGGTCACGGCCCAGCGCAAGGTGATCAGCCAGGCGACGGCCGGCGTCCCCGGCGACCCGGGCACGGCCGACAACTTCGGGTACGCGCTGGCGACGGGGGACTTCAACGGCGACGGGTACGACGACCTCGCGGTCGGCACCCCGTACGACCGCGTCGGCGCCACGCCGTCGTCCGGCGACCCGGGCTCGGTGACGGTGCTCTACGGCAGCGCCGCCGGGCTGGTGAAGGCGGCCCGGACCATGGGGACCTCGAAGCACCTCGGCATCGGTCTCACGGCGGCGGACATGGACGGCAACGGCCGGCCGGAGGTCGTCGCCAGTGAGCACCGGGTCCCCGGCTATGGCGGCCTGAACCGGTACACGGTGCCCAAGGGCGGCACCGCGCTGACCAAGACCGCCGACTCCACGTCGTGGGGGGAGTACGGCCTGGCGGCCGGCGACGTCGACGGTGACGGCAAGGACGACGTGGCGGCCCAGTTCGTGGCCCTGGGCGACGTGCCGGTGCTGAGCGTGTTCCACGGCGGCAAGCTCGACGACGACGTGGCCTGGGAGCCGCAGGAGTGGGGTGGCGCCGACACCGCCATGGGCGACCTCGACCGGGACGGCAAGGCCGAGGTGGTGGTGGGCCGCCCGTACAGCACGCGCCGCGCGGAGGGCGGTGACGTGGCCGTCTGGAAGGGCCGGTCGACCGGCCTGACCGATCTCGCCACGCGGATCATCACCCAGGCCACCGCCGGGGTCCCGGACATCGCGGAGGAGGGCGACAGGTTCGGTGACTCGGTCGCCCTCGGCGACGTGAACGGCGACGGCCACCTCGACCTGGCCGTCGGCGTCCCGGGCGAGAACTCCGGGGACGTCCTGGACACGGGCTCCGTGACCGTGCTGCGTGGCAGCGCGACGGGCATCGTCACGGCCACCGACGGGGTCGTGCTGACGCAGAACTCCGCGGGTGTTCCGGGCAGCTCCGAGCTCCAGGACAAGTTCGGCTGGACCGTGGGCCTGCGGGACTACACCAAGGACGGCAAGGCAGAGCTGGCCGTCTCCGCGACGGGTGAGAACAACACGGACACGCAACAATGGCCGTACTTCGGCGACGGTGCCGTGACCGTGCTGCGGGGCTCCGTCACCGGCACCACCGCCACCGGCGCCCAGTCCCTCACGGCCGCGACCTTCGGCGTCAGCCCCGCCGGGCAGCCCTTCGGCTGGGCCTTCGCCCGCTGAGGCCGGCCCCGTAGGAGCCGGGAACGCCGACGGCCCGCCGGAGCGCAGATCGCTCCGGCGGGCCGCCGGCGTCACATCAGAGGTCGATCACCCCGCGTAGTACGCCCGCAGGATCGTCACCTCGTGCCGGTTGCCCTGCTTGTCCACGGCCGTGGCGCGGAAGGACACCGCCCCGCCCTTGCCGGGGTTCGCCACGCTCACCGCGCCGTTCCTCACGGGCAGCTTCTGCCAGCTGCGGCCGTCGTCGTACGAGTACCAGACGGTCAGCGAGCCCAGGTTCCGGCCCGCGGCCGAGCCCTGCACGGTGACCGGGACCGTGACCGTCCGCCCGGCCGGCGAGGTGCCGTCCAGGGCCACCCGCGGCGTGAAGCGGACCACCGAGGCCGGCAGCTGCGTCGCGTCGGCGGTCTTCGCCGAGCGGAAGGTCCAGCTGGCCACGACCTTGGTGGAGGTCCGCGACACCGCCGGGTCACGCTCGACGGTGCTGGTCAGCTTGTACGCGGCGTCGCCCGCGGGCACCTTGAACGGGTCGCCCAGCGGCTCGTCCTTGCGCCCGATCTCGGCGCCGTCGCGGTAGAGCACCGTCCGGGCCCTGGTGAGGAGGGACCCGCCCGCGTGGCCGGCGCCGTCGGCGAGGATCGGCAGGTACCCGCTCAGGGTGTTGCCCTTGCGGGAGATGCCCAGGTCGGGGCCGAGCGCGGGGCCGAAGACGCCGGTGTTGAACGTCTCGCGGTAGGAGTGCCCGGCCTTGTACTCGACGGTCTGACCGGAGTAGGTCGCCTCCATGATCGGGAAGCCCTGCTCGTCGCGGCCGCCGTACTGCTCGGCGTTGATCTGCCAGGCCGCCTCCCGGGCCGCCAGGTGCAGGGTGACCGTGGTGGGCAGCTTGCGGGTGAACGTCGTCCCGCTGCTGCCGCCGCCCCCGGGGATCATGCCGAAGGCGGTCAGGCCGCTCTCCTTGCCCGGGTTGTCCACGCCGACCGTGACCTTGACCGTGGCCAGGTCCTTGTCCTTGAAGCGCCGGACGTAGCCGGTGGCCAGGCGCTCCGTCTTGCCCCCGAGCGCGGCGTGGTACTCCTCCTGGGAGCCGTACGACCAGTGCGTGTCGAACTGCTGTACCAGGGAGCCGTCGGTGATCGCGGGCCCGGCGTGGGCGGTGTAGAACCCGTCGTACGAGTTCAGCCACCAGCCGAAGCCGGTGCCGCCGTCCCGGTCGGTGACCGTGTACGACGGGGCGGCGAACTCGGTGGTCGCGGTGCGCGCCGGGACGGTGATCACCACCGGCTTCGCGGTGCGGGCGTCGAGGGTGACCGCGGTGTCCTTGGTGACGTCCAGCCGCGGCCGGGCGACGGCGCTGACGCCCTTGGTGGCGTCCTTAGGGTCGTTCGCGATGCCGGAGTCGAGGACGTACCGGCCCTTGGGCACGCGCAGCGAGGCCGTGCCGGAGGCGTCGAACGGGCTGAGCCAGGTGCCGCTGCCGAGCCCGCTGATGCCGGCCAGGCTGCTGAAGTAGTCGGTGGCCGGCTTGCCGTCGCGGCCGACGAACTTCAGCGTCAGGTCGTACGACTCGACCTCGCGCTCCACCGCGGCCGCGGTACGTACGCTCTGGCCGCCGCCGGTGGCGGTCACGTACGCCGAGTAGGCCCCGTCCCGCGTGCCCCCGAGCCGGGTGTCGGCGGTCAGGCCCACGGCCGCCGTGCCGTGCGCCGGGACGGTGACCCGCTTCGCGCCGAGGGTGAAGAAGCCGGCCGGGGCGGGCTTGCCGTCGGGGCGGGCGGTGGCCACGGACAGCGCGAGGGTGACGGGCGCGCCGGTGAGGTTGCGGTACGTGACCTTCTTCGTGACCGGCTTGTCGTCGGTGTGCGGCCACTCCTGCTTGGCGAAGCCGACGGACACCGGCTCGGCGACGACCTTCTGGTGCAGCGCCTTGTCGACGGCGATGCGGCCGCTGCCCTGCTCGAAGGCGGTGTAGGCGCCCGGCTTGGTGGAGGCGGTCAGCACGCCCTTGAGGTCGGCGCCCTTCCACGTCGGGTGCTGCTGCTTGAGCAGCGCCGCGGCGCCCGCGACGTGCGGGGTGGCCATCGAAGTGCCGGAGATCGTCAGGTAGCCCTTCGGCTCCTGGCCGACCTCCTTCTCGATGACGCTGCCGGGCGCGGCGGCCGCGGTGATGTCCACGCCGGGGGCGGTGACGTCCGGCTTGATGGCGCCGTCGCCCACGCGCGGGCCGCGGCTGGAGAAGTCCGCCAGCTTGTCGTGGTCGTCCACCGCGCCGACGGTGAGGGCGGCCTCGGCGCTGCCGGGCGAGCCGACGGAGCCGGGGGCGCCGGCGTTGCCGGCCGCGATCGCGAAGAGGACGCCCTTCTCCTTGCTCAGCCGGTTGACGGTGGCTTCCATCGGGTCGATGCCCGGCTGGTCGGCGCCGCCGAGGCTGAGGTTGATGACGTCGGCGCCCTGGGCGACGGCCCACTCCATGCCGGCGATGATGCCGGAGTCGTCGCCGGAGCCGCCGTCGTCGAGGACCTTGCCGTTCAGCAGGGTCGCGCCGGGGGCCACGCCCCTGAACTTCCCGCCCGAGGCGGCGCCGGTGCCGGCCGCGATGGAGGCGACGTGGGTGCCGTGGCCGAAGTGGTCGGTGACGTCCGCGGCGAGGCTGAAGTTCCGCTGCGCGACGACCTTGCCCTTGAGGTCGGGGTGGGTGGCGTCGACGCCGGTGTCGAGGACGGCGATCTTGACGCCCTTGCCGTCGTACCCGGCCGCCCAGGCCTTGTCCGCGCCGATCTGCCGGGTCGACCTGTCGAGGCTCGCGGTGCGGATGCCGTCGAGCCACACGCGGGCGATGCCGGCGGCGGTGGTGCGGGAGGCGCTGCCCGACTGCGCGCGGGTGAGGGCGTTCCACACGGCGGTGGAGCCGCGCTGCGCGGTGGTGACGGCCTCGGCGTTGAGGGCGCCGAGGGTGCGGCGGACCGTGCTGCCCTTGGTCCGGTGCAGCTCGGTCTTCGCGTCGCCGCCGGCGCCCTCGTACTGGACGATCAGCTGCAGCCCGCCGTGCCGGGCGCGCCGGTACTCGGGGCGGGCGAGCTCGGTGATGTCGAAGAGCCGGGCGTCCAGCTTGCCGGCGTCGATCAGGCGCTGGGCGTCGTACGGGACCACGCGGACGTGTCCGTCCACGCGCTGCACGGACACCGGGACGCCCTCGCGGCCCTTGGCACGCTCGATGCCGTACGGGCGGCCCTTGGCGTCCACGAGGACGCGGTCGCCGGTGATCAGCGCGATGCGGGTGGTGCCCTTGGTGGTGCCGGCCTTCGCGGCCGCGGCGCCGGCCGAGGTGGCCGGTGCGGCGGGTGCGGCGACGGCGGGGCTGGTCAGGCCCGCGGCCAGCGCCACGGTGGCGGCTGCGGCGACGGTCGCCGCACCCGCCCTCTTGAGTCGACTCTGCACGTGTCATCCCCCCTGGATGAAGGGTCGTCGGCACGGGGGGACAGGTCGGCCCCCGGCAGAGGCAGTATCTGCACGGGAGTTCGACCAGCTCAACAGAGTGGCTCAATATGGCAGTTGTGGCGGTTGCGACACGGCCGGATCGGAACGGTCCGTCACGCGGCGGTCGCGGGACGGTCATGGGGCGGTCATACGGGGCGCGGCGGTACGGGGCGCGGTCGTACGGCGCGCGGTTCGTACGGCGCGGTCACAGGGCGGCGGGCTCGCGGGCCTGGAACGTGCGGCGGTAGGCGATCGGCGAGATGCCGAAGGCGGCGCGCATGTGCTGGCGCAGCGAGTTGCCCGACCCGAACCCGGCCCGGTGCGCGACCAGATCGACCGGAAGATCGCTGGTCTCCAGGAGTCCGCGGGCCAGTTCGAGCCGCTGCGCGGTCAGCCACTGCACCGGCGTCATCCCGACCTCGTCCCGGAACCGCCGGGTGAACGTCCGTACGCTCATCCCCGCGTGGTCCGCCAACTCCGCCAGCGTCAGCGGCTGTTCCAGCCGGTCCAGCGCCCAGGCCCGGGCCTCCGAGGTGGTCGCGAGGGTCGGCTCGGGCACGGGCCGCTCGATGTACTGCGCCTGGCCGCCGTCGCGCCACGGCGGCACCACGCACAGCCGGGCCGTCAGGTTGGCCACCGCGCTGCCGTGGTCGCGGCGCACGAGGTGCAGGCAGAGGTCCACGCCGGCGGCCACCCCGGCGGAGGTGAGCAGGTCCCCGTCGTCGACGAAGAGCACGTCCTCGTCGAGCTTCACGCGCGGGAAGGCCCGCCGGAAGTCCAGGGCGTCCACCCAGTGGGTGGTCGCGGGCCGGCCGTCCAGCAGCCCGGCGGCGGCCAGCACGTGCGAGCCGGTGCAGATGGACACCAGGCGGGTGCCGGGCCGGATCCGGGCCAGGGCCTCGTGGAGGTGCGCGGGCAGCGGGGCGCCCTGGAGCAGCTCGTCCATGCCGTGGGTGGGCGGGACGATCACGGTGTCGGCCCACTCCAGCGCCTCGGGGCCGGCCGCGCCCGAGATCAGGAACCCGGAGTCGCTGGCCACCGGCTGCCCGTCCGCAGTGCAGACCACGACCTCGTACAGCCGCCGCCGGTCCTCCCCGAAGGCCATGCCGAAGACGCGGGCCGGCATGCCGAGCTCGAAGGCGGGAACGCCGGGCAGGGCCAGCACGGCGACCTTGTGCGCGGCGGGCGGCGTGGGCGGGAGGTCGTCGGCGTGGACGAGCTCCGCGGGCAGGACCGGGTCCCCGGGCTCCCAGTGCGGGCCGCGGGCGGCGCCTGTGGCGGGGGACGCGGGGGTGGCTGGCGTGGCGGAGGTGGTGGGGGTGCCCGGGCGTGCCGCCCCGGCGGCCTTGGCCGCGTCGGCCGCCGCGGCCGCGGCGCCGGGGGCGGAGGGGTGCGGATGCGGGTCAGTGGCCATGGCCAGATTCTGTCACATCATGGCCATCCGGCCAGGACCACGCGAGGCCCCCCGACCCCACAGTGGACACGTCGCACCAGTTCAGCGGCCCGGACGGGCCACGAAGGAGAGAATCGACATGCGTGCTGTGGTCATCAGCGAGTTCGGCGGTCCCGAGGTCCTGAAGGTGTCCGAGGTCGCCAAGCCGGAGCCCGGACTCAACGAGATCCTGGTCCGCGTCCACGCCGCCGGCGTCAACCCGGTCGACTGGAAGACCCGCGCCGCGGACGCCCTGATCGCCTGGGGCGAGACCCGGATCAGCGGCTGGGACGTCTCCGGCACCGTCGAGGCGGTCGGCCCCGGCGTGACCCTGTTCGCCCCGGGCGACGAGGTCTTCGGCATGCCGCGCTTCCCGCTGCCGGCCGGCGGGTACGCCGAGTACGTCGCCGCCCCCGCCCGCCACTTCGCCCGCAAGCCGGCCGAGCTGTCCCACGCGGAGGCCGCGGCCGTGCCGCTGGCCGCCCTGACCGCCTGGCAGGCCCTGACGGACACCGCGGGCGTCGAGCCCGGCCAGCGCGTGCTCGTCCACGCGGCCGCCGGCGGCGTCGGCCACTTCGCCGTCCAGATCGCCAAGGCCCTGGGCGCCCACGTCATCGGCACCGCGAGCGCCGCCAAGCACGACTTCGTGCGCTCCCTGGGCGCCGACGAGGTCATCGACTACCGCACGACCGCCTTCGAGGAGGTCGTCTCCGACGTCGACGTCGCCATCGACACCGTCGGCAACGGCTACGGCGCCCGCTCCCTGAAGGTCCTCAAGCCCGGCGGCACCCTGATCACCCTCAACGGCCCGGACGAGATCCCGGCCGACGCCGAGGCCTTCCGTACGGGCTGGACCCTGGTCGAGCCGGACTTCCACGGCATGAACGCGATCGCCGCCCTGGCCGCCGAGGGCAAGCTCAAGCCCGCCCTCGACACGGTCCTGCCCCTGGAGGAGGCGGCCAAGGCCCACGAGATCGTCGAGCAGGGCCGCACGACCGGCAAGGTCGTCCTGTCCGTCGCCTGACCTCCCGCTTCACGCGGCGAGCGCCGTGACGGGCGCGGGCGGCGGCCACTCCGGCCCGCCGCCCGCCCGCAGCTCGAACCACACGGTCTTCCCGCCGACCCCGAACAGCCGCTCGTCGAGGGCGCAGCCGCCCCAGTGGTCGGCGACCAGCTCCAGCAGGGCCGTCCCGCGCCCGTGCTCCGTCTCCCCGTCCGGCGGCTCCGCCGCCGGCATCGGGAACACCGGGCTGGTGTCGGACACGCTCACCCGCAGCACGGGATGCGCCCACCGCAGCCGCATCGACGCGGGCCCGGCGGTGTGCCGCACGGAGTTCGTGGCCAACTCGGAGGCCAACAGCTCGGCCCGGTCGGCCAGTTCGTCCAGTCCGTGCGCGGCGAGCACGGCGAGCAGGGCCGTCCGCGCCACCCAGGGTGCGCGCGGGTCCTGGGGGAAGTGCAGCTCGTACTCCCACGGTTCGGTGTAGGGGATGGGGAGCGGGTGGGGGGTGTTTCGGTCTTCCGGATTCACGCAGGCACCTCCATGTGCGGCGTGAGGGGCCCCTGTTCGCGGTGGCATGCCGACGGTCGCCGGTGCACTTCCGCTGTGGGGCGGTGGCTTCGTTTCGAAGGTAGCGCCAGATCTCACACGTGTGCCATCGCTTCACTCTAACTAGTTAGATGTTTGGGTCCAGTGGACGGGCCTGCCCCGGGATGGGCAGACTGTGCGCGAGGGGAGAGCCCATGGCACCGAAGCAATCACCGACGGTCCGTCAGCGTCGGTTGGGCACACAGCTGCGCCGCCTCCGCGAGGCCGTGGGCATGAACGCGGTGGAGGCCGGAGGCCTGCTGGGAGCTGACCGGACCCAGATCTCGAACATCGAAGCGGGTCGCTTCGGAATCAGCGCGGAACGCGTGCGACGCTTTGCGGCCATCTACGAGTGCGAGGACACGGCACTCGTCGATGCCTTGGTCGCCATGACGGGCGGGCGAAAGGGCAGGTGGTGGGAGGAGTACCGGGGCAAGATTCCGCCCGGCTTCCTGGACGTGTCCGAGCTCGAACACGACGCGCTGCGCCTGCACACGGTGCAGACGGCACATCTGCCCGGCCTGTTCCAGATCGAGGAGCACGCGCGGGCCATCTTCGACCTCATCGTGCCGGCGCTCCCGCGTCTGGAGGTCGAATTGCGCGTTGCTCACCGGATGGCCCGGCAGTCGGTCGTCATGGGGCCGAACCCGCGGCCGTACTTCGGCGTCATCCACGAGGCGGCGCTGCGGATGGAGATCGGCGGTCGCGACGTGGCGCGTCGCCAGTTGCAGGCACTGCTGGCCGCCACAGAGCGGGACAACGTCACGCTGCGGGTCATCCCGTTCTCGGCGGGAGGATTTCCGATGGCGGGCGACACCATCCTCTACGCGGAAGCGGCCCACCTTCAGCTGGACACGGTTCATTTGGACTCTCCTGCTGGCGCCGTGTTCGTCGATTCCCCGACCCAACTGGCCAACTTCCGCAGGCGCATGGCTATGGTCGAGAAGGTCGCCCTGCCCGAGGCCGCGTCGACCGATTTCATCCGATCGATCGTCCGAGAGCCCTGAGCCATGCCCGAGCCCGTCTGGATCAAGTCCTCCTACTCCGAGGAGGGCGGCAACAACTGCGTCGAGGTCGCTCCCCTCGGCCCCCGAATAGGCGTCCGGGACAGCAAGCGCCCGGAGCCCGTCGTCAGCCTCGCCCCCGCCGCCTTCACCGCGTTCCTCGGCCACCTGCGGGCCCGCCCCTGACCTGCGGGCCTCCCGGTGATGCGAGCATTGCCGGTATGGCTACTCACCTCATCACCGGTGCCGGTTCCGGGATCGGCGCGGCCGTGGCGCGCCGGCTGCACGAGCGCGGCGACGACCTCGTGCTGCTCGCCCGCGACGCCGCCCGCGGCAAGGAGCTCACCGCCCGCTACCCCGGCTCCCGCGCCCTCGTCGGCGACCTCGCCGACCCCGACCGGCTCTCCTGGGCCTTCTCGCACCAGGCCCTGCCCGACCGGCTCGACTCCCTGCTGCACGTCGCCGGGATCGTCGACCTCGGCCCGGTCGGCGAGCTGCGCCCCAAGACCTGGCACCAGCAGCTCAACGTGAACCTGATCGCCCCGGCCGAGATCACCCGGCTGCTCCTGCCGGTCCTGCGGGCCTCCCGGGGCCAGGTGGTCTTCGTGAACTCCGGCGCCGGTCTCAACGCGCACGCGGACTGGAGCGCGTACGCCGCCTCCAAGCACGGCCTGAAGGCCCTCGCCGACTCGCTGCGCGCCGAGGAGAAGCCCAACGGCATCCGCGTCACCACCGTCTACCCGGGCCGCACCGCCACCCCCATGCAGGCCAAGGTCCGCTCCCAGGAGGGCAAGGACTACGACCCGGCGGACTGGATCGACCCCGAGTCGGTGGCGACCACGATCCTGATGGCCGTCGACCTGCCGCGCGACGCCGAGGTCAACGACCTCTCCGTGCGGCCCGGCCGATGAGCGGGTACGGCGGCGGGGCCACCGGGGTCGGCTCGCTGCCCGGCGGGGACGCCCGGGAGGCCGCCAAGACGGTCACCGGCAGCTTCGAGGAGCTGCCGTACCTGGCCGAGCTGCCCGGCCGCGGGCCCGGCGCGGACATGATCGGCCGCTCGCTCGGGATGCTGGTCGACATGTACGCGCACGTCGAGCCCAGCGGCTGGCGGATCAGCGACCGGCCCGGCCGGGACACCAAGCGGGCCCGGTCCTGGCTCGGCGAGGACCTCGACGCGCTGGAGGAGTTCACCCAGGGCTACCAGGGGAAGCTGAAGGTCCAGGCCGTCGGCCCCTGGACCCTGGCCGCCGCGCTGGAGCTGCGCACCGGCGAGGCCATGGTGCAGGACGCCGGCGCCTGCCGCGACCTGGCCGGCTCCCTGGCCGAGGGGCTGCGCGAGCACCTGGCGGACGTGCGCAAACGCATCCCGGGCGCGGAGGTCGTGCTCCAGCTCGACGAGCCCTCGCTGACCGCCGTCCTGCAGGGCCGGGTGCGCAGCGCGAGCGGCTACCGCACGTACCGGGCCGTGGACCGGCAGGTGGTCGAGGGCGCGCTGCGCGACCTCGTCGCGGTCCACGACGGGGACGTGATCGTGCACTCCTGCGCGCCCGACGTGCCCTTCGCGCTGCTGCGGCGGGCCGGGGTCGCGGGAGTGTCGTTCGATTTCTCGCTGCTCACCGAGCGCGAGGACGACGCGATCGGCGAGACCGTCGAGGACGGCGTGAAACTGTTCGCCGGAGTGGTGCCCACCACCGACGTCCCGTTGTCAGACCCTGCCGGTAGCGTCATGGGTGTCAGGAAGCTTTGGCGCAGGCTGGGGCTGTCCCCGGGCATCCTCGCGGAGTCCGTGGTGGTCACTCCCGCGTGCGGGCTGGCGGGCGCTTCGCCCGCTTATGCCAGGGCGGCCATGGCGCATTGCGTCAGGGCGGCGAGGTCCCTCGCCGACAACCCTGAGTGATCGATACGGGAGGACCAGGGGCATGGCAGCCGAACAGCAGGAGAGCACGGTACCGGCGCAGGTGCGCGAGCAGCACCAGCTGCTGGCCGAGCAGGTCGAGGAGCACCGCTTCCGGTACTACGTGAAGGACCAGCCGGTCGTCAGCGACGCCGAGTTCGACAAGCTGCTGCGGTCCCTGGAGGCGCTCGAGGAGCAGTACCCGGAGCTGCGCACCCCCGACTCGCCCACCCAGAAGGTGGCGGGGGCGTACGAGACGGAGTTCACCGCCGTCGAGCACCGCGAGCGGATGCTGTCCCTGGACAACGCCTTCGACGACGAGGAGCTGGCGGCCTGGGCCGAGCGGGTGGCCCGGGACGTGGGCGCCTCCGCGTACCACTACCTCTGCGAGCTCAAGGTCGACGGCCTCGCCGTGAACCTGACGTACGAGCACGGGCGGCTGACGCGCGCGGCCACCCGTGGCGACGGCCGCACCGGCGAGGACATCACGCCGAACGTGCGCACGATCGCGGAGATCCCCGACCGCCTCACGGGCGACCGGATCCCGGAGCTCGTGGAGATCCGCGGCGAGGTCTACTTCCCGATGGAGGCCTTCGAGGGTCTCAACGCCCGCCTGGTCGAGGCCGGCGACAAGCCCTTCGCCAACCCGCGCAACGCGGCGGCCGGATCGCTGCGCCAGAAGGACCCCAAGGTCACCGCGAGCCGGCCGCTGCACATGGTGGTGCACGGCATCGGCGCCCGCGGGGGCTTCGACATCGACTGCCTGTCGCACGCGTACGAGCTGCTGCGCGAGTGGGGCCTGCCCACCGCCCGGCACAACCGGGTGGTCTCCTCGCTGGCGGAGGTGCGGGAGTTCATCGCCCACTTCGGCGAGAACAGGCATTCGGTGGAACACGAGATCGACGGCGTGGTCGTCAAGCTCGACGAGATCCCGCTCCAGGGGCGGCTCGGCTCCACCTCCCGGGCCCCGCGCTGGGCGATCGCCTGGAAGTACCCGCCGGAGGAGGTCAATACGAAGCTGGTGGACATCCGCGTCGGCGTCGGCCGCACCGGCCGCGTCACGCCGTACGCGGTGGTCGAGCCGGTGACGGTGGCGGGCTCGGAGGTGGAGTTCGCCACGCTCCACAACCAGGACGTGGTCAAGGCCAAGGGCGTGCTGATCGGCGACACGGTCGTGCTGCGCAAGGCGGGTGACGTGATCCCCGAGATCCTCGGGCCGGTCACCGACCTGCGCGACGGCACCGAGCGGGAGTTCGTGATGCCCGCCCGCTGCCCCGAGTGCGACACCGACCTGCGGCCGATGAAGGAGGGGGACATCGACCTGCGCTGCCCCAACTCCCGCTCCTGCCCGGCGCAGCTGCGCGAACGGCTGTTCTACCTGGCCGGCCGCAAGTGCCTGGACATCGAGAACTTCGGGTACGTGGCCGCGGTCGCACTCACCCAGCCGCTGGAGCCCGCCGAGCCGCCGCTGCGCGACGAGGGCGACCTGTTCGACCTGACCGTCGAGCAGCTGCTGCCCATCAAGTCGTACGTGCTCGACCCCGACACCGGGCTGCCCAAGCGGGACCCGAAGACCGGTGAGGAGAAGGTCGTCACCTTCTTCGCCAACCAGAAGGGCGAGCCCAAGACCAACACCCTCGCCATGCTGGCCAACATCCAGGCCGCCAAGGAGCGACCGCTGGCCCGCATCCTCACGGGCCTGTCCATCCGCCACGTGGGTCCGGTGGCCGCCGAGGCGCTGGCCCGCGAGTTCCGTTCCATCGACCGCATCGAGCAGGCCACCGAGGAGGAGCTGGCGGCCGTCGAGGGCGTCGGTCCCACCATCGCCGCCTCGCTCACGCAGTGGTTCGAGGAGGAGTGGCACCGCGAGATCCTGCGCAAGTGGCGGGCCGCGGGCGTCCGGATGGAGGACGAGGGTGCCGGCGAGGACCAGGGCCCGCGCCCGCTGGAGGGCCTCACCGTCGTGGTCACCGGCACCCTGGCCGGGCACACCAGGGACGGGGCCAAGGAGGCGCTGGTCAGCCGCGGGGCGAAGGTGACCGGCTCGGTCTCGAAGAAGACCTCGTTCGTGGTCGTGGGCGAGAACCCCGGCTCCAAGTACGACAAGGCCGTGGCGGCCAAGGTGCCGATCCTCGACGAAGCCGGATTCGCCGTCCTGTTGGAGCAGGGACCGGACGCCGCGCGCGAGGCCGCACTTCCGGTTGCGGGGGAATAGGGAGAAGCACGGAGGGGCGGGGTAGAGAAGGAGGAGAAGAAGCGGACGACAAGGGGTAGCCAGCCCCCGGTGGCCTGTCGGATCATCAGATGGGTGACAGGGGGGTCCTGGTCCAATCTCACCCGTTCGGCGAATACCGTACTGATGAGGATGGCTGGGTCGCATTCGGGCAACCGTTGCCGACCGCTGCCCCTGGGAGCCTCCTGCAGCCTACTGTTGAGGGGTGCGCCTGTCGTGCACGGCTGCGTGGTGCAATTCCAGCCGTGATGGCATGACATCGGGGCCATCGCGTGGCATCGGCATCGCCGGCTGTGAGAGGGACGGGCATGAAACCCACCGAAAGCGCCGACCCGTCACCAGAATTCGGCGGGGAGCTGCTACCGCCCGGACGGGTGGGCAGGCTGGGCGTCCTGGGTGCCAGGACGCACGCGATGCTGCCGCTCGACATCGGAGCGGGGCGGCGCCGCGTGCTGCCCGCCGCCATCGTCGCGGCGGGCGTCCTCGTCCTGGCCGCCGGCATCGTGCTCGGACTCGGCGACGGCAACGCGCTCTTCCCCGGCGACACGGTCGGCTGGTGCTTCGCACTCCTCACCGGGATCATCGTCGGCCACCTGGTCGCCCTCGGCCGGGACCGGTGGTGGGGCGGCACCGGCTCCGGCGCCGCCCTCACGCTCGGCGTCCTGCTGCTCTACGGGTGGGTGCCCGCCGGGCTGGTGAGCCTCGCGGTGGTCTCGCTGGTCGGGGCCGCCCGCCGGCACCGCTGGAAGCAGGGCCTGCTGCACGGCTCCGTGGACGTCCTCGGCATCGGCGCCGGCGCCCTGGTGATGGCCGCCTTCGGGGAGTCCCCGACCGTCGAGTACCCGTGGCTGCCCGCCCAGTGGGGCGTCGACGCCATCCCCGAGGTGGCCCTGGTGGCCGTCGCGTACCTGGCGGTGACCCGGGTGCTGCTGTGGTTCGCCACCGCCCCGCGCGGCGGGGGGCTGCCCACCGTGGCCCGCACCGCGATGGTCCGTCAGGGCCTCGTCGCGATCGCTCTGTTGGGCATCGCACCGCTCATCTGCGTGGTCGCGATCAGCCTGCCCGTGCTGCTCCCGCTGTTCGCCGTACCGCTCATCGCCCTCGACTCCACCCTCTGGATCGCCCGGGCCCGGGCCGAGGAGCAGCTGCGCGACCCGCTCACCGGCCTGCCCAACCGGCAGTGGCTGCTGGAGCGCGCCTGGACCGCGCTGGACGAGGCTGAACGTATCGGCACCCGGTCCGCCCTCGTCCTCATCGACCTGGACCGGTTCCGCGCGGTCAACGACACGCTGGGCCACCTCGCGGGCGACCGGCTGCTGCTCCAGATCGCCGAGCGCCTCCAGAAGGCCCTGCCCGGCCAGGCCGAGGCCGCCCGGCTGGGCGGCGACGAGTTCGCCGTCCTCCTGCCGCTCGCCGACTCCACCACCAGCGCCCAGCGGGTGGCCCGCCACCTGGTCGCCGAGCTGTCCTCCCCGCTCGACCTGGACGGGCTCACCCTCGTCCTGGAGGCCAGCGCCGGCCTCGCGGTCTTCCCCGACCACGCCCTCGACGCCGAGGGCCTGCTGCGCCGCGCCGACGTCGCGATGTACCAGGCCAAGCGCGACCGCACCGGCGTGGAGGTCTACGAGTCCAAGCGGGACTCCAACACCCCCGACCGGCTCGGCCTCCTCGGCGACCTGCGCCGCGCGCTCGACGCCGGCGAGGTGGAGCTCCACTACCAGCCCAAGGTCCGCTTCGACGGCCAGGTCGCCGGCCTCGAGGCGCTGGTCCGCTGGGTGCACCCCGAGCGCGGCCGCGTCCCCCCGGACGAGTTCATCGCCATCGCCGAGACCTCCGGCCTCATGCCCCACCTGACCGAGTACGTGCTGGAGACCGCCCTCGCCCAGGTCGCCCGGTGGCGCGCCCAGGGCCTGAAGGTCCCGGTCGCCGTGAACGTCTCCCCGCGCGACGTCCACACCCCCGGCTTCGCCGGGGCCGTCGCCGCCCGGCTGGCCCGCCACGGCGTCCCGGCCGGCGCCCTCCAGCTCGAGATAACCGAGCACGTGCTGCTGGAGGACCCCCAGCGGGCCGCCGACACCATGGCCGGCCTCACCGGCCACGGCGTGAAGATGTCGCTGGACGACTTCGGCACCGGCTACTCCTCGCTGGTCCACCTGCGCCGGCTGCCGGTCAGCGAGCTGAAGATCGACCGGTCCTTCGTCGCCCGGCTCGCGGTGGACGCCCAGGACGCCGAGATCGTCCGCTGCACCGTCGACCTCGCCCACTCGCTCGGCCTCCTCGTGGTCGCCGAGGGCGTCGAGGACGACGAGACCTGGGAGCGGCTGCGCGACCTGGGCTGCGACGCGGTCCAGGGCTGGCTGGTGGCGGCCGCGATGCCGCCCGCCGAGGCCACCGCCTGGCTGCTGGCCCGCGGCGAGCGCGGCTGGCGCCGTCCCGCCGACATCACCGCGGAGCTCTCCGCCGCCTCGTCCTCGGAGACCCCCGCCCAGTGATCCCGCCCAGTGATCCCCGCCCAGTGGCCCCCTCGCCGTGCCCCGCAGGCCGGTGACGACCCCTCGGATTCCGGACACGTGGCTGTTGTAGGCTCCCCCCACTTCGCTTGAAGTTCGAACTGGGGGGCCCTACTTGAACAAGCGTTCTCTCCGTCGTGCCTGCGTGGTCGCGCTCGGCCCGGCACTCGTCCTCGGCGCCACCGCACCGTCCGCGCTCGCCGGGCCGACCGCCCCGGCCCCGGCCGCGGCGGCCGTGACCACCGACCCCGTCCAGCCCGGTGCCTGGGGCGCCGCGACCCAGGCCGTGCCGGCCGGCGAGAACACGTCCTTCGCGATGGCCTCGGCCGCCGACGGCACCGTGGCCGCCCTGCGCGACCGCGCGACGAACCCGTCGACCACCGCCGAGATCCGCACCCTCACCGTCATGGTCCGGCCCGCCGGCGGCACCACCTGGGGCGCCTCCGTCGTCCTGACCACCAAGGCCGACTGGTGGCACAACCGCCTCACCGCCCAGGGCGACGGCTCCTTCGTCGCCTCCTGGCTGGAGCGCGGCGAGGGCAGCGAGGCCGTCCTCAAGGCCGCCACCCTGGCACCGGGCGCCACCACCTGGAGCGCCCCCACGACCGTCACCACGCTGGGCTGGTGGCCCGACGCCGTCCAGGTCTTCGGCAGCGCCACGGGCCGCCTCACGGCCGCCTGGGCCGAGAAGGCGACCGGGGGCATGCAGGTGCGCCTCACCGAGCGCGCCGCGCCCGGCGAGGCCTGGTCCCAGCCAGCCCTCGTCGACACCGTGAAGGGCACCGGCGAGGAGGGCGACGGCGGGGAGTGGTACCTGACCGGCCTGTCCGGCGCCGTGGACAAGAACGGCAACGCCGTCCTCGTCTGGAACATGGACGACGCCCAGCGCGACGTCGCCCCCGCCAAGGACGGCTCGCCCGCCCCCGCCGCGGCCGCCGCGGCCATCGACTACCACTCGCGGATCATGGAGCGCCCGGCGGGCGCGGCCGCCTGGGGCGAGGCGAAGGACCTGGCGGTCGTCGACGGCACCGGCCCCGCCGGGATGCGCGTCGACGCCCACCCGGCCGGCGGCTTCACCCTCGTGTGGGGCCACTTCAGCTACGCGCAGGACGACCGCGCGGTCCGCTTCGCCCGCCAGAGCGTCGCCGGCGGTGCCTGGAGCGCGGCCGAGCTCACCCCGTTCACGGGGAACGACGCGCCCCGCAGCGACCTGCCCCGCCCGCTCGTCGGCCCGAAGGGCGAGGTCACCCTCGTCACCGCCCCGTACGGCGCCCGGAAGGTGCTCTCCGCCACCCGCGACGCCGCCACCGGCGCGTGGTCCGCACCCGCCCAGCTCGACGACCGCTACCCGGAGTTCCAGGGCAAGGTCAGCACCGGCATCGGCACGGACGGCACCGCGTACGCGGGCTGGACCGTCCGGCTCGGCGAGGGCTCGTACGCCTACGTCACCTCCTTCCGCACCCCCACCGGCTGGTCCGCGCCCAAGGCGCTGGCGACCACGCCCCGCACGGGCGTCGCGGACCCGGTCTTCGGCGTCCTCGCCGTCTCCGGCACCCGCCCGACCGTCCTGTGGAGCACGTACCACAAGCCGCTGTACGCCGTCTCGGGCGTCGCCCGCCCGGTGCCCCGCTACCGGGACCTCAGCGACGACGCCAGGGCCGACGTCCTCTCCCTGACCGGCACCACCCTCACCCGCTACCTCGGCGACGGTGCGGGCCACCTCGCCCGGGGCACCACCCACACCGCCTCGGTCACCACCGGCTGGACGGCCGGCACCCGGTTCGCCGCCTTCGGCGACCTCAACGGCGACCGCGTCAACGACGTCCTCGCCGTCCTCCCCACGGGCGAGGCCCGGATGTACCAGACCCCCGCGGGCCGGCTGCCCGCGCCGGCCTCCCCGTACAAGAAGGTCAGCGCCGACTGGCGCGGGTACGACGTCCTCACCAGCCCCGGCGACCTGACCGGTGACGGCCGGGCCGACCTCCTGGTCCGGGAGAAGGCCGGCGGCACCCTGTGGCTGTACCCGGGCAGCGGCACCTTCGGTTTCGCCTCCCGCGTCAAGATCGGTCCGGGCTGGAACGCGTACACCCGGGTGATCGGCGCCGGGGACCTCGACGGCGACGGCCGCGGCGACGTGCTGGCCCTGGACGGCTCCGGCGAGCTGTGGCGCTACAACGGCACCGGCAAGGGCACGCTGACCGCCCGCGCGCTGGTCTTCCGCGACTGGGGCAAGACCTACAAGCAGCTGCTCGGGGCCGGTGACCTCAACGGCGACGGCAGGGCCGACCTGCTGTCCGTCGACTCCTCCGGGGTGGCCCGCTTCAACCCCGGAAACGGCCGCGGCGGCTTCGGCGACCGCGTCCGGATCTCCTCCGGCTGGACCGGCCGCACCGTGTCCTGACGCCCGGCCGACCCCGCGCCCGGGCCCTTCCGAGGGCCCGGGCGCGCCAAACCGTTTCGTGGCATGCGGCCGGTGCCCCATAGGATTGGGCCCGAAACCTACACACTCACCACCCTCAGAGGATCGCTGCATGCCTGGCATCACGCGCGAGGAGGTCGCCCACCTCGCTCGGCTGGCGCGTCTGGAGCTGTCCGGCGACGAGCTGGACCACTTCGCCGGTCAGCTGGACGACATCATCGGCGCGGTCGCCCGCGTCGCCGAGGTCGCCGACCAAGACGTACCGCCGACCTCCCACCCGCTGCCGCTGACGAACGTCATGCGCGCGGACGAGGTCCGTCCTTCGCTCACCCCCGAGCAGGCGCTTTCCGGTGCTCCCGCCCAGGAGCAGCAGCGTTTCAAGGTGCCGCAGATCCTGGGGGAGGACTAAGACCATGGCCGACAACATCATCAAGCTCACGGCCGCCGAGATCGCCGCGAAGATCGCCTCGGGCGAGCTCACGGCCGTCGAGGTGACCGAGGCCCACCTGGCCCGCATCGACGCCGTCGACGAGAAGGTGCACGCCTTCCTGCACGTCGACCGCGAGGGCGCGCTGGCCCAGGCCCGCGCCGTCGACGAGAAGCGCGCCCGCGGCGAGGAGCTCGGCCCGCTGGCCGGCGTCCCGCTCGCCCTGAAGGACATCTTCACCACCAAGGGCGTGCCCACCACGGTCGGTTCCAAGATCCTCGAGGGCTGGATCCCGCCGTACGACGCCACCCTGACGCGCAAGCTGAAGGAAGCCGACGTCGTCATCCTCGGCAAGACCAACATGGACGAGTTCGCCATGGGGTCCTCCACCGAGAACAGCGCCTACGGCCCCACCGGCAACCCGTGGGACCTCACCCGCATCCCCGGCGGCTCCGGCGGCGGCTCCTCGGCGGCCCTGGCCGCGTACGAGGCCCCGCTGGCCATCGGCACCGACACCGGCGGCTCCATCCGCCAGCCCGCGGCCGTGACCGCGACCGTCGGCGTGAAGCCCACCTACGGCGGCGTCTCCCGCTACGGCATGGTGGCCTTCTCCTCGTCCCTGGACCAGGGCGGCCCGTGCGCCCGCACCGTCCTCGACGCGGCCCTGCTGCACGAGGTCATCGCCGGCCACGACCCGCTGGACTCCACCTCCATCGACGCCCCGGTCCCGCCGGTCGTCGAGGCGGCCCGCAACGGCTCGGTGGCCGGCATGCGCGTCGGCGTCGTCAAGCAGTTCCGCGGCGAGGGCTACCAGGCCGGCGTCGTGCAGCGCTTCGACGAGTCGGTCGAGCTCCTCAAGGAGCTCGGCGCCGAGATCGTCGAGCTGGACTGCCCGTCCTTCGACCTGGCGCTGGCCGCGTACTACCTGATCGCGCCGTCCGAGTGCTCCTCGAACCTCGCCCGGTTCGACGCCATGCGCTACGGCCTGCGGGTCGGCGACGACGGCACCAAGTCCGCCGAGGACGTCACCGCCCTGACCCGCGAAGCCGGCTTCGGCGACGAGGTCAAGCGCCGCATCATCCTCGGCACGTACGCGCTCAGCTCCGGCTACTACGACGCGTACTACGGCTCGGCCCAGAAGGTCCGCACGCTCATCACGAAGGACTTCGAGAAGGCCTTCGAGCAGGTCGACGTGATCGTCTCCCCGACGACCCCGACCACCGCCTTCGCGATCGGCGAGCGCGCCGACGACCCGATGGCGATGTACCTCGCGGACCTGTGCACCATCCCGACCAACCTGGCCGGCAACTCCGCCATGTCGCTGCCCTGCGGCCTGGCGCCGGAGGACGGCCTCCCGGTCGGTCTGCAGATCATCGCCCCCGCCATGAAGGACGACCGCCTGTACAAGGTCGGTGCCGCCGTCGAGGCCGCCTTCGTCGAGCGCTGGGGTCACCCGCTGCTGGAGGAGGCACCGTCGCTGTGAGCAACGCACTCGCCAAGGCCAAGGGCTTCAAGAAGTCCAAGTCCGGCACGTACCTGTCCATCGGCACCACCGCCTTCGGGGCCTTCAGCGTGATCAAGCAGGCCAAGAAGGCCCGCAAGGAGCACGACGCGCTGGTGCTCGTCGACGCCGTGGTGTCCGCCGCCGCCATCGTCACCGGCCTCGCGATCCTGTACCGGGAGCTCAAGCGCCTGGGCGACGACGACGTCCTGCTGGGCTGAGAGGGAAAGTTTCACCGTGACCGTCACCGAACTCCTGTCGTACGAGGCCGCGCTGGGCGCGTACGACCCCGTCATGGGCCTCGAGGTCCATGTCGAGCTCGGCACCAGGACCAAGATGTTCTGCGGCTGCTCCACCGAGCTGGGCGCCGAGCCCAACTCGCAGACCTGCCCGACCTGTCTCGGCCTGCCCGGCTCGCTCCCGGTCGTCAACGCGATCGGCGTGGAGTCCGCCATCAAGATCGGCCTCGCGCTCAACTGCGAGATCGCCGACTGGTGCCGCTTCGCCCGGAAGAACTACTTCTATCCGGACATGCCGAAGAACTTCCAGACCTCCCAGTACGACGAACCGATCGCCTTCAACGGCTACCTGGACGTCCAGCTGGAGGACGGCGAGGTCTTCCGCGTGGAGATCGAGCGCGCCCACATGGAGGAGGACACCGGCAAGTCGACCCACGTCGGCGGCGCCACCGGCCGTATCCACGGCGCGTCCCACTCCCTGCTGGACTACAACCGCGCCGGCATCCCGCTCATCGAGATCGTCACCAAGCCGATCGTCGGTGCCGGCGAGCGCGCCCCCGAGGTCGCCAAGGCGTACGTGGCCGAGCTGCGCGAGGTCATCAAGGCGCTCGGCGTCTCCGAGGCCCGCATGGACAAGGGCCAGATGCGCTGCGACGTGAACCTGTCGCTGATGCCGAAGGGCACCTCGACGTTCGGTACCCGCTCGGAGACCAAGAACGTCAACTCGCTCCGGTCGGTCGAGCGCGCGGCGCGCTTCGAGATCCAGCGCCACGCGGCCGTCCTGCAGTCCGGCGGCTCGATCGTGCAGGAGACCCGTCACTTCCACGAGGACGACGGCTCCACCACCTCCGGCCGCATCAAGGACAACGCCGAGGACTACCGGTACTTCCCGGAGCCCGACCTGGTCCCCGTCGCGCCCGCGCGCGAGTGGGTCGAGGAGCTGCGCGCCGGCCTTCCGGAGATGCCGCGCGTGCGCCGCAACCGGCTCCGCGAGGAGTGGGGCGTCGGCGAGTTCGACATGCAGTCGATCCTCAACGCCGGCGCCGTCGACCTGATCGTCGCCACCGTCGAGGCCGGCGCCGACTCGGCCGCCGCCCGCAAGTGGTGGATGGGCGAGCTGGCCCGCAACGCCAACGAGTCGGGCAAGGGCCTGGACGAGCTGGGCATCACCCCGGCCGACGTGGCCCGGGTGTCCGCGCTGGTCGCGGACGGCTCGCTCAACGACAAGCTGGCCCGCCAGGTCCTCGAGGGCGTCCTCGCCGGCGAGGGCAGCCCGGACGAGGTCGTCGAGAAGCGCGGCCTGAAGGTCGTCTCGGACGAGGGCGCGCTGGGCGCGGCCGTGGACGAGGCCATCGCCGGGAACGCGGCCATCGCGGACAAGATCCGCGGCGGCAAGGTCGCGGCCGTCGGCGCCCTGGTCGGCGCGGTCATGAAGACCACCCGCGGTCAGGCCGACGCGGCCCGCGTCAAGGAGCTCATCCTGGAGAAGCTCGGCGTCGAGGGCTGACGCCCGGTCTCTCCGGTGTGCCGTACGGGCGCCCCGGTCCGGTCCCTGGTGGACCGGACCGGGGCGCCCGCTTTTCTCCTGCCGGCTACCTCTTGAGTCCTGCCGGTTACCTCTTGAGGATCGGGGAGCCGAGGGCGAGGACGCCGTCCTCGCACTGTTCGGTGCTGATGCGCAGGCGCAGCCGGTTCTCGACGTTCAGGTCGAGCTCCTTCGGCTTGCCGAGTTCCAGCTCCTCCGCGAAGAGGGACTCGCCGTCCGCGGTGATGGTCAGCCGGCCGCTGCTCTTCTTGGAGTCGTCCTCGATGCCCGCGGTCAGCTGGAGCTTCTTCCACGACCTGTCGAGGTCGAACTCGATGGCGTAGCCGTTGCAGTCCGGTGCGACGAACGCGTCCGCGTGCCGCTGCGTGTTGATCTTCACGGCTCTGACCTCGTACCCCTCCATTCCGCTGACCAGAGGGAACGTGGTCAGGGAGGTCTGGGTGGCGTCGTCCGGGATGCCCGGCGTGGCGGAGGCGCCCGCGGTCGGGTCGCCGGACGGGTCCTGGGTCTCCTCCTCGGTGGCGTCCGGGGTGGGGGTGGGCGTGGACTCCTGCGTGGCCGGCGCGCTGCTGGCGACCGGGCCGCCCTCGGCGTCCGCGTGGTTGCCGCCGTCCCCGGTGCGGTCACCCAGGTACTTCGCGCCGAACACCGCGCCCGCCGCGATGAGGACCACGGCCACCGCGGCGGCCACCAGCACCGGTCCGCGGCGCTTCCTCTTGCGGGGCGGCGCCGGGGGCGCGCCCTCGGGGGTGGTGACGACCGCGGTGGGCGGGTACACCGGGCCGCCCGGCGCGGTCGGCGGGCCCTGCGACGGGGGCGGGCCCTGCGACGGGGGCGGGCCCTGCGACGGGGGCGGGCCCTGCGATGGAGGCGGTTCCTGCGATGGAGGCGGGCCGAAGACGCCTAGGGGTGCGGGTGTGGGCGCGGGTGTGGGTGCGGCCGCGGGCGGGGCGTCGGCGGTGGTCGGTGGGGCGTCCGCGGGGGTCGGGCCGTGCGGGGCGTTCGTGGGGGTCGGGCCGTGGGGGACGTCCGCGGCGGTCGGCGGGGGCGCCGCCGGTCGGGGCGGCACGGTGGGCGCGGACGCCGGCCTCGGCGGGGTGTCCTGGACGCGCTGCGAGGTGGTGGCCGTCGTGGAGACCACCCCGTGGCGGACGTCCTTCACCCACGCGGACAGGTTCAGCGGCCGCGCCCCGGGGTCGGCGGCGGCGATCGAGGTGACCCGCTCCCGCTGCTCCGGGGCGAGCCCGGCCAGGGCCGGCAGCGCTGCGAGGGCGGACGCCAGCTGCTCCGGAGCGGGGGGCGGGGACTGCCCGCTGAGCAGGAAGTACGCGATCGCTCCGAAGGCGTACCGGTCCGTGCCCGGGGTCCGCTTCCCGTCGAAGACCTCGGGCGCCGCGTAGCCCGGGGTGAACCAGACCTCCGCCGTCTGGTGGTCGGCGGTCAGCTTGCTGAGCCCGAAGTCCACCAGGGTGGCCTGCCCGTGCCCGTCCACCATCACGTTGCCGGGGGACAGGTCCCCGTGGATGACCTGCCGGCCGGACGGGGTGGCCTTGCCCGAGTGCAGCCAGTCCAGTACGTCGGCCAGCTGCTCCAGCGTCCGCATCACCTCGCGCCGCTCGGCGGCGGCGGCCAGGGTCCGCTCCGCGCGCCAGTCGCGCAGGTCGAGGCCGTCGACGTGGTTCATGACCAGGACCAGCGCGCGGCCGGTCAGGGTGCCGGACTCGCCGGGGCGGTGGATGGGCGGGCCCTCGAAGTGCTCGCGCACCCCGACCACCCCGGGCCGGTGCACGAAGCGGAGCAGCTCCGCCTGCTCGTTCCACTTCCGGCTGACGCGTTCGAAGACCTCGGGCGTGATCGTGGTCTTCGAGTCGAGGACCTTGACCACCACCGGCTCGCTGCCACCGGCCAGTTCGATCTCGGCCAGGTAGAGCACGGCCTCCCCGCCGCGCCCGATGGAGCGTAAGAGCCGGTACCGGTCCGGCACGGAGTCCGGTCCGATGTGCAGGTTCGTGCTGGTCACTGTCCCCCCAGCGCTGTCGTGTCGAGTGCGGATCAGCTTCCCGTGGGGCTCCTGATCCGGTCAAGTCGCGCTGGGGGAACGGGCATTGAGGATCTTGCGGGTTACTCCTTACGGGTGATGCGGGGAGTCCGGCGTCAGGATGCACAGCCGGGCACGCTTGGCCGGCAGGTACACCTCGGGGAGGTCGATCTCCGGCAGCTCGACCTCCGGCCCGGCCTCGAAGCCGAGGCGCGTCAGCAGCGCGACGGCCTTGTGGTTCGCCGCGTCCGGTTCGCCGACCACCCGGGTGCCGCCGCCGGACAGGGCGAACTCCAGCAGGACCCGCATCAGCCGCACGCTGAATCCGGGCACCGCCGGCCCCTCGGCCGGAGCGAGCAGGATGTGCATGCCGACGTCCCCGGGCACCACCTCGTAGCACTCGCTGATCCGGTCCTCGGCGGGGTCGTACGTCTGGAACAGCGCGACCGGCCGCCCGTCCAGGCGGACCAGGAAGGCGTGGTGGGTGGTGCGCCGGTCGACGTCCTCGTAGATCTCCCGGACCAGGTCGAGGTCCGCCCCATCCATGCCCCAGAAGCGGGCCCGCTCCTGGGTGACCCAGCCGTGCACCAGCGGGCTGTCCACGGCCGGGTCGAGCGGGGTGACCGTCAGGGCGCCGAGGCCTTCGGCGTCCTCGGCGTCCTTGGTGAACACGGGTGGGCGGGGGGAGACGGGGGTCGCTTGCGGGGTGTTGGACGCTGCGTCGGTCGGTGCGTCGGTCGGTGCGTCGGTTGGGGTGTCGGGCGTGGCGTCGGACGTGGAGGGCGAGGTCACGGGCTCTCCTTCTCGAGTCGGGACCAGTCGGTCACCACGGGTACGAGTTCACCGCGGGCCCACGGGGCGAGCTGGTCGCGGTGGTGGGGCCGGCCCGGGACGCCGTCCGCGCCGAGCGGGACGGCCCAGCGGCTGTCCTCGCGGCGGGCCAGGTCCCAGACGTAGCGGGCGGCCGGGCCGCGGAAGACGAGGTCGGTGGCACCGGGGACGGAGGACGTGGCCAGCACGCAGTCGTGGTCGCCGCCCAGGCCCGGCCACTGCGCGTCCGGGGCGGGCAGGGCCTGCCACGGCACCAGGCGGTGCGTGTCGGCCCAGACCCCGGACGGCGGCTGCGCAGCGACCGCCTCCAGCGCGCTCCGTACGTGCCCGGCCCGGTCCACGCCGGTCGGCAGGTCGCTGGCCAGCAGGCCCTCCAGGGCGTAGCCGATCCGCGGGACGAGGTGCAGCCACGGGTGGAACACCTCGGGCCCGCCGGGGACGCCGGCCAGCCCCGCGAACGCCGGGTCGGCGGCGAGGGCGCGTACGACGGCGGTGCGCAGGGCGGCGAAGAGCAGGGCCTCGGCGCTGTCGGCCGCCATGTGGCGGTCCCAGTCCAGCAGGCGCTCGCGCATCGCCTCGGCCGCGGGGGACAGTCCGTCGAGGTCCTTGGTCAGGGCCAACAGGGCTTCGGCGGAGGCGAGTCGGGTGTCCATGTGGATGTCGGCCATGGCGTCCGGGGTCCAGTCGTCGGAGCCGCTGAGCAGGTCGCGGATCCGGTTCGCCCGGTGCGGCGGGGCGAACTCGACGCCCAACGGGCTCGCGATCCCACGGGCGTTGGCCATGACGGCGAAGCCCTGGACCGACTCGGCCGGCATCGCCGCCCAACCCCGCCACTCGTGGCCCGGCTCCCAAGCGGGCGCCAGGCGCAGCTGGTTGGCCCGGTCGCGCACCGGTACGGCGCCGGCGACACGGTGCAGGAGGCCGCCCGCGGTGTCGGCCGCGTGGATGACGTTGACCGGCTCGGCCCACAGGTCGGCGGCGCGGTCGACGTCCGCGACGGTACGGGCGCGCAGCAGCGCGGGCAGGGCCGCGAAGCCGAGTTCGGCGCTGACCCGGGGCGGGTAGCGCAGGCTCACGGCGGGCTCGAAGGGGGGAGTGGTGGTGCTGGTGGTGGGTGTGATGGGGGTGGTGCTGGTGGTCGTGGGGGTGGTCGGCGCGGCCTGTTCCCACGGGGCGGCCTCCGGGCCTTGGAGCACCACGGGCCCGCGCGCCGTCTCCACGACCTCGACCGTGACGGGCTCGCCGCCCGCCACCTCGATGGTCTCGGTGTGGTGCTGCACGCCCTCCCAGCGCCCGTCCGGCCCGAGAGCCTCCACCAGCGAGCCCGATCGGCGCAGCCGCTCCCGGTAGAGGTCCTGGTAGTCGGCCATGGCGTTGGTGATGGCCCAGGCGGCGGCGCCGGTGTGGCCGAAGTGGGCGAGGCCGGGGACGCCCGGGACGGCCAGGCCCACGACGTCGTACTCGGGGCAGGCGAGCCGGATCTGCTGGTAGACGCCCGGGTCCTCGATGAAACGGTGCGGGTCGCCCGCGATGATCGCCGACCCGGTGGCGGTGCGGTCGCCGGGCACCAGCCAGCCGTTGCTGCCGGAGGTGCCGGGCCCGTCGGTGGCGAAGAGGGTGGCCGACTCCTCGCCGAGGGCGAGGGCGACCCGCTCGCGCCAGAGCTTCGTCGGGAAGCCGGCGAAGAGGATGTGGGTGGACAGCCAGATGCCCAGCGGCACCCAGGGCTCCCACGGGCGGTGCGTCAGCCCGGTGCGGGCGAAGCGGGGGTCCCGGGCCGCGCCGCGGGCCATGCCCGCGTTGACGCCGTCGACGTAGGCCCGTACCCAGGCGGCGGTCTCCCCGTCGAGGGCCTCGAAGCAGCGGCGGGCGGTGTCGTCGAGCCGGGTGCGGCGGGCGAAGCGGTCCCAGTCGACGGCCTCCGCCCCCAGGAAGGCGGCCGTGGTGCCCTGCGAGCGGCGGCGCTCCACCTCCAGCTGCCAGCCGCGGTCGGAGGCGGTCACGCGCCCTTGGAGGAAGGCCAGTTCGTTGGGGCCGGACGCGCGCAGATGCGGGATGCCCCAGGCGTCCCGGTAGACCTCGGTACTCACACTGCTCCCCGGGGTGGTTAGGTTAGGCTGACCTAACTATAGACCTATGTGGGGGTGGGTGGTCGGGGGGCGGCTTGGGGTTGGCTTGGGATTGGTGGCCGGGTGGTGGGTGGTGGGTGGTGGGTGGTGGGGGTGGCGGGTGTGGGTGGTGGGTGACGGGTGGTGACGGCTTACTGGGCGGTGCCCGCCAGTAGCCAGCGTCGTACGGGGACTTCGAGGAGGACCCGGCGATCGTCGGGGCGTGCCGCGCCCACGTCCCATCCGTACTTCTCCCGGAACGCCGTTACGACCGAGGCTGGGAACCCGTCGTCGTCGCGGTGCAGGACGACCCCGCCCTCCGCCACGACCGGGAACCGGCCGTCCTCCAGGGCGAGGGAGACGCGCGGCTCGGCCCGGACGTTGCGGACCTTGACCGACCTCGCGTCCGCGCCGATCCACCAGGTGCCGTCGGCGTACACGAACCAGACGGGGGTCACGTGCGCGGAGCCGTCGGGGCGCACGGTGCAGAGCCAGACGTTCCGCTCCTCGGCCAGGCGGGTGAGGACGTCGGGGCCGGGGACGTCGGGGCCGGGGGTGACGGGGCCGGGGGTGACGGGGTTGGGGGTGGCGGGGTTGGGGGTGGCGGGGTCCGGGTCTTTTGCAAGATCGTTCATTCCGCCATCCGACCATCGCCGTGCGGGCCTGCGCATCGGGCCTGCGGCTTAGGTCCGGGGGCGTAGTTGGGGGTGGGTGGGTGCGTGCGTCGTGGCGGGCGTGTGCGTGGTGGGTGTGTGCGTGCGTGGGTGCGTGCGTGGTGGGTGGGTGGCAGGCGCGGGCGCGTCGGTGCGGCCGGGGGCTTCGGCGGGCTCGCTCCGGGGGCGGCCGTCCCGTGGTGTGTGGGTCCCCTCGGCGCTTGACGGGGGCGGCCTGCAGGCCCTGCGGCAGGCCCACCCCAGGGGCTTTGGGGCTTCGCCCTGGCCT
>NZ_JBIVNX010000027.1:0-111326 GCF_044753805.1 Streptomyces sp. NPDC093225
GCCCAGACCGCGGCCTACGGCCACTTCGGCCGCGAGCTGCCGGACTTCACCTGGGAGCGCACCGACCGCGTCGACGCCCTGCGCGCGGCAGCCGGTCTGTAAGCACGGCCGCTGGTCTCCAGGCGCAGCTGCTGGTCCGTAAGGACGGCTGTCGCGGATTCCGCTGCGTGGTGTGATGTACGGACGGCCCCGGCCCCGGACCTCTCGGTCCGGGCCCGGGGCCGTCCGCGTTGTCAGCGGGCTTTGGTAAGAATGCTGGTGTGACCAGCGCGAACGAACCCCGCGAGGCCGCCGGGAGGGCCCGGGGGCAGGAAACGGCTCCCCGGGGACCGCAGTCCGCCGGGGACCGGCGTCCTCCTACGGCGCGGGGGCCCGTCGGGGGGCCGCGGGGCGCGGGTGAGCGGGCGGAACCGCAGGAGTCGGGTGGGGGGCCGCACCAGGAGGCTGGTCGGGGGCCGAAGCAGGACGTGGGCGGGGGGCCGGGGCAGGGGGCGGGCGGAGAGCCGGAGCAGGAGGCGGGCGGGGGGCCGCCGGAGCAGCTCGCGCTCATTCGCGAGACGGTGCGGGCCGCCAAGGCCGCCGCGCCCCGGGCCAAGCCGCGCACATGGCGCGGCGCACCGCTCGCAGAGCGGCTGCCCGTCGCCCGGATCCTGGTGAACAAGGGCGTGCTCCACCTCGACCAGCTCTGGGACTACGCCGTCCCCGCCGAGCTCGACGAGGCCGCCCAGCCCGGAGTGCGGGTCCGCGTCCGCTTCGGCGCGGGGGCGCACCAGGTCCGCGAGGGCCGTCGCGAGGGCGGCGGGCTGATCGACGGGTTCATCGTCGAGCGGCGCGCGGAGAGCGACTACAACGGCCCGCTGGCCGCGCTCGCGCACGTGGTCTCCCCCGAGCCCGTCCTCACGCCGCGCCTGCTCGCCCTCACCCGGGCCGTCGCCGACCGGTACGCAGGCAGCCTGGCCGACGTCCTGCAGCTCGCCGTGCCGCCGCGCAACGCCCGCGCCGAGTCCCGGCCCTCGCCCGACCCGCTGCCCCCGCCGCCCGCTCCCGAGCCCGGTGGCTGGCAGCGCTACCCGGCCGGGCCCGCCTTCCTGGGTGCGCTGGCCGCCGGGCGCAACCCGCGGGCCGTCTGGACCGCGCTGCCGGGCCCGGGCTGGCCCGACGAGCTGGCCCGCGCGATGGCCGCCGCCCTCTCCGCCGGTCGGGGCGCCCTCGCCGTACTGCCCGACGGGCGGTCGGTGGCCCGGCTGGACGCCGCTCTGACCGCCCTCCTCGGAGACGGCCGGCACGCGGTGCTGACCGCCGAGTCCGGTCCGGAGAAGCGCTACCGCCAGTGGCTGTCCGTGCACCGCGGTTCCGTGCGGGCCGTGATCGGGACCCGGTCCGCCATGTTCGCACCCGTACGGGACCTGGGCCTGGTCGCGATCTGGGACGACGGCGACTCCAGCCACAGCGACGACAACGCGCCCTTCCCGCACGTGCGGGAGGTGCTGGAACTGCGCTCGGCGCACGAGGAGTGCGCCTTCCTGCTCGGTGCCACCAGCTGCACGGTCGAGGCGGCGCAGCTGGTGGAGTCCGGCTGGGCCCGGCCCGTGACCGCCGACCGCGAACAGGTCCGGGCCGCCGCGCCCCTCGTGCGCACGGTCGGCGAGGACGACCTGGCCCGCGACGAGGCCGCCCGGGCCGCCCGGCTGCCCACGCTCGCCTGGCAGGCGGTGCGCGAGGGCCTCAAGACCGGCCCGGTGCTGGTCCAGGTCCCGCGCCGCGGGTACGTGCCCCGGCTGGCCTGCGAGCGGTGCCGTACCCCGGCCCGCTGCACGGCCTGCGCCGGGCCGCTGGAGGCGCCGG
This sequence comes from Streptomyces sp. NPDC093225, assembly GCF_044753805.1. Classification (NCBI taxonomy): domain Bacteria; kingdom Bacillati; phylum Actinomycetota; class Actinomycetes; order Kitasatosporales; family Streptomycetaceae; genus Streptomyces; species Streptomyces sp. NPDC093225. Next base: position 1,846 of record NZ_JBIVNX010000027.1, read on the forward strand.
ACGAGCGGGCGCTGCGGTGTGGCTGGTGCGGGCGCGGCGAGCTGGACTGGCACTGCGGCGCCTGCGGTTCGGCACGGCTGCGGGCCAGCATCGTGGGCGCCCGGCGGACGGCCGAGGAGCTCGGCCGGGCGTTCCCGGCGGTGCCGGTGCGCACGTCGGGGCGGGACCACGTACTGGACTCCGTGCCGGACCGCCCGGCGCTGATCGTGTCCACACCGGGCGCGGAACCGGTGGCCGAGGGCGCCGGCTACGCGGCTGCCCTGCTGCTGGACGGCTGGGCGATGCTCGGCTTCCCCGACCTGCGGGCGGGCGAGGAGGCGCTGCGCCGGTGGATCACGGCCGCTTCGCTGGTGCGCGGGGACGGCACCGTGGTCGTGGTCGCCGAGCCGTCGCTCCGGCCCGTACAGGCGCTCGTGCGCTGGGACCCGGTCGGGCACGCGGTGCGGGAACTGTCCGAGCGGGCGGAACTGCGCTTCCCACCGGTGTCGCGGATGGCGGCGGTGGTCGGCCGTCCCGACACCCTGGAGGGCTTCCTCGCCGGCGCGGCCCTGCCGTCCGATGCGGAGATTCTGGGGCCGGTTCCGGTGTTGGGGGCTGGAGCTGGGTCGGGTGCGGGGGCTGGCCGAGGTGGGGGTTCGGGTGGTGGTGCGGGTGCTCGGTCCGGCGGGGGCGGGGCTCGGCGCGGTGGCCCCGGGGGCGGTGAGGTCGGGGGTGGCGACGGGGGGATGGCGCGGGCGCTGGTCCGGGTGCCGCCGGGTTCGGGGGCGGCGCTGGCCGCCGCGCTGAAGTCCGCCCAGGCGGCCCGGCTGGCCCGTGGGCCTGCGGCTGCGGATCCGATTCGGGTGCGGATCGATCCGTTGGATATCGGGTGATCGGTGATCGGTGATCGGTGATCGGTGACGGGTGCTGGGTGGGTGGTGATGGGTGATGGGGGGAGGGGTGGGGCTGAGGTCCGTCGGTCGGGTGCTGGACGGGCGGTCGCGCTCGGTTCGGGAGGTCGGTGGTCAGCCGCGGGGGAGGAGTAGCGCTTCCGCGCCGATCGGGCGGTAGCCCGCGGCCTGGAAGGCGCGGACGCTGCGGGCGTTGCCGGCGGCCTGCTGGGACCAGACGGGCGACCCGTCCGGTACGAGGTACCGGGCGGCCGTGGCCAGGGCCCGGCCCAGACCGCGGTGGCGGGCGTCTTCGTCCACTTCGACCGCCGTCTCCCAGCGCCCCGCCACGCCCCGCCCGAGGACGAGCACCCCGCCGTCGCAGGCCCAGACGCGTACGTCGTCGCGGCGCCTGCGGGCACTGGTCACACGCGGGTGGTCGGGGTCCACGAGCTCGTGCAGGGGGAGTGGCGGTTCGCCCGACAGCGGGTCCGCCGCCGTGAGGAGGTCGATCGTGTCGGTCGTCCGGCCGGTCCGGTCGAGGAGGGCCGCCAGGAAACGGGCGTTCATCGTGGCGGCCAGTGCGTCGCAGTCCAGGGCGGCCAGCGTGGCGTGCACCCACTCGGGGTCCTCGTCGGTGAACACCACCGAGTGCGCGGTGAACGCGATCACCCCGGCGTCCCGGTGGCTCGGCTGCGGGAGCACCGTCACACCACCGTCGGGCGGCGGGTACTGACCCCGCGCCGCCGCGTCCAGCACGTCCGCCAGGGTCAGGGCTTGGGGCTGGGCATAGGCCTGGGGCTGGGCTTGGGCCTGCGTCTGGTTCGGGTGCTGGTTCGGGTGCTGGTGCTGGTGCTGGTGCTGGGACTGGTTCTGGGTCCCGGTCCCGGTCCGTGTCTGTTCCTGGTGCGCCACCTGCTCCACGGTTGCCCCCTGGTCGGCTTCGACGACGTTGATCACGCCGGTGATCCGTTCGCGACCGTATCCGATCGTGTCCGGTCGGGTTGGTGCGGGTGCGGGTGCGGGTGCGGGTGCGGGTGCGGGTGCGGGTGCGGGTGCGGGGTGGGTGGGGTGACGCCACGGCCGACGCGCGGCGGCCCCGGTGGGCGAGGGATCCGCCCAGCGGGGCCGCGGTCCCGGCGCGGGGCCGGGGAGGAGGTCAGCCCGTGCGGGGACCGGGGAAGGCGGCCGGGCGGGCCGTGGCCTCCTCGCGCAGCCCCTGGGAGCCGGACGTGGGCTGCGGCGGCATCGAGCGGGCGGCGGGCACCGTGGGCATGTTGATCGTGCGGGTCGTCGTGCCTTCGGCCAGCGGTTCGGCGGCCTCCGCCGCGGCGGCTGCCCGCCGGGCCCCGTAACGCCGGTGCACGGCCTGCTTCGTGACCCCGAGGGCGGAGCCCACCGCGTCCCACGAGAATCCGAGCGAGCGGTCGAAGTCGACCGCGGCGGTGACGAGCGTCTCGACGCTGTCGCGCAGCTCCTGGGCCAGACGGACGGTAGGGGCGGGCGCCCGGCCGTAGACGACGAATCCCGTGGAGGGTCCGGAGCGACGCGGGCGGTAGACGTTGCCCAGCTGGGCGGTGAGCGTACGCAGAGCATCCACCTGACGGCGGACCCGCTCGATGTCCCGCACCAGCAGATGCAGACTGGCCCTCGCTTGAGCGTCGTGGGTGGCGTGGTCGGCCATGAACAAGCCTCTCGTACCGGCGTAGGAACGGATCGGGCCAAAGGACGGTGCGTCACACAATGCGGCCCGTTTCGGTCAATCTCTCTTGACCAACGCTCCATCCGCCGAGGAGTCACGCACCTGGGGCGTGTCGGCATATGCGAGGGGCGCGCGTATGTGCGTACGCCCCCTGGCGGCGGTGGTGCGTACCGGTGTTGACGGGGCGGGGTGGGGCCGGTGGGGCCGGTGGGGCGGTGGGGCCCGGTGTCGGGGTGGTGGGGTAGGGCGGGGCGGGGTGGTGGGGCGGTGGTGGGATGGGGTGGGTGACGGCCGCCCCGTGGTGCGTGGGTCCCCTCGCCACTTGAGGCGGCATGGCCTGCAGGCCATGCGGCAGGCCCACCCCTGGGGCTTCGGGGCTTCGCCCTGGCCTTCGGCCACCCCAGGCCCGGGCCTGCCTCCGGACCAGCCTGCCATGCCGCCTCAAGCGCCTCCCCCCACACACCACGGGGCGGCACTCTCGCGAGGTGTGTGGGCCCGGGGCTTCGAGTGGTTTCGGGGGCGGGGTCGGTTCAGCTGCCCTCGGGCGCCGGCGGCGGTTGGGGGTGTGGTGCGGTCGTGTCCGGGGTCGGGGCGGCTCCCGGGCATGCCGGGGGTGCAAGGCAGGCCGTAGACTGGGCCGTTGCTCGAGAGAAGCATGACGTCAGCGCAAAGCGAGGTATGACCCCAGTGAAGCTCGTCTTCGCAGGTACCCCCGAGGTGGCCGTGCCCGCCCTGGACGCCCTGATCGCCTCGGAGCGGCACGAGGTCGCCGCCGTCGTCACCCGGCCCGACGCGCCGGCCGGCCGCGGCCGTCGGCTGGTCGCCAGCCCCGTCGCGCAGCGTGCGGAGGAGGCCGGCATCGAGGTCCTCAAGCCGACGCGTCCCCGCGATCCGGAGTTCCAGGCGCGGCTGCGCGAGATCGCGCCCGACTGCTGCCCCGTGGTCGCCTACGGAGCCCTGCTGCCCAAGTCGGCGCTCGACATCCCGGCCCACGGCTGGGTCAACCTGCACTTCTCGCTGCTGCCGGCCTGGCGCGGCGCGGCCCCCGTGCAGCACTCGATCATGGCGGGGGACGAGGTGACCGGTGCCTCCACCTTCCTCATCGAGGAGGGTCTGGACTCCGGGCCGCTCTACGGCGTGCTCACCGAGCAGGTCCGGCCGACCGACACCAGCGGCGACCTGCTGACCCGACTGGCGTTCGCGGGTGCCGGGCTGCTGGCCGCGACCATGGACGGCATCGCGGACGGGGCGCTGCGCGCGGTGCCGCAGCCGGCCGAGGGCATCTCCCTCGCCCCGAAGATCACCGTCGAGGACGCCAAGGTCGACTGGGCCGTGCCGGCGATGCGCGTGGACCGGGTGGTCCGCGGTTGCAACCCCGCTCCGGGTGCGTGGACGGTCTTCCGCGGCGAGCGGCTGAAGCTCATCTCGGTGGGGCTGCTGCCGGAGCGGACCGACCTGGCGGCCGGTGAGCTCGCGGGGGCCAAGAACAACGTGTACGTGGGGACCGGGTCGCACGCGGTCGAGCTCCTGTGGGTGCAGCCGCAGGGGAAGAAGCCGATGCGGGGTGCGGACTGGGCTCGGGGGGTTCGCCTCACCGCCGCCGACCGGCTGGCCTGATCCTCGGTCGTCCCGGAGGCCTGCCGTCCGGTCCGTGCTGCGGGCGGCTGGGCCTCCTGGGCTTCGCCCCGGTACCCGCCGTCCGTGCCGTCTACGGTCGGCGGGCCCCTGGCCCCGGGGGCTCCGGTGGGGTGCTGTGCTGTGCCCCGAAGCGGGAGGTTCGTGGGCGTGGGGCCGTGGCGGGGCGAGGGGGCGTGGGGGACGTACGCTGAAGGCGACATCGCGCACCATCACCGTAAGCGGAGCACCTTTCACGTGACCGAGCAGCCCCGTCGTCGTCCCGGCAAGCAGGCCAAGCCGTACCGGCGGCCCCAGAAGGACCCCGTCCGCGTCCTCGCCTTCGAGGCCCTGCGGGCGGTCGACGAGCGTGACGCGTACGCCAACCTCGTCCTGCCGCCCCTGCTGCGCAAGGCCCGCGAGGCCGCGGAGGCCAAGGGCGGCGGTTTCGATGCGCGGGACGCCGCCCTCGCCACCGAGCTGGTCTACGGCACGCTGCGTCGCCAGGGCACGTACGACGCGATCATCGCCGCCTGCGTGGACCGCCCGCTCCGCGAGGTGGACCCGCCGGTCCTGGACGTCCTCTCGCTGGGCGCCCACCAGCTGCTCGGCACCCGGATCCCCACCCACGCGGCGGTGTCGGCCAGTGTCGAGCTGGCCCGGGTCGTGCTCGGCGACGGGCGGGCCAAGTTCGTGAACGCCGTGCTGCGCAAGATCGCGGCCGACGACCTCGACGGTTGGCTGGAGCGGGTCGCCCCGCCGTACGACGAGGACGCCGAGGACCACCTCGCGGTCGTGCACTCGCACCCGCGCTGGGTCGTGTCCGCCCTCTGGGACGCCCTGGGCGGCGGCCGGGCGGGCATCGAGGACCTGCTGGAGGCCGACAACGAGCGTCCCGAGGTGACGCTGGTGGCCCGCCCCGGCCGCTCGACGCCCGAGGAGCTGCTCGGCGTCGTCGGCGAGGAGTCGGCGCTGCCCGGGCGCTGGTCGCCGTACGCCGTCCGGCTCGCGGAGGGCGGCGAGCCCGGTGCGATCGGGCCGGTACGGGAGGGCCGCGCGGGCGTGCAGGACGAGGGCAGCCAGCTGGTGGCCATCGCCCTCGCCAACGCCCCGCTGGAAGGCCGCGACGAGCGGTGGCTCGACGGCTGCGCCGGCCCCGGCGGCAAGGCGGCGCTGCTCGCCGCGCTGGCGGCCGAGCGCGGCGCGGCACTGCTCGCCTCCGAGAAGCAGCCGCACCGGGCCCGCCTCGTGGCCCGGGCCCTCGACGGGAACCCCGGCCCGTACCAGGTCATCGCCGCGGACGGCACCCGCCCGCCGTGGCTGCCCGGCAGCTTCGACCGCGTCCTGATGGACGTGCCGTGCTCGGGCCTCGGCGCGCTGCGCCGCCGTCCGGAGGCTCGCTGGCGCCGTCGCCCGGACGACATGGACGGCTTCGCGCCGTTGCAACGTGCGCTGCTGCGCGAGGCGTTGAGCGCGGTGCGGGTGGGCGGCGTGGTCGGTTACGCGACCTGCTCGCCGCACCTCGCGGAGACGCGCGTGGTCGTGGACGACATCCTCACGGGGCGCGGTGGTGCGGAGCCGGTGGCCGCCGAACTGATCGACGCCCGGCCGCTGATGCCGGGTGTGCCGGCACTCGGGGACGGCCCGGACGTGCAGCTGTGGCCGCATCTGCACGGCACGGACGCGATGTACCTGGCGCTGCTGCGGCGCACCGCGTGACGCGGGGCCCGCGGGCTGCTGGGGCGGTCCGCGGGCTGGTGTGCGGCTGGGGGCTGGTGTGCGGGTCGGTGGACCGGTGGGTCGGGTCGGGTGCCGGTGTCGGGTCCGGGGGCTCGGAAGTCGTGGGATCCGGCCAAGTAGCGTAAGAACGCGGCCAGTTGTGGGTCGGGGGGCTGGAACCGGCGGGTCCGGTCGGGGTGCGCGCGACTAGCCTGCCCCTCCTACCGCCCCTTCCGGGGTGGCCGGAGGGAGGGGCGCACATGGCCGAGGTCGTGCCGCCGGAAGCTCCTGACCTGCGGCTGGCGCGGGTCATCGTGGCCCGCCTCGCCCCGCAGGAGCTGCCGCTGTTCGAGCTGACCGCGCAGAGCCTCGTCGGGGACGGCGGCCGCCGGGTCGGGCGCGGGTCCGGTGGACGCGGGCGGGCGAAGGACGATCCGCTCGCGTTCGGGGGCGTGGCCGAGGTCGTGGTCACCGGTGTGGCGTGCGGGGTGGCCGTGGAAGTGGTCAAGGCGATGTCGCAGGACCTCGGGGCGGGCCTGGTGGTCCGGCTCCGGCGCAGGTTGGCCCGGCGGCGGGCGGTGCGGGCCGGAGGCCGGAGCGAGGGCCTGCGCGAGGGTTCGCCGGTGCGGGCCGAGGGGACCGTGGAGCGGACCTCGGCGGGCGAGGGTGCCGCCGACCCGGCGGCGGGCGGCGGGCGCGTCCCGGGCGAGGTGGTGGCCGGGTCCGGCGTGCTGTCGGAGGAGCGGATCGCGGAGCTGCGCGACGTGGCCCGCCGCAGTGCGGTCCTGCTCGGTCTGCCCGAGGACAGGTCCGAGCTGTTGGCCGCGGTGGTCGCCGAGCACCTGCGGGGTGCCGGCCGGGCCGAGGTCTGATCCGTGTCCCGGGTCGGGGCGGACGGGCGCCGTCTTGGCGGCGCGGTGCGGAGTCGGCGGTGGTGGGCGGTCGGTGACGGGGTACCCCCGGGGCGCGGCGCGGCGCTGCCGTCCGGCACGTTGATCGCGTTCGTGCTGCTGATCTGCGCCGTGTTCGCCTTCATCGGGGTCCTGCATCCCGGTTACGCGGACTGGCTGGCCGGAGCCCGGCGACTGCCGGGCGAGCCGAACGCGTGCCTGCGGGAGGCCATCTCCCGGGCAGGTGGGGTCGAGGCCTTCCTGAACGGCCCCCGCACGGGGCGCTGCGGGGTCTCCGGCGACCGCACCGCCCAGGGCACGCTGGTCTCGTACGCGATCCTCGTGGCGGCGACCGCCGGTCACTACTGGTTCCGTTCCGGACGTCGGGAACGCCGGCGGGGCGTGTGCCGGCTGGATCCGGCCGCGTCCCCCGCCCTGGCCGCCGTGCACGCCGAGCTCCGTCGGCTGACCGCGGGGGTGCCGCACGCAGGCGGCGTCGTGTACCTCGTCGACCTCCTCGACTCCGGCGTGAACGGCGTGGCCTTCGGGCGGGTGGGCCGGCGACGGGTCCTCCTCAGCCGGGGCCTGGTCGAGCTGTACGGGTGGGACGCCGACGGCAGCGGGGGAGGGGACGGCGGCGGGGGAGGGGCGGACCGGGAGGCGTTCCGGGCCGTGGTGCTGCACGAGCTGGCGCACCTGCGCAACCGCGATGTCGACATCACCATGATCACGATGGGGCTGATGCGCTGCCTCGTGGTGCTCATGCTGGTCCCGCGGGCACTCGGCGACCTGCTGTCGCTGCTCCTCGTACCGGCCGCGGGCCGGTGGTCGGTGGCAGCCTTGGTCGACTGGGCGGCGTTCGGGGCGGTGCTGCTGGTGGCGCGGGGAGCCGTGCTGAGGACCCGGGAGTTCCAGGCGGACGCCAGGGTGGTGGAGTGGCAGGGCGGGCCGGGTCCCCTGACGCGGGCCTTCGTACGGGCCGGGGCGCGGGGGTCGGCCGGGATGCGGGGGTCGGCTTCGGCGCGGGGGTCGGGCGAGGTGCACGGACCGGCTGGTGTGCACGGTCCGGCTGGTGTGCACGGTCCGGCTGGGGTGCCGGGTGCGGCTGGGGTGGCCGGTGCGGCTGGGCTGCGGGTCCGGGCGGGGGCGCGGCGGTGGGTGCACGGGTGGCGGCGGCTCACGCGCAGCCACCCGGGTTTCGCGGAGCGGGAGCGCTGCCTGATCGACCGGCGTGCGTTGACGCACCAGGGGTTCGGCTTCGCCTTCGTGCTCGGGTTCTGCGTGCCGGCGGCCTGGGACCCGGCGGTCTCTTTCACCGCCCTCGCGCGGGTCGGCAGCCTGCGGTCCTGGTGGCCGGCCGAGCTGATCACCGTCGTGGTCACCGTGGTCCTCTTCCTGACGGTGGCCCGCTCCCGCGGACTCGGCGCGCGGCTCGGACCGGACGACCGCCCCGGCGTGCCGGGTGCGCCGGACCGCCGACGCCGGGCGCCGTTCCGGGCCGGGCTGGCGGTCGGGATCGCGGCGGGCTACGCGGTGGCGCCGAGCGTCGTGGCCGACCACGTGATGCTCCCCGGGCTCGGGGTGCCGGCGCAGCTCGCGGGATGGGCGGCGGTGGCGCTGCTGGGCCTGCTGTTCGCGCTGTGGTGCGAGTACGTGGCGGAGTGCTGGGCCGGGCCGCTCGCGGCGACCCGTAGGCCGCTGCCGGGGGTGGCGGTCCTGGGGCTGGCCGCGGTGGGGCTGGTGCTCCTGCACGCGTCGCTGGTGTTCGGGCTGCCGTGGCAGATCGAGCTCGGGCAGTTCCTGGACGAGCGGCTCCGGGACCTGCCGGCCGCGGTGCGGGCGGCGGTGTGGACGCAGAACATGTTCGCGGTCCGGTTCGCGCAGCCGCTGTGGTTCGGGGCGGTGCTGCTCCTGGCGCTGGGCGTGCCGTTGGTGGGGGCGGCCGTGGGGAGGTGGTCCGGCGCGGGGAGTGCGACGGGCCGGGCGGGTGTGCGTGGGGAGGTCGGAGAGCGGGACGCGGTGCGTGCGGGTGCGGGTGCGGGTGCCGGTGCGGGTGCGGGGGCGGGTGTGGCGGGGGGTCCGGCCGGCGGGTCCTGGGGCGGCCCCGGGGCCGGGGTGCGTGCGCCGTGGGGTCCCGGTCCGTCGGCGGGGGCGGGGGCCGCGGATCCGTGGGCCCCGCCGCCCGGTGGCGGGCGGTCGCCGACGTCACCGGGAGCACGGCGACGGGGGTGGGGCGTGGCCGGTGTCGCCGTCCTCGTGGCGGTCCTCTTCCCGTACGGCTTCGGCTGGTGGTGCGCGCGGGCGGGGGCGGGCGGACTGGACCGGCCCGCCGTGGTCGTACCGATGACGCTGCTCGTGGTCGTGGGAACGGTGGCCGGGGGGCTGGTACGGCGGCACCGGGCGCTCTGGGCGGCCTGCTCGGTGCTGGCCGTGGCGGTGGTGGTGCTGGCCTGCGCGGCCGGACTGCTCCTGGTCACGGGGGCGCTCGCCACGGCCGCCCCGCTCCTGGGCGCGTGGACCCTGCTCGTCGGACTGTGCGTGGAGGCGGCCGTCGTCGGGGCGCTGCTGGCCGGGGTCGCGGCCGGTCCCGGCCCGGACCGGGCGCCGGCCGGACCGGGCCACTAGCCCGGGCAGCCACGTCGGCCCGAGGTGTCCGTCGTCGCGCGCGTGGCGGGGGCGCGTCGGTCGCCGCCCCGCCACGTCCGCGGGCCCGTCCGTCTCCGACGGGAGACGGGCGGGACGCCCGCGTAGGGGGAGGGGTGGAGGGCATGGCACGCTTGGGGCATGGCCGTTCAGATCAATCCCAGCATCCTGTCCGCCGACTTCTCCCGGCTCGCCGACGAAGCCAAGGCCGTCGAGGGCGCCGACTGGCTCCACGTCGACGTCATGGACAACCACTTCGTCCCGAACCTGACCCTCGGCATGCCGATCGTCGAGTCCCTCAGCCGGGCCACGGACACCCCGCTGGACCTGCATCTGATGATCGAGGACCCGGACCGCTGGGCCCCGCAGTACGTGGAGGCCGGCGCCGGTTCGATCACCTTCCACGCCGAGGCCGCCGCGGCGCCCGTGCGGCTCGCGCGGGAGATCCGGGCCAAGGGTGCCCGCGCCGCCATGGCGCTCAAGCCCGCCACGCCCATCGAGCAGTACGAGGACATCCTCGCCGAGCTGGACATGGTGCTGATCATGACGGTCGAGCCCGGCTTCGGCGGCCAGGCCTTCCTCGACGTGATGCTGCCCAAGATCCGCCGCACCCGCGAGCTGATCGCCAAGCACGGACTGGACATGTGGCTCCAGGTCGACGGCGGCGTGTCGGCGTCGACCATCGAGCGCTGCGCCGAGGCGGGGGCCGACGTGTTCGTGGCCGGCTCGGCCGTGTACGGGGCCGTGGACCCGGCCGCCGCGGTCCGCACCCTCCGCGAGCAGGCGGGCGTCGCGGTCGCCGCGGCGCCGTGGGCCTGCGACCACTGACCGCGTGACGTCCGGGGCCCCTGGGGCGCCTCGGACGCCCCAGACGAAGGCTCGGTGAACAGCTCGGTGAACGGTAGCTGTCCGGGCTGATCAACGGCCGCCGGATCTGACAGGATGAACGGCGAGTCGAGAGTGTGAACAGCAGTGAGGAGATCGCGGTGTCTGGTGTGTCGGCGGGACGCACGGCCCTGCGGATGGGACCCGCGGAGCTGGTGCAGGCGGCGGCCATGGCCCGTCGCTTCTACCTGGAGGGCAAGTCCAAGATCCAGATCGCGGAGGAGTTCGGCGTCAGCCGCTTCAAGGTGGCCCGGGTCCTGGAGACCGCCCTCGAACGCGACCTCGTACGGATCGAGATCCGGGTGCCGGCCGAGCTCGACGCGGAGCGCTCCGACGCCCTGCGCGCCCGGTACGGGCTGCGGCACGCGGTCGTCGTGGAGTCCCCGGCCGACGCGGCCGAGGACGCCCCCGACCCGGAGAACCTCGGCGCCGTCGCCGCCGACCTGCTCGGGGAGCTGGTCAGCGAGGGCGACGTCCTCGGCCTGGCCTGGGGCAGGTCGACCATCCACATGGCCGCCGCCCTGCACCGGCTGCCCCCGTGCACGGTGGTGCAGCTGACGGGCGTGTACGACGCGGGAACGGCGGAGCGCGGCTCCGTCGAGGCGGTGCGGCGTGCCGCGCAGGTCTCCGGCGGCGACGCGCACCCCATCTACGCGCCCATGCTGCTGCCCGACCCGGCGACGGCGGCCGCCCTGCGCAACCAGACCGGCATCGCCCGCGCCTTCGAGTACTTCGACAAGGTCACGGTCGCGGCCGTGTCCATCGGCTCCTGGGAGCCGGGCATCTCGACGGTCCACGACATGCTCACCGACGAGGAGCGGGCGCACTACGCCTCCCTCGGCGTGGCCGCGGAGATGTCCGCGCACCTCTTCGACAAGGACGGCCGCAGGGTCGGCCGGGACCTCGGCGAGCGGTGCATCACGGTCGAGGCCGACCGGCTGCGGCGGATCCCCGAGGTCGTGGCGATCGCGGGCGGCCTGCGCAAGGCGTCGGCCATCGGCGCGGTGCTGCGGTCCGGGCTCGTCACGAGCCTCGTGACGGACACGGCGGCCGCCGAGTACCTCCTGAGCGAGTCGGACCCGCCGGTCCGGCCGGCGCTGGAGCGGTCCGACCCGGACGACTACTCCGCGCGCTGACCGTTCCGCCCGCGCCACGGTCACCCGATCGCCGGGTCGCCGGGCGGGCAGTGGGGCGCGCGGCAGAGGGCAGGAGCTCGGTCGTGCGCGGCAGGGCGGTGGGCCGTGAGTGGAGGGGCGGGGCGGTGAGCGGCGAGCGCGTGGGCCGGGCCGACGTGCCCGGACCGGAGTGGTGGGCGCAGGACCCCGAGCACTGGGAGTTGCTGCGCTTCGAGGCGGTCTCCACGGCGGACGGTCCCACCGGGGACCGGGCGCGGGAGGACCGCGCCGCCGTCCTGGACCTGCTCGTCACGGCACCGGGCCCGGTCGGCCACGGCTTCGCCCGGTTCCTGCTGGAGCAGGAGATCCTCTTCCACAAGGACTCCTGGGGTTTCCACCACGGCATCGAGGTCGCCGCGGTGCTGCTGGCCGAGCACCGCCGGCCCGAGGACGTCTGGCTGCTCTGGGAGGCGGTCACGACCAGCTTCGACACGTGGTGCGGCCTGCCCCACCGGCTGCTCTTCGCGGCGGGCGGCAGCACCGGGACGCTCGCCCACGTCGCGGGCTCGGGCGACGAGCGGCGCGAGCACCTGTTGGAGCTGCTGCGGGACGTGCCGGCGGCCTCCGAGGACGAGGTCGGCGCGTTCGTCGCCGAACGCCGCCGGTACTACGCCGAGATCCTCCGGCAGCTCGACGCGGCCCCGGACGCGGACGCCGGCTGAGGGCCGCCGTCGGCGGCCGTCCGGTGGGCGGGGCGTCGCCGCGCGACGGCCGTGCGATCGCGGGTCCGGGGGATGTTTGGCAGCATCGGGCGCATGATCGTGCGGCGAGCGGGCGCTGCGGTGCGCCGGGTGCTGGGGGTGGTGTTCCTCTGTCTCGCGCTGGGCGTCGTGACGGCCTGCGGGGGCGGGGGGAGCGGCGGCTCGGCGACGGCCGGAACGCGTGCCGGGGCGAGCCCTACGGTGGCGCCGGGGCGGCCGACGGCCAGTGTCCCGCCGTGGGCGGCGGGGATGGCGGTCGTACGGGCGGCCGACCTGCCGGCCGAGGCGCGCGCCACGCTGCGGCTCGTCGACCGGGGCGGGCCGTACCCGTACCGCCAGGACGGCGTGGTCTTCGGGAACTTCGAGCGACTGCTGCCGGCGCGCGAGCGGGGCTACTACCACGAGTACACCGTGCGGACGCCGGGCGAGCGGGACCGCGGGGCGCGGCGGATCGTGACCGGGCGGGGCGGCGAGCTCTACTACACGGACGACCACTACGACAGCTTCAGGGCGGTGCTCCGATGAGGACGCAGGATCCGTCGGCCGGGGACGGTCCCGGCGGGGTGCGCGAAGCGGTGGCGGGGGAGCCCCTCGGGCCGGTGCTGGACGCCGCGCGGGAGGCGGGGTGGCGCACGTACGCCGTGGAACTGGACGGGGTTCGGGCGAAGGCCGCGCTGATGGAGGCCTTCGCGCGGGGGCTCCGGCTGCCGTCCTGGTTCGGGGGGAACTGGGACGCGCTGGCCGACTGCCTGACCGACCTGTCGTGGGAGGCGGAGGCGGAGGCTCCCGGGCCGGCCGGCCGGCTGCTGGTCGTCGGCTCGTGGACGGCGTACGCGGCCGCCCGGGCCGACGAGGCGGAGGTGCTGCGCGACGTGCTGGAGTCGGCGGCGGGCTTCTGGCGGGAGACCGGGCCCCCGCTGGCGGTGCTGCTCGCGCCGGAGGCCGTCTGAGCCCGGCCGGCGGTGCCGGCCGGGCGGCATCGGTCGCGACCGCGGCCCCGTCGTCGGACGGGGCCGCGGTCGCGCGGTGGCGTCAGGACGCCGTCTTCGGGATCCAGGGCGGGGTCTGGCCCCAGCCCCAGACGGGGACGCGGGCCGCGTCCACCGGGGGCGGGTCGTCGCCCGAGTAGATCAGGGCCATGCGCGTGCCCCACTCGATGTAGTAGACGAAGACCGCGCGGAACTCGGGGTCGGTCGGGAGGCCGACCTCGTCCGCGGTGTCGAGGAGGAGGTCCACCCAGCGGCGGCGCTGCTCCTCGGTGATGCCGCGGCCCAGGTGCTTGGTGGCCATGTGCATGTGGCCGCCGTGGTGCGCCGTGTAGTCGGCCGGGCCGCCGAAGACCTCCGACAGCCAGACCGCCACGTGCTGCGGGTGCTCCGCGTCCATCCCGGCGAACACCGGGGCCAGGATCTCGTCCTGCAGCGCGTGGCCGTAGAAGGCGTCGGTGAGGCGGTTCATCGCCTCGGCCCCGCCCATCCATTCGTAGATCGTCGGGGTGCCCGACGGGTTCGAGGTGCTCATCGTGCTCCGCCTCGCCTCGTGCCTCTCGTACCGGGCCGGTGCATGGCCGGCCGGTTCATGCCTGTGCGGGAGCGCCGCCCGTGCCGACCACGTCCGTGACGCCGTAGTGCTGCATCTCCTCGATGGCGGTCACGTACGGGCGGATGGCGCTGAAGAAGCCCGGGAAGTGCTCGCCGCGCCGGAAGCCCTGCAGGTGGGCCTCGACCGAGGTCCAGCGGATCCGGAGGATGTAGCGCTCCGGCTCCTCGTCGCAGCGGGCCAGCTCGTAGTCGATGCACTCGGGCGCCGCGGCCAGCGACTTGGCGGCCTCGCGGTAGGCGTCCTCGAAGGCCTGGCGGTCGTCTAACGCGATCCGGTAGCGGATGTACTCGACGGTGGTAGCCATGTCAGGTCTGCCCTTCCCTGTTGCCTGCCCCGGTCGTCTGCTCCGGGCCGGCGGTCGGCTTGATCAGTTGCTCGTCGCCACCTTGGCGCGATCATCCTTCCCCGTCAGCCGTTTGCCTCATTCCTCCTCGGACTCCATGGAGTCGGTCGCCCGGTCGGGGCCCTGGGCGCGTACCCGTTCGACCTCCTCCAGGGACGCCCGCAGGTCCGCCAGCCACGTGTCGGTGTTCTTGCCGACCAGGCGTACGCACCACGCCAGCGCGTCGGCGCGGCTGCGCGCGACCCCGCCGGCGACCAGGGTGTCGAGGACCTGGCGCTCCGACTGGCGCAGCCGGGTCATGACGGGGACCGCGAGGTGGGTGAACAGGGCGCGCCCGGCGTCGGTCTCGACGCCCCAGGCCACCTTGCGGCGGTAGAGGGACTCGGCCTCGCGGGCGACCTCGATGCGCTGGTCGCGGGTGCGGGCGCGGAACTCCTTCACCGATTCGCCGGCCGGGACGCGGCCGATGACGGTGATCTCCTCCCGGTCGACGACCACGTCGACCAGGCTCTCGTACACGTCGATGGGCAGTCGCTCCGCGAACCAGCCGCGGAGCTGCTCTCGCTGCTCGGCTGTAATCATGTAATCAACGGTGCGTCCGTTATCGGCTTGATCGCAAGGAGGGACGGTCCGTTCCGCCCACGGCGGAACGGACCGTCCCCTCAGCCTGCAGGCGGTCAGCCCATCGAGCGGTAGCGGTGGATCAGGGAGACGGCCATCGCGCCCTCGCCCACCCCGGAGGCCACCCGCTTGACCGAGTGCGCCCGGACGTCGCCGGCCGCGAACACCCCCGGCACGCTGGTCTCCAGCGGGTACGGGGCCCGCTCGAGGCTCCACTCGGCCGGCAGCTCGCCGCCGTTGGCGATCAGGTCGGAACCGGTGAGCACGAACCCGAACTCGTCCCGCTCCACCACGCCCGCCAGCCAGTCCGTGTGCGGCCGGGCGCCGATGAAGGTGAACATGAACCGGCACGCGACCTCGGTGTCCGTGCCGGCCGCCGCGTCGTGCAGGGTGATCCGCTCCAGGTGCTCGTCGCCGTCGAGGGCGACGACCGTGGTGCGGGCCCGCACCTCGATGTTGGGCGTGCGCTCGATCTCGTCGATCAGGTAGTGGGACATGCTCGCCGCCAACGAGTCCGCGCGGACGAGGATCGTCACGCGGGCGGCGTACTTCGCGAAGTGCACGGCCGCCTGACCGGCCGAGTTCGCCCCGCCCACGATGAACACGTGCTGCGAGATGCACGCCGAGCTCTCGGTGGTGGCCGCGCCGTAGTAGAGCCCCGCGCCCTCGAAGCGCTCCGCGCCCGGCGCCTCCAGCCGGTTGTACGCGACCCCGGTCGCCAGCAGCACGGTCTCCGCGCTGATCTCCGTGCCGTCCGCCAGCGTGAGGATCTTGGCGGGGTCGTCGCGGGTCAGCGAGACCACCTCGACCGGGTGCAGGATCTCCGCACCGAACCGGGCCGCCTGGATGGTGGCGCGCCGGGTCAGGTCGCCGCCGGACAGGCCGGAGGGGAAGCCCAGGTAGTTCTCGATCAGGCTCGAGGTGCCCGCCTGGCCGCCCGGCGCGCGCGAGTCCAGCATCAGCGTCGACAGGCCCTCGGAGGCCGAGTACACGCCGGCCGCGAGCCCCGCCGGGCCGGCGCCGACGATCACGCACTCGTAGTGCGGGCGCGAGGCGGTGGTCGACAGGCCCAGCTTGCGGGCGAGTTCGGCGTCGGAGGGCGCCGACAGCAGGGCGCCGTCGGGGAAGCGGACCAGCGGCAGGGCTGCGTCCGGCTGGGTGGCGAGCAGGGTCAGGGCCTCGGGGTCCCGCTCCACGTTCAGGAAGCGGAACGGCTGCCCGTTGCGGGTGAAGAAGTCCCGCACGGCGTGCGTGCCGGGGGCGACCAGGTGGCCGGCGACGATGATCCCGTCGTACGCGGGCCGGTAGGTGGCCAGCCAGTCCGACAGCAGGTCGTCGAGGACCGGGAAGAGCCGCTCGTGCGGCGGGTCCCAGGGCTTGAGCAGGTAGTAGTCCAGCCGGACCCGGTTGATCGCGGTGATGGCGGCGTCCGTCTCGGCGTACGCCGTCAGCAGCACCCGGCGGGCGTCCGGGAAGCGGCTGACCGCCTCCAGCAGGAACTCCACCCCGGTCACGTCCGGCATCCGCTGGTCCACCAGGAACAGCGCGGGGTCGTGGCCCCGCTCGTCCAGCGAATCGAGGATCTTCAACGCGTCGGCGGCCGAGGAGGCGCCCAGCACGCGATACCGGTCGCCGTACGCGCTGCGCAGGTCGCGGCGGACGGCCCGGAGCACCTGGGGGTCGTCGTCGACGGCCAGGATGACGGGCTTGCGGCTCTCGCGCTCCTCCCGGGCCCGCACCGGGCCCTCGGCCTCCGCCGCGACGGCCGGCCGCGCCGCGCTGTCGTGCGCCGTACTCATGCGGTCTCCAGCAGCAGCTCGTCGGCGTAGCACCAGGCCCAGTCCTCGCCCGGTTCGTGCGAGGCGGCGATCGGATGCTCCGTGCGCCGGTAGTGCTTGGTCGCGTGCCGGTTCCTGGAGGAGTCGCAGCAGCCGATGTGACCGCAGCTCAGGCACATCCGCAGATGGACCCACGAGTCGCCGAGCGCGAGGCACTCCTCGCAGCCCTCGGTGCCTGCGGTCACCGGGCGTATCTGATCGATATGGGTGCAGCTCATGTCCATCGGACCCCGTCCCTCCCGACGTCCTACCCGATTCCCACCGGTCCCTTCCGGGGAATCTTGAAGACCATAAAGCCGGGGACGCCGGAAGGTTCACCGATTCGGCCGAAGTCATGAAGTCCTGGAGGTACTTCATGACGTCCGCGGGCGACTACCGAAGGTTCCTCGAAGACCTGCCCCGCTACCTCACGAAGTCGCACACCGGCGCTTTGACGGGACCTCCCGGGAGCAGCAGTGTGGGGGTCGCCAACGACAACAGGCGGCGCCAGGAGGAATACGTGAGCAGAAAAATTCTGGTCATTGTCTCCGAACGCGGTTACTGGGCCGAGGAACTCATCGGACCGGTTTCCAAGTTCGACGAGCGTGGTTATGAGGTCGTCTTCGCCACGCCGACCGGAAAGCGGCCGCACGCCCTTCCGCCGAGCCTCGACGCGAACTACGTCGACCCGCCGCTGGGCCGCTCGGTGACCACCGAGGAGAACGCCCGGCTCGGCCGCGAGTTCGAGGCCTCCAACCGGCTCGACACCCCCTTCGACATCGAGGCCTGGGTCCCCGAGCGCCCGTACACCAGCGACGAGGGCTACCTCCGCAAGCTGGAGCAGTACCACCGCGACCTCGACAAGGTCGACGCCGACATCGCCGAGTACGACGCCATCCTGATCGTCGGCGGCTCCGGCCCCATCGCCGACCTCGCCAACAACGAGCGCGTGCACGCCCTGATCCTGGCCTTCAAGAAGGCCGGCAAGGTCGTGGCCGCCGAGTGCTACGGCGTCGCCTGCCTGGCCTTCGCCCGCGACTGGGACGACCGCCGCAGCATCATCCGGGGCAAGCACGTCACCGGGCACTGCAAGGAGTACGACTACAAGGACGGCACCGGGTTCCTCGGCACCGACTTCAACATGGGCCCGCCCCCGTACCCGCTGGAGTACATCCTGCGCGACGCCACGGGGCCGCGCGGCGCGTATCACGGCAACTTCGGGAAGCCGGTCTCGGTGATCGTGGACTTCCCGTTCGTGACGGGCCGGTCGACCCCCGACTCGTACCTCACGGGCCAGAAGATCGTGGAAGTCCTGGAGGACGGCCTCACCCGCTACGGCTGGTGACCGAAGAGCGGAACCGGAAACGGAATCGGAATCGGAATCGGCCACGCCATCAGCCGCGAAACCAGGGGGGAATTCATGGCAGCGACCCCGGGCCGGGAAAGGCTCATCGAGCAGTTCAAGGCCGACGGCCTCAACGTGATGTTCGGAAATCCCGGAACGGTGGAGCAGGGATTCCTCGACGCGGCCGACGCGGCCGAGGGGTTCCAGTACGTGCTCACCCTCCAGGAAACCGTGGCCGCCGGCATCGCCGACGGCTACGCGCGGGCCACCGGCGGCGCCGCCCTGCTCCAGCTGCACTCCGGCGTCGGCCTGGGGAACGGCATCGGCATGCTCTACCAGTCGCTGCGCGGCCACACCCCGCTGGTCGTGGTCGCCGGCGACGCGGGCGTCCGGTACGACGCCATGGACGCGCAGATGGCCGCCGACCTGGTGGCCATGGCGAAGCCGGTCACCAAGTACGCCACCCGGGTGACCGACCCGCGCTCGGTGCTGCGGACCGTCCGCCGGGCCGTCAAGATCGCGCTCACCCCGCCCCGCGGCCCGGTGTTCGTGGCCCTGCCGATGGACGTGCTGGACGAGCTCAACTCCGAGCCCGTGCTGCCGGCCGCCGTCCCGCTGACCGACGTGGCGCCCTCGGACGCCGCCGTCGGGCGGGCCGCCAGGCTGCTGGCCGGGGCCGAGCGGCCGGTCGTCCTCGTCGGCGACGGGGTGGCCCTGTCCGGCGCCCAGGCCGAACTGGCCGCCGTGGCCGAGCTGCTGGGCGCCGACGTGTACGAGGTGGACTCCTCCGAGGTGAACATCGCCGCCTCGCACCCGCTGCGCCGCGGCCAGCTGGGCCACATGTTCGGCGAGCACAGCAAGGCCCTGGTCCGGGACGCGGACGCGGTGCTGATCGTCGGCACGTACGTGTTCCCCGAGGTCTTCCCGGAGCTGGCGAGCCCGTTCGCCGACGGCGCCCGGATCGTGCACGTCGACCTCAACACCTACGAGATCGCCAAGAACCACCCGGTGGACCTCGGCCTGGCGGCCGACCCGAAGCTCGCACTGCGCGCGCTGGCGCCCGTACTCGAACGGGAGCTGGACCCGCTGCGCCGGGCGGCCGCGGCCACCCGGCTCGACGCCCGGCGGCGCGAGCGGGCGCTCGCCCCCCGGCCGGCGGTGCCGGTGGAATGGGACGGCACGCCGATGGCCGTCTTCCTGCAGACCCTGGCCGAGCGGACCGGGGGCGACCTGATCGTCTTCGACGAGGCGCTGACCACCTCCCCGCTGGTGACCGCCTACCTGCCCGCCGAGCGGCCCGGGGACTACCACCTCACCCGCGGCGGCTCCCTCGGCGTCGGGTTCCCCGGAGCGGTGGGCGCCAAGCTCGCGCACCCCGACCGGACGGTCGTCGGCTTCGCGGGCGACGGCGGGTCCATGTACACGTACCAGGCGCTCTGGACCGCCGCCCGGCACGGCATCGCCGCCAAGTTCGTGGTCTGCAACAACCGCAAGTACCGGCTGCTGGACGACAACATCGCCCAGTACTGGCGGGAGCGGGAGATCCCCGAGCACGCCTTCCCGAGCTCCTTCGACCTGTCCCACCCGGAGATCGACTTCGCGGGTCTCGCGCGCTCCCTCGGGGCGGGCGGCACGCGCGTGGAGAAGCCGGACGAGGCCGTCGCCGCAGTGCGCCGGATGCTCGACCACCCCGGCCCGTTCCTCGTCGACATCCAGATCTGACCACCACATCACACGGAGGCGCGCATGCCCGCCGAGCGGCTCACCGAGCACGCGATCCGGACCTTCGCGGGGGACTGGTACACCGCCCTCGACCAGCACGTCCCGCTGTCCGAGGTGCTGGCCCTCATCACCGAGGACCTGGAGTTCAAGGTGCCCGAGGACACGTTCCTGGGGCACAGCGGCTTCGGCCGTTGGTACGACGCCGTCACCAACCGGTTCTTCGACGAGGTGCACACCGTCACCAAGGTCGAGCCGGTCATCGAGGGCGACAAGGCCATCGTCCGGGTCCTGGTGAACTGGCAGGCCAAGATCTGGGACCCGCCGGCCGCCCGCAGCGTGTGGCTCGGCTTCGACGCCGACCAGACCTGGACCGTCGTGCCCGGCCCGGACGGGCCGCTGATCAAGACGTACACCGTCAACGAACTGGCCCCGATGCCGGGTTCGGCCTCCCTCTGACGCCCCGAAGGAGAAGCGGACCATGACCAACGTGACGCGGCAGCGGGTCGAGGCGGCCTACCGCGCGCTCGGCTCCGGCGACCGCGACCGGATCCTGGAGTACTACTCCGAGGACCTGCGGTGGCTGGTGCCCGGCAACCACCCGCTGGCCGGCTGGTACGAGAGCCTGGACGCGTTCCTGGAGCTCATGGGCGAGACCCACAAGCTCACCGGCGGCACCTTCAAGATGGACATCGAGTACGTCCTGACCGGCCCCGACTGCTCGGCCGACGTGTGCCGCAACACCGGTTCGCGGGCCGGCGCGAAGGACGACGCGCAGTCCCCGTACGAGCGCATGGACTACCAGGTCTTCCACTTCATGCGCTGGCACGAGGGACGGATCGTCGAGGGCCGGGACGGCCTGTTCGGGGACACCGCCAGCGCCTTCAGCCAGTTCTGGGCGCCCTTCGCGCCGGGCGGCATCCGCAGGGACCGATGAGGGGGAGCACGCGATGGACGCACGCCACATCCTGACCAAGTACTACGAGTACGCCAACGCCGGCGACTGGGACCGCTGGTGCGACCTGTTCGCCGACGACCAGGTCATGGACGAGCAGCTGGCCGGCCACATCGAGGGCCTCGACACCCTGCGCTCGATGATGAAGGGCATGGGGGACATGTACCGGGTCTTCCGGAACACCCCCGTGCACCTGATCGTCAACACCCAGGGCCCCGGCGGCGAGACCCCCGGCACCGTCAAGGCCGCGGCCGTCTCCCACCTCAGCGCCGTCAGCGCCTCCGGCGCGGCGATCGAGGCCGAGGTGATGAACTTCTTCAAGATCGTCGACGGGAAGATCGCGTACATGGCGAACTTCCACGACACGGTCCCCTTCCAGGTCCTGAGCCAGGGCTGAGGGGGCGCAGTCGTGACGGAGACTGAGTACGACTACGTGATCGTCGGCTCCGGCACCGCGGGCAGCGTGCTGGCCAACCGGCTCTCGGAGGACCCGGACGTCTCGGTGCTCGTCCTGGAGGCCGGCGGCGGCCGCATCCCGCCCGAGGTCGACGACCCCTCCTCCTGGTACAAGCTGCTCGGCGGCCCGGTCGACTGGGGCTACCAGTCCGTACCGCAGCCGGGCCTGGACGGCCGGCGCACGTACGAACCGCGCGGCAAGGCCCCCGGCGGCAGCAGCAACCTGTACATCATGATGCACATCCGGGGCCACGCCTCGGACTTCGACAACTGGGCCTACCAGGGCGCGGCCGGCTGGGCGCACGAGGACGTGCTGCCGTACTTCGCGCTGCTGGAGTCCCAGGAGGACCGGACCACCGCCGCCATCGGTACGGACGGCCCCCAGCGGGTCACCAACGCCGGCCGCCACGACCCCAACCCGGTCTCCCGGGCCTTCATCGACGCGGCCGTCGAACTCGGCCACCGCGAGATCGCCGACTTCAACACCGACGGCCCGCAGCGCGGCCTCTTCGGCACCGGCTGGCACCACATCGACGTGGCCGACGGCAAGCGGCAGGGCACCCTCGCCGCCTACCTGGAGCCCGCGCTCGGCCGGCCCAACCTCACCCTGCGCACCGGGGCCCAGTCCTCCCGCATCCTGTTCGACGGCACCCGCGCCACCGGCGTGGAGTACGTCCAGACGGCCCCGCCCGCGGACTTCCCGGGCCGCACCGTGGCCGCCGACACCCCGGGGGCGCCGGGCACGTACACCGTACGGGCCCGCCGCGAGGTGATCGTGGCCGCCGGGGCCATCGAGTCCCCGAAGCTGCTGCTGCTGTCCGGCGTAGGGAACCCGGAGCAGCTGCGTGAGCACGGCATCGACGTCACGGCGGCCGTCCCGGGCGTGGGCGAGAACTTCCACAACCACGTCCTGACCGGGCTGATGGCCGAGGTCACCCAGGAGCTGCCGCCGCCGGCCCAGAACCTCTCGGAGAGCGCGCTGTTCCTGGCCTCGCAGCCCGGCCTGCCGGCCCCGGACCTCCAGATCGCCTTCGTGCACGTGCCGTTCGACGTGATCGTCGGCCAGTCCCACCCGAACACCGTCAGCATCCTGCCCGGGGTGGTGCGGCCGGTCTCCCGCGGCTGGATCCGGCTGGCGAGCGCCGACCCGCTGGCGCACCCGCTGATCCACCCGAACTACCTGGGCGACCGCTGGGACCTGGAACGCATGGTCCAGGGCGTCAGGACCGCCCGCGAGATCTTCGCCACCTCGGCCTTCTCGCCCTGGTACAAGCAGGAGCTGCAGCCCGGGCCCGGCACCGCCACGGACGACGAGCTGCGCGCCTTCGTCAAGCAGAAGTCCGAGAGCTACCACCACCAGTCCGGCTCCTGCCGCATGGGCGTCGACGACCTCTCGGTCGTGGACCCCCAGCTGCGCGTGCACGGCACCGAGAACCTGCGCGTGGTCGACGCGAGCGTGATGCCGGCGGTGCCCTCGGGCAACTGCCACACCGCCATCGCGATGATCGCCGAGCGGGCCGCCGACTTCATCAAGGGGGTCTCCCGTGTCGAATGACGTCGTCCTGCGCGAGGGTCCGCTGTCCGGGACGAGGATCGCCGTCCTGGTCGAGAGCGACTTCTACGAGCCCGAGATCTTCTACTACCAGCGCCGGTTCGCCGAGGAGGGCGCGCAGGTCGACTTCCTGACCCGGCTATGGGGCCAGGACTCGATCACCTTCACCGGGCACGAGTACCGGGCGCCCTTCACCGCGGACCGGAGCCTGGAGGGCATCGGGGACGACGAGCTGCGCGCGTACGCCGCCCTGATCGTGCCCTCCGGCATGGTGGCCGACCGGCTGCGCTACACCGAGGACGTCGACGTCCTGGCCCCCGCCACCGAGCTGCTGCGCCGGGCCTTCGAGGAGCCCACCGTCCTCAAGGGGATCATCTGCCACGGCATGTGGCTGGCCTCCTCGATCCCCGGCACGGTGCGCGGCCGCAAGGTGGTCTGCCACAACAACCTCATCGGCGACGTCCGCAACATGGGCGGCCAGTACGTCGACGAGGACGTGGTCGTGGACGGCGACCTCGTCACCGGTCGCACCGGAGCCCACCACCACCTCTTCGCCCGCCGCATCATCGAGCTCATCGCGGCCGGCCGGGGCCGGAGGGCCGACTGATGCGCTGGTCGCACGTGGGCCTGAACTGCACCGACCAGAAGGTCACCGAGGAGTTCTACACGCGGTGGTTCGGCTTCACCCGGGCCCGCGTGGTCGACCTCGGCGCCTCGCAGATCGTGTTCCTGCGCAAGGGGGACGCGTACCTGGAGCTGTTCCCGGCCGGCACCGAGCCGGCCCGCGCGGCGCAGGAGGACGGGCCGCAGGCGCCGGGCCGGATGCGCCACCTGGCCTTCCAGACCGACAGCGTCGACGCCTTCCTCGCCGACCTCGGGGACGCGGCCGAGGTGACCCTGGGCCCGCTGGACTTCGACGACTTCATCTGCGGCTGGCGGACCGTCTGGCTGCGCGACCCCGACGGCGTGATCGTCGAGGTCAGCCAGGGCTTCGCGGACGAACCCGAGGAAGCGGACGAC
Organism: Streptomyces sp. NPDC093225; assembly: GCF_044753805.1. Classification (NCBI taxonomy): domain Bacteria; kingdom Bacillati; phylum Actinomycetota; class Actinomycetes; order Kitasatosporales; family Streptomycetaceae; genus Streptomyces; species Streptomyces sp. NPDC093225. The sequence continues at coordinate 25,474 of NZ_JBIVNX010000027.1, forward strand.
CGCGGCGCGCGAGCGCCCCGCACCACCGCCGAGCCGACCCACGACAAGGAAGGTGCCCGACATGGCTGACGCCGTGAGCTTCTCCTTCTCCGACACCATCGCCGGCTACGTCGGCCACTTCGACTCCGAGTCCCGGCAGCTGAGGCTGACCACCGCCGACGGCCGCGAGTTCACCGTGTCGCTCGCCTCCGGCCCCAGCGCCGAGCTCGTCCGCAACCTCGACGAGCCGTACGTCGACGCCTCGGGCCACATCGACGAGATGCTCTCCCCGGGCCGGTTCCTCTTCGTCTACGGCGTCCACTACCCGGAGCAGGGCGGGCGCTTCGACGCCAAGCGCCTGGTGTTCCTGGGCCGCGGCGCCGAGGACTACCGCTTCGAGGAGTCCGGCTGGTGGGTCAAGCAGGTCGAGTCGCTGGCCGCCTTCTACAAGCGGGCCCAGTTCGGCGACGGGCCGGTGGACTTCACCGAGTACCGCACCGAGATCCGGCTCGGCGGCGACAAGACCGCCAGCCACGTCCAGGAGACCGACACCATCTCCCGCCTGGTCTACGGCATGGCCTCCGCGTACCTGCTGACCGGCAAGGACGAGTACCTGGAGGTCGCCGAGCGGGGCACCGAGTACCTGCGCGCCCACATGCGCGTGGTGGACTCGGAGGAGGACGTCACGTACTGGTACCACGGCATCAGCGTCGACGGGGACGCCGAGCGCAAGCTCTTCACCTCCGAGTTCTACGACGACTTCGACGCGATCCCGATGTACGAGCAGATCTACGCCCTGGCCGGCCCGATCCAGACCTACCGGGTCACCGGCGACGTGCGGATCAAGAACGACGCCGACGGCACGATCCGCCTGTTCGACAAGTTCTTCTTCGACGGCGAGCAGGGCGGCTACTACTCGCACATCGACCCGATCCTCTTCAGCGCCGACCACGAGTCGCTGGGCGAGAACGCCGAGCGCAAGAACTGGAACTCGGTGGGCGACCACGCGCCGGCGTACCTGATCAACCTGTACCTGGCGACCGGCGACCAGAAGTACGCCGACTTCCTCGAGTACACCTTCGACACCATCGCCGAGCGGTTCCCGGACTACGACAACAGCCCGTTCGTCCAGGAGCGCTTCTTCCGCGACTGGTCCCACGACAAGGGCCACAGCTGGCAGCAGGACCGCGCGGTGGTCGGCCACAACCTGAAGATCGCCTGGAACCTGATGCGCATGAACTCCCTGAAGGCCAAGCCGGCCTACCGGGAGCTCGCCACCAAGATCGGCGAGATCATGCCGGAGGTCGGCAGCGACCTCCAGCGCGGCGGCTGGTACGACGTCGTCGAGCGCGTCAAGGAGGGCGACCAGGAGACGTATCGTTTCGCCTGGCACGACCGCAAGGCGTGGTGGCAGCAGGAGCAGGCGATCCTCGCCTACCTCATCCTGCACGGCACCGTCGGCGGCGACCTGTTCAAGAAGGAAGCCCGCCAGGCCGAGGCCTTCTACAACACGTTCTTCCTCGACCACGACGAGGGAGCGGTCTACTTCAACGTGCTCGCCAGCGGCACGCCGTACCTGCTCGGCACCGAGCGGCTCAAGGGCAGCCACTCGATGTCCATGTACCACTCGGCGGAACTCTGCTACCTCGCCGCCGTCTACAACAACCTGCTCATCAACGGCCGGGAGATGGACTTCCACTTCAAGCCGGACCCGACCGACCTGCCCGAACGCGTCCTGCGGGTATCGCCCGACCTGCTGCCCGCCGGATCGGTGCGGATCGCCTCCGTCGAGATCGACGAGAAGCCGTACGACGACTTCGACGCCGAGGCCCTCACCGTGAAGCTCCCGGACGTCCAGGGGCGGGTCAAGGTCAAGGTCCGGCTCCGGCCCACGGCCAAGTAGCGCTCAACGGGGGCGCCCCACACCAAGGGGATGGGAAATGACTCTGACCATCAAGGAACGCCGGACCAAGGCCGCGACCGTGCTCGCCGCCGCCGGTGAGATCAACAGCGAGACCTCCGGGCAGCTGCTCGACAAGCTGCTCCCGCTCGTCCGCGAGGGCCAGACCCTGCGCATCGACCTCAAGGCGGTCACGTACGTCTCCAGCGCGGGACTGCGCACCCTCCTCGTGGTCTACCGCGAGGCCCAGCACGCCGGCGTCGCCGTCACCCTGTCCGGGGTGAGCGACGAGGTGCGGTTCGTGATGTCGGCCACCGGCTTCCTCGACTTCTTCGAGACCGGCGAGGCGGCCGAGGCAGAGGCCGCCCGCAGGGAACGGCTGGCCACGAGGACGGCCCGATGAGCCCCGAGGCCGCCGCCCGCGCGGACCAGGTCCGCGTCGACGCCTACCCGACCCACGACGTGGCCGGGTACGGCGTCCGGGCCGGCAAGCCCTACCCCTTCGGGGCGTGGGTCGTGCCCGGCGGCGTCAACTTCTCCGTCTTCTCCGACCAGGCCACCTCCATGACCCTGGTCCTCTACAAGCGCGGCGAGCCCGAGCCGTTCGCCGAACTGGAGTTCCCGCAGGAGTTCCGCACCGGCAGCGTCTTCGCGATGACCGTGTTCGGACTCGACCACGAGAACATCGAGTTCGGCTACCGGGCCGACGGGCCCTTCGACCCGGTCACCGGCCACCGCTTCGACGCCCGGCAGGTGCTCTCCGACCCGTACGCCAGGCTCATCGCGGGCCGGGACGTGTGGGGCACCGAGCCCGACTACAGCCGCGGCTACCAGTACCGCTCCCGCGTCTGCCTGCAGGACTTCGACTGGGGCGACGACACTCCGCTGCGGATCCCCGCCGAGGACCTCGTCGTGTACGAGACCCACGTGCGCGGGTTCACCCGGCACCCCTCCTCCGGGGTGACCGCCCCCGGCACCTTCGCCGGGCTGCGGGAGAAGATCCCGTACCTGAAGGAGCTCGGGGTCAACGCGATCGAGCTGCTGCCGATCTTCGAGTTCGACGAGACCGACAACCCGCGCACCAACCCCGAGACCGGCGAGAAGCTCTACGACTACTGGGGCTACAACACCGTCGCCTTCTTCGCGCCCAAGGCCGGCTACGCGGCCACCGGACGCTACGGCATGCAGGGCGACGAACTGCGCACCCTGGTCAAGGACCTGCACGCGGCCGGCATCGAGGTCATCCTCGACGTGGTCTTCAACCACACCGCCGAGGGCAACGAGATGGGCCCGACCATCTCGTTCAAGGGCCTCGACAACGCCACGTACTACATGCTCACGCCCGAGGGCTACTACTTCAACTTCAGCGGCACCGGGAACACCGTCAACTGCAACCACCCCGTGGTGCGCAACTACGTCCTCGACTGCCTGCGCCACTGGGTCGCGGACTACCACATCGACGGCTTCCGCTTCGACCTCGCCGCCATCCTCGGCCGGGCCCTGGACGGCACCCCGCTGCCCAACCCGCCGCTGCTCGAATCGCTCGCCTTCGACCCGGTCCTGCGGCACACCAAGCTCATCGCCGAGGCCTGGGACGCCGCCGGGCTGTACGAGGTCGGCAACTTCCCCGCCTACGGCCGCTGGGCCGAGTGGAACGGGAAGTACCGCGACACCGTGCGCCGCTTCATCAAGGGCGACCCGGGCGTCACCGGGGAACTGGCCACCCGCATCGCCGGCTCCCCGGACCTGTACTCCACCCGCGGGACCGCCGCCTCCGTCAACTTCCTGACGGCGCACGACGGCTTCACCCTGGCCGACCTGGTCTCGTACAACGACAAGCACAACGAGGCCAACGGCGAGAACAACAACGACGGCGCCAACGACAACAACAGCTGGAACTGCGGCGCCGAGGGCCCCACGGACGACCCGGAGACCAACGCCCTGCGGCTGCGGCAGATGAAGAACGCCGTCGCCATCCTCCTCACCAGCCAGGGCATCCCGATGCTGCTGTCCGGCGACGAGGTGGGGCGCACCCAGAAGGGCAACAACAACACCTACTGCCAGGACAACGAGCTCTCCTGGTTCGACTGGGACCAGGTCGACGACAACGCCGAACTGCTCCACTTCGTCCGGCAGATGATCGCCTTCCGCAAGCGGCACCGCGAACTGCGCTCCACCACCCACCCCACCGGGGCCATCCGCGAGGGCCTGGGCCTGCCGGACATCAGCTGGCACGGCGCCCGCGCCTGGCTCCCCGACTGGTCCCCCGAGTCCCGGCTGCTGGCCGTGGCCCGGTGCGGAGCCGGCGACGACGACGTGGTCTACGTCGCCATGAACTCCCACTGGGAGCCGCACGACCTCGAGCTGCCGGCGCTGCCCGGCGGCCGCAGCTGGCACCTGTTCGCCGACACCGGGGCCGAGGCGCCGTACGACATCCGCACCCCGGGGGCGGAGAGCGAACTGGACAACGCAGGCAAGTACCTGATCGGACCGCGCTCGGTCGTGATCCTGGTGGGCCGCGTGCCCACCGAGGACTGACCCGCGCCCTGGACCCCGTACGCCCGAAGGAGCCTGACATGCCGCTTTCCGTGTCCCTGACCATCGACGGCGACACCACCGTGATCGAGCTCGCCGGCGAACTGGACGCCAACACCGCGCCGGACTTCCACCAGACCATCGAGAAGGCCGCGGGCCACGGCACCGGCACCGTGGAGATCAGGATGGCCGGGGTCGGCTACATGGCCAGCGCCGGTCTGCGCTCCCTGGTCTTCGCGCAGCAGAAGGTCGCCTCGAACGTCACCATCAAGGTGGTCGGCGCGATCGAGCCGGTGGCCCGCACCATCAGGACCGCCGGGCTGCACCGCAGCATCGTGCTGAGCGATGACTGACCCTGTCCGACTGGCCGAGCGCCCCACCGAGCTGCAGGTGCCCGCCACCCTGGGAGCCCTCGCCGACATCGCCGCCTTCGTGCTGGGCCTGGCCGACCAGGCCGGGCTCGGCAGGCGGGCGACGTACCGGCTGCGGCTGGCGGTGGACGAACTGGCCACCAACATCGTGACCCACGGCTACCGGGGCGGCGACGGACGGATCACCGTCCGGGGCCGCGCCGGGGCCGGCCGGGTCCGGGTCCGCCTCGAGGACACGGCCCCCGCCTTCGACCCGGTCGCCGGCTGCCTGCCGCCCGCAACGGGGATCCCCCCGGAGCGGCGGCGGGTCGGGGGCCTCGGCATCCACCTCGCGCTGACCAGCGTCGACGAGTTCGGCTACGTAAGGAGCGACGGCCGCAACATCAGCACGCTGACGGTCCTCGGTGAAGACGTGAGAAGGACGCGACCATGCCCTCCACGACCGTGATCATCCTGGACGAGCAGCCGCCGCCTCCCCAGGCCCTGCTCGACGCGCTGGCCAGCATGGACGCGGAGCTCTCCGCGCGTTCCCTGGCCCAGCTGCTCACCGGCCCCATCTCCGCGCTGCCGGAGGCCGACGTCCTGCTCGCCCCGGCGCAGATCCCGGGCGAGCCGGTGCGCACGGCCGTGCGGCGGCTGCGGCGCCGGGCCGGCGCGCCGATCGCGGTCGTGTGGACCACGGACGACTTCGAGGCCCTGGAGGACCACGTCCGACTCGGCCACGACTACCTCGTACCGCCCTTCCTGCCCGCCCTGGTCGGCGCCCGGCTGCACAGCTGCTCCGAGCGCGCCGAGCTGGGCCGCACCCTCCAGGAGGCCGACGCCCGGGCCGAACTCATGAGCTACGAGAAGGAGCTGGAGATCGGCCGGGAGATCCAGGCCGGCTTCCTGCCGGAGGACCTCCCCGTCCCCGCGGGCTGGGAGATCGACGTCCGGTTCCGCCCGGCCCGCCAGGTCGCCGGCGACTTCTACGACGTCTTCGAACTGGTCCACCGGCGCAGACTCGCCCTGGTCGTGGCCGACGTGTGCGACAAGGGCGTCGGCTCCGCCCTGTTCATGGCCCTGATCCGCTCGCTGCTGCGGCACACCGCGGAGAACAGCGGGCTGCAGCACCTGGTGGCCGCCGGCCGCTCCGGCGCCGGGATCCCGGTCGTCGGCGCCACGCCCCTGCTCAACGCGGTCACGGCCACCAACGGCTACCTCACCCGCAACCACCTGCGGCAGGGCTACTTCGCCACCCTCTTCTTCGCGGTCCTGGACCCCGCGACGGGGAGCCTCGTCTACATCAACGGCGGCCACAACCCGCCGCTGCTGCTGGACGCGGACGGTGCCGAGCCGGTGCCGCTGGAACCCACCGGGCCGGCCGTCGGGGTGCTGCCGGACTGTTCGTACGCCCTCGGGTACGCCCAGCTCGACCCGGGGGACACCCTGTTCGTCTACACGGACGGCGTACCCGAGGCGCGCTGCCCGGACGGCCGGTTCCTCGGCGACGACCGGATGATCGACCTGCTCAGCGAGTCGGCGGTGAACGGCCGCGCGGTCCTGGACCGGATGGACCTGGCCGTGCGCCAGCACACCGGCGAGGCCGAGCAGCACGACGACGTCACCATGCTGGCCCTGCACCGGCCACGTGCGGCGCGGGGGCCGCACGCGGCCGGGCAGGCGGTGGCGTGATGGCGACGACCATCGTGGTGCACTCGCACCGGGGCGGCACCGGGAAGTCCACGGTGCTGGCGAACCTCGCGCTGCTGATCGCGGCGGAGGGGCGCCGCGTCGCCCTCATCGACACCGACATCCAGTCACCGACCATGGACGTGCTCTTCAGGGTCGGCCCCCGGGTCTGGTCGCTGACCGACTACCTGCTCGGGCGCTGCGAGATCGAGGCGGCCGCCCACCCGGTCGGCCCGCCCGGCCTCTACCTCGTACCCGCCCGGACCACCACCTCCTCCCTCCCCGAGATCATGGCCACCGGCTACGACGTGGGCCTGCTGCCCGAGGCCTTCGGCCGGCTGACCCAGAAGTACGACCTGGACGTCCTGCTCCTGGACACCCATGCGGGGCTCAACAACGAGACCGTGACGGCGATGGCGAGCGCCGACGTCCTGATGATCATGGCCAGGGCGGACCGCATCGACCTGTCCGGGGTGGAGGAGACCATCGCCCTGGCGGGCCGGCTGGCCTGCCGGCGCACCTTCGTGATGAGCATGGCCCCGGAGGGCATCGACCGCGAACGGGTACGGGACCGGGCCGAGCGCGTCTACGGCGCCCCACTGGCCGGAATTCTTCCCTACGTGCCGGAAATGGCGGCGCTGTGCGGAGAACGCATATTCGCGGAAGCCTGTCCCGACCACCCCTTGGTGGATGAATTCCGGAACATCATTGCGGTACTGGATGCACGTGACGAAGTCTCGCGTGCCTGACGCCCCACTCTCGCGCGCCCCCAGCGGGACGTGTTGAATCGGCACCACTCCAGAAAGAGGAGAAAGAGTCATGAAGATACTCGTCGTCATGACGGCCAAGGCCACGCTCCACCTCCTGGACGGGGAACTCCACCCCTCCGGATTCTGGGCCGAGGAATTCGTCGTTCCCTACCAGCTCTTCCGCGCCGCGGGCCACACCGTCGACGTGGCGACGATCGGGGGCCAGGCTCCCACGGTCGACCAGACCAGCATCGACCCGAACTTCCTCAAGTGGGTGCGCCCCGAGGGCTCCGCGGACGACGACGCGGCCAACGCCGCGGAGTACGTACGCGTCATCGGCAGCACGTCGCAGCTCCGGAGCCCGATTGCGCTGGAGACCCTCGGCGAGAAGGACGTCGCCGGCTACGACGGCATCTACGTGAGCGGCGGGCACGGCGCCATCGGCGACCTGCCCAAGTCCGACGAGCTCGCCCAGCTGCTGCGCTGGGCCATCGCCCAGGACAAGAAGATCGCCACCGTCTGCCACGGCCACACCTCCCTGCTCGCGCTCCGCGACGGCGAGGGCCGGTGGCCCTTCGAGGGCTACCGGATGACCGCCTTCTCGCACAGCGAGGAGCTCGTCACCAACATGGCCGGCCGACTGCCCCTCATCCTCGAGGTGGAGCTCACCCGTCTCGGCGCCCGGTACGAGAAGGCCGAGAAGATCTGGGACTCCCACGTCGTGGTGGACCGCAACCTCACCACCGGCCAGAACCCTTACTCCTCCAAGGCCCTCGCCGAGACGTTCTTAGCGCAGCTCGGCGCGTGAACGGGTCCCGGGGCAGGCCCGGGCCCGTCGGGGCATCCGCACCCCCCACCGACACCGGAAGGCAGCCATGACCAAGCGCGCGCTCAGCGACCAGCCCCTGGCGAACCCGGGGAAGCTGTTCATCGGCGGGCAATGGCGGGACGCGGCCGACGGCCGCACCGAGCCGGACCTCAGCCCCATCGACGGACAGGAGATCGTGCCGGTGGCGCAGGCCACCGCCGCGGACGCCGACGCCGCCGTGGCAGCGGCCCGCACCGCCTACGAAGAGGGTCCCTGGAGCAGACTCTCCGCCCAGGAGCGCGCACTCAGGCTGAACCGGGTCGGTGAGCTCATCGAGCGCGACCTGGAGGAGATCGCCCTGCTGGAGACCGTGGACATGGGCAAGCCGTTCGCGTTCTCCAGCACGGTCGACGCCCCGATGGCCGCGCAGCTCATGCACTACTACGCCGGCGCCGTCACCCGCGTCGACGGCGCCTCCCGCACCCCGGCCGGCGGACAGCTGGCGTACACCCTGCGCGAACCGCTCGGCGTGGTCTGCGCGATCACCCCGTTCAACTTCCCGCTGCTGCTGTCCATGACGAAGATCGCCCCGGCCCTGGCCGCGGGCAACACCGTGGTCCACAAGCCCTCCCCGGCCACCCCGCTCACCGCGCTGAAGATCGCGGAGCTGTTCCAGGAGGCGGAGATCCCGGACGGCGTGCTCAACGTCGTCACCGGGCCCGGCGTGGAGCTCGGCGAGACCCTGACCGACCACCCCGGCATCGACAAGATCGCCTTCACCGGCTCCACGGCCGTCGGCCAGAGCATCATCCGCAAGTCCGCCGGCACCCTGAAGAAGGTCACGATGGAGCTCGGCGGCAAGTCCGCCAACATCGTCTTCGCCGACGCCGACCTCGACCTCGCCGAGGAGCTCGCGTTCTTCGGCATCTACTACAACAAGGGCGAGATCTGCACCGCCGGCTCCCGGCTGCTGCTGCAGCGCCAGATCCACGACGAGATGGTCGAGCGCCTGGTCTCCCGCGCCGCCGCCCTCAAGCCCGGCGACCCGCGGGATCCGGCCACCCTGTTCGGCCCGCTGGCCCACCGCGGCCAGTTCGAGAAGGTCAGCTCGTACATCGAGATCGGCCAGAAGGAAGGCGCCACCCTGCGCACCGGCGGCACCGGCTGGACCCCCGAGGGGGCCTCGTCGGAGGGGCTGTACTTCCTGCCCACCGTCTTCACCGGGGTGGACAACTCCATGCGCATCGCGCAGGAGGAGATCTTCGGTCCCGTGCTCGGCATCATCCCCTTCGACACCGAGGAGGACGCCGTCCGCATCGCCAACGACAGCGCCTACGGGCTCGCCGCGGGCGTGCACACCCGGGACCTCAAGCGGGCGCACCGCGTCGCCTCGCAGATCAAGGCCGGCACCGTGTGGGTCAACTGCTACAACCAGTACGACCCCTCGGTGCCCTACGGCGGCTACAAGGCCTCCGGGTTCGGCCGCGAGTGCGGCCCCGAGTCCCTCGAAAGCTACACCCAGACCAAGTCGGTCTGGATCGGCATGAGCTGAGGAGCACACGAGCGCATGGACATCGGCATCATCGGCACCGGGCGGATCGGCTCCACGCTGGCCCGGATCCTCACCGACGCGGGTCACCACACGGTCCTGGCCAACGCGAGCGGCCCGGCCTCCCTGGCCCCGCTGGTCGCGGCATTAGGTCCGGCCGCCCGCGCGGCCCAGCCGGAGGACGCCGCCCGCGCGGCCGACCTCCTGGTGCTGATGGTGCCGTTCGACAGCGCACGGGGCCTGCTGCCCGCCCCGGCCGTGAAGGACCGACTCGTGGTCGACGCCATGAACGCCTTCACCGGCCGGGGCGAGCCCCGCGACCTCGGCCCCCGCGGCTCCAGTGAGCTCGTCGCCGACTGGTACCCCGGCGCACGACTGGTGAAATCCCTCAACACCATGCACTTCCAGACCCTGGCCACGGCCGGCACCGCCGCCGGACCGCCGCTCGCCCACTACGTGTCGGGCGACGACGCCGAGGCCAAGGAAATCGTCGCCGGAATCATCCGCGACCTGGGATTCGCACCCGTCGACACCGGTTCACTCCACACGGGCGGAATTCTCCAACAGCCCGGTGGTCCGCTTTTCAACCGGACGCTCACGGAACAGCAGGCCCGCACCGCAATCGGCGCGCGGTGAAAGCAAGCGAAGGGGCGTGGTCATGAATGTCGAACTGAACGTCAACGGCGTGCCGGAGCGATTTCCGGCCGAACCCAACGAGCTGCTCGTCGAGCGGCTGCGCGACGGTCTCGGCCTCACCGGCACCAAGGTCGGCTGCGACACCGGCCAGTGCGGCACCTGCGTGGTCCGGCTCGACGGCCGCTCCGTCAAGAGCTGCCTCGTCCTGACCGTCCAGGCCGACGGCTGCGCGGTCGCCACCATCGAGGGCGTCGCCGCCGCCGACGGGGAACTCACCGGCCTGCAGGAGGCGCTGCGCCAGGAGCACGGCACCCAGTGCGGGTTCTGCACCCCGGGCATGGTCATGTCCCTGGGCGAGCTCCTCGACGACAGCCGGGGCGGGCCCGCCCCCACCGAGCCCGAGATCCGCGAATGGCTGACCGGCAACCTGTGCCGCTGCACCGGCTACCACAGCGTCGTCCGCGGCGTGCAGCGCGCCTGCGCCGCCGCGGCCCCCGGCGCCGCCGCGGAGCCCGCGGCCGCACTGTCCAGACCGGCCGCCACGACGGAGGGATGACGAGAGATGACCACCGTGGTGGGGGACCACACCCGACCGCTCGGCGCGCCGCTCGACAGCCGTGAGGACCCGCAGCTCCTGCGCGGCCAGGCCAGGTACGTCGCCGACATCGAACTGCCCCGCATGGCGCACATGGCCATCCTCGGCAGCGACCGCGCCCACGCGCGCATCCTCGGCATCGACACCAAGGCCGCCGAGCAGATGCCCGGCGTCCTCAAGGTGGCCACCGCCGCCGACTTCCAGGACGTCATGCCGCTGCCCTGCATCTGGATCCCCGGCGGAGTGGAGAGCCACTTCCCGCCGCACCCGTACGGACTGCCCGGCGCCCGCCCCGTCCTGACCGGCGACGCCGTCCGCCACGTCGGCGACGCCATCGCCGTCGTGGTCGCCGAGACGCCCAAGCAGGCCCACGCGGCGCTGCGCGCCATCGCCGTCGAGTACGAGCCGCTTCCCGTGGTCACCCGGGCCGACCACGCCCTGGCGGAGGGCGCCCCGCAGCTCCACGAGGCCGTACCCGGCAACCTCAACGCGTACTGGACCTGCGGCGACCAGGAGCGCACCGACCGCGCCATCGCCGAGGCCGAGGTCGTGGTGGAGCTCGACCTCGTCAACCAGCGCACCATCAACAGCCCCCTGGAGCCGCGCGGCGCGGTGGGCGAGTACGACGCGGCCACCGGCGAGTACACCCTGCACGCCTCCACCCAGGGCCCGCACAACCACCGCTTCCTGCTGGCCGCCCTGGTCCTCGGCATCCCGTTCAACAAGCTCCGGGTCGTCGCGCCCACCGTCGGCGGCAGCTTCGGCACCAAGGGCTACCTGTACCCGGACATGGCGCTGGTGCTCAAGCTCGCCAAGGCGCTGGGCCGCCCCGTCAAGTGGGTCGACACCCGCACCGGCCTGATGAACTCCACCGTCCAGGGCCGCGACCACCGCCAGCACGTCACCCTGGCCGGCACCCGCGACGGCCGCATCACCGCCGTGCGCTGCACCAGCTACGCCAACCTCGGCGCCTACCCCTCCACCATCGGCCCCGGTGTCGCCACCGCCCTAATGGGCCGCTCCATCACCGGCATGTACGACGTCGACGCCGCCTTCTGCGAGGTGTACGCCGCCTTCACCAACACCGTGCCGCTCGGCGCCCAGCGCGGCAGCGGCCGCGCCGAGGCCGCGTTCCTCATGGAGCGCCTGGTCGACCGCTACGCCGCCGAGATCGGCCAGGACCCGGCGGCCGTCCGCCGCAGGAACCTGGTCCCGGCGGAGAAGTTCCCGTACGACAACGGCCTCGGCTGGACCTACGACTCCGGCAACTACCAGGAGAACTTCGACAAGGCCCTGGCCCTGGCCGGCTACGCCGACGTGCCCGCCCGCAAGGAGGAGGCCCGCGGCCGCGGCAAGCGCCTCGGCGTCGGCCTGGCCACGTACGTCGCCATCTGCGGCGTCGGCCCCTCCACCCGGATGTCCCAGGAGGGCATGCTCGGCGGCACGTGGGAGAGCTCCAACATCCGCGTCCACCCCACCGGCGAGGTCACGCTGACCGTCGGCTCGGCCTCCACCGGCCAGAGCCACGGCACCGTCTTCGCCCAGGTGGCCGCCGACGTCCTCGGCATCGACCCGGAGCAGGTGCAGGTCCTCGAGGGCGACACCCTCAAGGCCCCCTACGGCCAGGGCACCTACGGCAGCCGCTCCTTCAGCATGGCCGGCCCCTCCGTCGCCCTCACCGCCGGCAAGGTCAAGGAGAAGATGCGCCGGGCCGGCGCCGCCCTGATGAACCTCCCCGAGGAGCAGGTCGTCTACGAGGACGGCCGCGTCTTCGAGCGCGCGAACCCCGAGAACGGCAAGGCCTTCGCCGACCTCGCCATGGCCCTCTGGTACGGCTGGAACCTGCCTCCGGAGATCGAGCCCGCCATCGACGAGACCACCCACTTCGACCCGCCGGACTTCAACTACCCGTTCGGCACCCACGTCGCCGTCGTCGAGGTGGACGAACTCACCGGCGAGACCGAGGTGGTGGCCTACACCGCCGTCGACGACGCCGGCAACATCGGCAACCCCAAGGTCGTCGAGGGCCAGATCGAGGGCAGCATCCTGCACGGCCTCGGCCAGGCCCTCATGGAGGCCGCCGTCTACGACGACCAGGGCGTCCTGGTCAGCAGCGACCTGCGCAGCTACGCCCTCCCGCGGGCCGCCGACGCGCCGTTCTTCGCCCTCGACAAGACCGTCACGCCCACCCCGCACAACGTGCTGGGGGCCAAGGGCGCCGGCGAGATCGCCACCGTGCCGCCCGCCGCAGCCGTGGTCAACGCGGTCGTCGACGCCCTCTCCGACCTGGGCGTACAGCACATCGACATGCCGCTCACGCCGGAGAAGGTCTGGCGCCGGATGCAGGGAGAGGCGCAGTGATCCTCACCGACTTCGACTACGTCCGGCCCGGCACCCTGGCCCAGGCCCTGGAACTGCTCGGCACCGGTTCCCGCGCCGTGGTGCTGGCCGGCGGCCAGAGCCTGCTCGTCGACCTGCGCACCGGCGACACCGTCCTCGAGCCCGGCTCCGCCCTTCTGGTCGACGTACGCCGCCTGGAGGAACTGCGCGGCATCCGGCGCACCGAGAACGGCTCGCTGCGCATCGGCGCCGCCACCACGCTCGCCGAACTCGCCGCCGACCGCCGGGTCCTGGACGAGGCACCCGCCCTCGCCCAGGCCGCCCGGGCCAACGGCGACCCGCAGGTCCGCAACCTCGGCACCGTGGGCGGCAACCTCGCCGCCCGCGGCCGGGCCACGGACCTGCCCGCCGCCGCCATCGCCGCCGACGCCCGGGTGCTGATCGCCGGCCCCGCCGGCCGCCGCTCGGTGCCCGCCGAGGAGTTCGCCGCCACCGGTGCGCCCACCGGCTCCGTCGTCACCGCCCTGACCGTACCGCCGGCCCGCGCCGGCGCCTTCGTGAAGACCGCCGACCGCGCCACCCGCTACCCGGTGTGCGCCGTCGCGGTCCGCGTCGGCCCGGCCGGCCTGCGGATCGCAGTCACCGGCGCCACCGCCCGGCCGGTCCGGCTGCGCGGCGTCGAGGACCGGCTGCGCGGCACCGACCTCGGCACCGAGGCGGTCCTCGCCGCCTTCCGCGCCGAGCCCCGCGACCGGTTCACACCCGGCCGCGGCACCTCGGCCGAGTACCTCGGCCACCTCGCCGGGGTGCTCACCGCACGCGCCCTGAAGAGGGCGCAGCACCTCGCGAACAGTACGTGACCCGTACCCGCCCAGGCCCGCACACGGGGGAGTGAGCACCAGTGGCCAGCGACACGTCCAACCACCAGACCCACGGGGTACGGCAGCACCGCGCCCCGCGACCGGCGAGCACATCCGGAGGCTCCGGCTTCTGGGTGGTCGGCGCGGTCCTCGTGCTGCTGATGCTCTCCTCCTCCGTACCCTCCGCGCTGTACGTGCTCTACCAGGAGAGATGGGACCTGTCCTCCGGGATGATCACGGTGGTGTTCGCCGTCTACGCGGTCACCGTGCTCATCGGACTGCTGGTCTTCGGCTCGCTCTCCGACACCGTGGGCAGACGGCCGGTGCTCACCGCCGGACTCGTCCTCGCCATCGTGTCGATGCTGCTGTTCGCCGGCGCCCAGGGCCTGGCCTGGCTGCTCGCCGCCCGGGCCGTCCAGGGGTTCGCGGTGGGACTGGCCACCGGGGCCATGGGCGCCGCCCTGCTGGAGCTCGCCCCGCGCTCGCGGCCCGCCCTCGGGGCGCAGGTCAACAGCGCGGGCCCGACCATCGGCATCGGACTCGGCGGCATCGGGGCGGGCGCGCTCGTGCAGTACGCGCCCGCCCCGACCGCGCTCAGCTACCTGCTGCTGGTCGGGGCCTTCGCCCTCTCGCTGGTCGGGGTGTTCCGGATGGGCGAGAGCGCCCCCGGGGCCGGCGGCCCGCTCCGGGTGGCCCCGCACCGCATCCGGGTGCCCGCCGAGGTGCGCGGGCGGTTCGCCGTGCTGGTCCTCACCATCGTCGCCGTCTGGTCCGTCGGCGGCTTCTACCTCTCGCTCGGGCCGCACCTGGCCCTGTCGCTCATCAAGAGCGCCAACTACCTCGTCGGCGGCGCCACCGTGGCCCTGCTCGCCGGCGCCGCCACCGGCGCGCAGCTCCTGCTCGGCCGGGTCGCCGCCCTGCGCACCGCGATCGTGGGGCTGCTCCTGCTGCTCGCCGGCCTCGGTCTGGTCCTGCTCTCCCTCGCGGCGGGCTCGGCCGCCCTGTTCCTGGTCGCCACCGCCGTCCTCGGCAGCGGCTGGGGGGCCGCGTTCCTCGGCGCCTTCCGGGCCCTGAGCGCCCTGGCCGACCCGGCCCGACGCGGTGAACTCACCGCCGCCGTCTACGTGTTCGCATACCTCGCCATGAGCGTCCCCGCCGTGCTGGCCGGCGTCCTGACCAACGTCCACGGCCTGCACCGCACCTCCGTCGGCTTCATGGCGGCGGTGGCGGCCGTCTGCGTGGTGGCGCTGCTGGCCACCGTACGGCTCGGCGCCCGGGGCACCACGACCCGCACGGCGGAAGGAGGCGCGACGTGAGGGAGGCCATGACCCCGCGGCGGCTGCGCACCACCCTGGTCGCGCTGGAACTCTTCGCCGGCCTCACCGAGGAGCAGCTCGACTGGCTCGTCTCCGTCTCGCAGCCCCGGGTGCTGTCCGACGGGGAGGCCCTCTTCCACGACGGCGACCCGGCCACCGACTTCCACGTGCTGCTCTCCGGCGGCCTGGTCGTCACCAAGGTGGTCGACGGCCGCGAGGAGGTCCTCACCCGCCACTCCACCGAGGAGGAGAGCGCCGACTCCCACGACGGCAAGCCCTCCGCCGCCCACCGCTTCACCGGCGAGCTGCCCCTGCTCACCGACGGCGCGTACGTCGCCACCGCCGCCGCCTCGGGGCCCGCGACCACCGTCGTCAGCTACCCCAAGGCCGTCTTCTACGAGATGCTCACCCGCTGCCACGGCGTGGCGGCCGTCCTGCTGCCCGTCCTGGCCTGGCGCATCAAGTCCTCCGAGGTGCAGGCCCGCAAACGGGCCACCGTCGAAGCCCTCGGCACCCTCGCGGCCGGCCTCGCCCACGAGCTGAACAACCCGGCCGCCGCCGTGGCCAGGGCCGCCCAGGAGCTCGGGCCCGCCCTCGACCGGCTCACCCGCACCGCGCACGGCTGGGGCGCCGTGGCCGGCGGGTCGGAGCGGGCCGTGCTCGACCGGCTCGCCGACGAGCTCGACAAGGTCCCGCCGCCCGCCACCAGCGACCCGCTCGCCCAGGCCGACGCCGAGGAGGAGGTGGCCGACTGGGCCGAGGAGACCGGCGCCGAACGCCCCGGTCTGCTCGCCGCCGGCATCGCCGACCTCGGACTGGAGCTCGGCTGGCTGCTGGAGCGCCTCGAAGGGGTCTCCGAGCCGGCCCTGCCGGCCGCCCTCGACCACCTCGCGGCCCTGCTGGAGACCCGGTCGCTGGCCGCCGAGCTGCGGGCCGCCGGCCCCCGGATCTCCCAGCTGGTGGCCGCCACCCGGGACTACGCCAACCTCGACCGCGCCCCCGAGCAGCGGTTCTCCGTCACCGACGGGCTCGAGAACACCCTCGTCGTGCTGCGCTCCAAGCTCTCCGCCGTCACCGTCGTCCGCGCCTACGAGGACCACCTGCCCGAGCTCACCGGCTACCCCAGCGAGCTCAACCAGGTGTGGACCAACCTCGTCGACAACGCGGTCGACGCCATGGACGGGGCCGGCACCCTGACCCTGCGCGCCCGCACCGAGGGCGGCTGCATGGTCGTCGAGGTCCAGGACAGCGGCCGCGGGATCCCCGAGGACGTGCTGCCCCGCATCTTCGAGCCCTTCTACACCACCAAGGACGTGGGCAAGGGGACCGGCCTGGGGCTGCACCTGAGCTACCGGATCGTGACCCAGCGGCACCGCGGCTCGCTCACCGCGCGCTCGGCGCCGGGCGACACCCGCATGACCGTGCGCCTGCCCCTCGCGACGAACCCGTCGTCCGATCCCAACGTGACACCTCAGACAGGGAGTTGAGATGCCGAAGTACGAGATCGAGAAGCTGCACCCGGTGTTCCGCCGCCAGATGGACGCGCTGGCCGCGCTCGACATCGACGCGGTGATGGCGAACTACACGGACGACGCGGTGCTGCTCCGCTTCGAGGGGGTGTCCACCGGGGCGAAGGCCGTACGCGAGACGTTCACCGGATATCTGACGCTGAAGCCGACTCTCGTCGAACTCCAGGAGTACATCGAGACCGACGACACCATCTTCTACCGGGCGATCATGAACCTGAACGGCGAACCGGAGCACGCGTTCGGGACACTCGTCGTCCGCGATGGCCGGATCTGGCGCCAGACCGCGGGATTCGGCAGCTGACCGCGAACTTCTGGGTAGCGTGTGCGGGGACGGCGGCCGAGCCGCCTTCCCCGCATACTCGGACGACAATTAAAAGGATGGTCCATGGAGCAGGAGACCAACCGCGTCGAGGCTTTCAGTGACGGTGTGTTCGCGATTGTCATCACCATTCTGGTCCTCGAGATCAAGGTCCCGGAGCACGGCGGCGACGAGCTCTGGCCCGCACTGGGTCATCAATGGCCGCATTACGCCGCGTACGTGGTCAGTTTCCTCGTGATCGGGGTGATGTGGGTCAACCACCACACCATCTTCAGTCACCTCAAGCGTGTCGACCGCCCCCTGCTCTTCCTGAACCTCATGCTCCTCATGGTGGTCTCGGTGATCCCGTGGACCACCTCGGTCCTGGCC
Source organism: Streptomyces sp. NPDC093225 (assembly GCF_044753805.1). Lineage (NCBI taxonomy): Bacteria > Bacillati > Actinomycetota > Actinomycetes > Kitasatosporales > Streptomycetaceae > Streptomyces > Streptomyces sp. NPDC093225. The sequence continues at coordinate 43,000 of NZ_JBIVNX010000027.1, forward strand.
GAGCACCTCAAGGACCCGGAATCGGCCAACGCCGCGGCGATCCTCTACAGTTCGTGGACCGTCGTCTACGCCCTCGCGTTCCTCGGCTTCTGGTGGTACGTCACCCGCGTCGGCCACCTGTTCCACGAACGGGTGGACAAGGGCGGGGCCCGTGCCACCCGGATGCGGTTCGGCCTGGGGGCGATCGCGTACCCCTTCACTGTCGTCCTGTCCTTCTTCTCCGCCACCGCCACACTGGTCGCACACGGGGTCATCGCGATCTACTACGCGGCGAACCAGTTGCCCATCCCGCTCGTGGTGGGAGAAGAGCGGCTCGAAAGCGAAGTCGACCTCATGAAGTAGTCGCCGGGGCCTACGGGCGGGCTAATCGGTCAAGTAGGGTATTGGATCTAGATCTGGGCGGGGGAGGCGCAGATGGCTCGCGGAGTCCTGCCGGAGGAATCCTCGAAGGAAGTCTCCGAATTAATCGACGTACTGATTTCCTTGTTCTTCGAGTCATTACCCCGGCGGGACCAGCGGAACTGGGCCCGCGTATACCTCAACGGCCTTGTTTCCACCACCGGAAAGAAGACCATCCGCAATATCGCCGGAGCCGGCGCGAGCTCCGTGGAGCAGAGCCTCCAGCAGTTCATCAGCAAGTCCCCCTGGGACTGGGCGCCGGTACGGCGCTCCCTCGCGCAGTACCTCGAACGCACCGCCCAGCGGCCGCTGGCCTGGGTCGTGCGCCCCATGGTCATCGAGAAGGCCGGCGACCGCTCCGTCGGTGTCGGCCGCCAGTTCGTCCCCCAGCTCGGCCGCACGGCCAACTGCCAGCAGGCCAGCGGGATATGGCTCGCGTCCAGCCAGGCCAGCTTCCCGGTCGAATGGACCCTCACCCTCCCCGGTCCGTGGACCAGCGAACTCCTGCGCAGGCGGCGCGCCGGCATCCCGGACACCGCCCGCTCCCTGACCCCCTCCCAGGACGCCGTCCACGCCGTCCAGCGCATGGCCGCCACCTGGCAGCTCCAGCGCCGACCCGTGGTGATGGACCTGTCCAACACCGAACTGCCGCGCAGCGTCGACGCGTTGTGCGCACAGGACATCCCCTTCGTCCTCAAGGTCGACGGCTCCCTGCCGGTGGCCTTCGGCGCGGCCGGCCGCCAACGGCCCGGCCCGTACGTCGCCCCGGCCCGCGAGCTCATCGACTCCCTGCGCTCCCAGCGCCGGGTCGTCGAGTGGACCCGGCACGGCCGGGGCGAGGGCGCGGTCACCCTGCTGACCTCGGCCACCGTCCTCGGCGCCCACCACGAGGACCGGCCCGGCCCACCGGCACACCCGCCGCTGCTCCTCATGGGCGCCTGGACCGAGACCGCCCTGCTGCCCACCGAGTTCTGGCTCACCAACATCGGCGACCGGCCGCTCGCCCAGCTCTTCCTGCTCGCCAAGCTCACCGACCGCGTCCAGCTCGACTTCACCGACATCTGCGAGCCGGTCGGCATCCGCGACTTCGAAGGCCGCTCCTTCCGCGGCTGGCACCACCACGCCACCCTCGCCAGCGTCGCCCACGCCGCGACCCTGCTGGCCACCCGCCGCCCCCACGAGGGGCAGGCCCGGCCCGCCGCGCACGACGACGGCCGCTACGGCACCCCGCGACCCGCGCCCGTGCCGCCGCCCCGGCGCCCCCTGAACCCCGGGCGGGCCTCCCGCCACGAGTACATCCGCTGAGGGGGCCGGCCGATGCTGGACATCGCCTCCGAGCTACGCGCGTGGTGTGCGGCCCGGCGGGAGTTCGCCCTGGCCACCGTGGTCGCCGTCAGCGGCAGCGCGCCCCGCGGCCCCGGCGCCTCGCTGGCCGTCGACGACCGGGGCACCGCCCTGGGCAGCGTCTCGGGCGGCTGCGTCGAGAGCGCGGTGCACGAGCTGTGCCTCGACGCCATCGCCTCCGGGGAGCCGGGCCTGCACCGCTTCGGCTACAGCGACGACGACGCCTTCGCGGTCGGCCTGACCTGCGGGGGAGTGCTGGACGTGCTGGTCACGCCGGTGCGCGGGGCCGACCCGGTACGGCCCGTGCTGGGCGCCGTACTGGACACCGCGGCGCGCGGCGGCCGGGCCGCGCTGGCCCGCGTCGTCACCGGCCCGCCCGGGCAGCTCGGCCGCGCCCTGGCCGTGCGCGCCGACGGCTCGTACGAGGGCGACCTCGGCGGACCCGCCGCGCTGGACCGCACCGCGGCCGAGTGCGCCCACGCCCTGCTGCTGGCGGGCCGCACCGCCACCGCGGAGCTCGGCAGCGCGGGGGGCCTGTGCGGGGAGCCGCTCACCCTCCTGGTGGAGTCCGCGGCGGATCCGGCCCGGCTGCTGGTCTTCGGCGCCATCGACTTCGCCGCCGCGCTGGCCCGGGCCGGCTCCTTCCTCGGCTACCGGGTGACCGTGTGCGACGCCCGGCCGGTGTTCGCCACGCCCGAGCGGTTCCCCGGGGCGGACGAGGTGGTGGTCGACTGGCCGCACCGCTACCTGGCCGTCGAGGCCGAAGCGGGCCGGCTGGACGCCCGTACCGCCGTCTGCGTCCTGACGCACGACGCCAAGTTCGACGTACCGCTGCTGGAGCTGGCCCTGCGCCTGCCGGTCGGGTACGTGGGGGCCATGGGCTCGCGCCGTACCCACACCGAGCGGCTGGCCCGGCTGCGCGAGGAGGGGGTCGGCCCCCGGGCGCTGGCCCGGCTGCGCTCGCCCATCGGGCTGGACCTCGGCGCGGCCACGGCCGAGGAGACCGCCCTGTCCATCGCCGCGGAGATCGTCGCCGCCCGGCACGGGGCCTCCGGAGGGCCGCTGACCGGGACCCGGCGGCCCATCCACCGACGGCCGGGAACCGTGGGTTCCACGGGGCCGGTGGGGCCGGCGAGGACCACAGTCCCGTAGGAAAGGACCAGGCGGCCCGGTATGTCCTGGACGATCGTCCCGGGAGTCGTAAAGGTCCGGACATGGGAGAATGAAGTACGTGCGTTTGCCTCGGCTGTCGTCCTGTCGAGGTACCTCCGAACGACTGGGATGTCTGCACGTGCGTTTCCTCAATGACCTCAAGCCGCCGTACGACCTGACGTACGACGACGTATTCATGGTGCCGAGCCGCTCCGCGGTCGGCTCCCGCCAGGGCGTCGACCTCTCCGCGCCCGACGGCACCGGCACGACCATCCCGCTCGTGGTCGCCAACATGACCGCGATCGCCGGCCGCCGCATGGCCGAGACGGTCGCCCGCCGCGGCGGTCTCGTGGTCATCCCGCAGGACATCCCGATCGAGGTCGTCACCGACGTCATCGCGTGGGTCAAGACCCGGCACCACGTGCTCGACACCCCGATCGTCCTGGCCCCGACCCAGACGGTGGCCGACGCGCTGTCGCTGCTGCCCAAGCGCGCCCACGGCGCGGGCGTCGTCGTCGACGACCAGCACCGCCCGATCGGCGTCGTCACCGAGCACGACCTGTCCGGCGTCGACCGCTTCACCCAGCTCTCCGAGGTCATGTCGAGGGAGCTGCTGCTCATCGACGCCGACATCGACCCGCGCGAGGCCTTCACCACCCTCGACGCCGGCCACCGCAAGCTGGCCCCGGCCGTCGACGCGGACGGAAAGCTCGTCGGCATCCTGACCCGCAAGGGCGCGCTGCGCGCGACCCTGTACAGCCCGGCGGTGGACGCGGACGGCAAGCTGCGCATCGCGGCCGCGGTCGGCATCAACGGCGACGTGGCGGGCAAGGCCAAGCAGCTCCTCGACGCGGGCGCGGACGTGCTCGTGATCGACACCGCGCACGGCCACCAGGAGAAGATGATCGAGGCGATCAAGCTGGTCCGCGCACTGGACCCGCAGGTCCCGATCGTGGCCGGCAACATCGTCGCCGCCGAGGGCGTCAAGGACCTCGTCGAGGCCGGCGCGGACATCATCAAGGTCGGTGTCGGCCCCGGCGCCATGTGCACCACCCGCATGATGACCGGCGTGGGCCGCCCGCAGTTCTCCGCAGTGCTGGAGTGCGCGGCCGAGGCCAAGAAGTACGGCAAGCACGTGTGGGCCGACGGCGGCGTCCGCCACCCGCGCGACGTGGCGATGGCCCTGGCCGCCGGTGCGTCGAACGTGATGATCGGCTCCTGGTTCGCCGGTACGTACGAGTCCCCGGGCGACCTCCAGCAGGCCGCCGACGGCCGCCTCTACAAGGAGTCCTTCGGCATGGCGTCCGCGCGCGCGGTGCGCAACCGGACCTCGGACGAGTCGGCGTACGACCGCGCCCGCAAGGCGCTGTTCGAGGAGGGCATCTCCACCTCGCGCATGTTCCTCGACCCGACCCGTCCCGGCGTCGAGGACCTGATCGACTCGATCATCGCCGGTGTCCGCTCGTCCTGCACCTACGCCGGTGCGGGCTCCCTGGCGGAGTTCGAGGAGAAGGCCGTGGTGGGCATCCAGTCCGCCGCGGGCTACGCCGAGGGCAAGCCCCTCCACGCCTCCTGGAGCTGACGCTCCCGGCCCGCGGGGGCTCCCGCCCCCGACCCGGTCCCGACGTTCCGGGCCCGACCCGTTCCACCCGCCGCGCCGGCGGAGCCCTCCGTCGGGTTCCGCCGGCGCGGCGCGTTTTCCCCCGCACGGCCCCTTGACCTAGGTTGTGGATCACCGTCGAGCGCCCGAGGGGGGAACGTGGTCGTCACTCTGTCGGTGGATCCCACTCCGTCATCACCCGGTCTGGTGCTGCGGCCCTGGTCACCTGAGGACGTCGAAGCGCTCCTCGCGGCGCACCGCGACCCCCTCCTGCAGACCTGGCTCGCCACGCACCTCGACGGCGAGGACCAGGCGCGCCGGTGGATCGTCGACCAGGGCGCGGGGTGGAGCGCGGGGACCCGCTTCAGCTTCGCCGTGCTGGAGTGCGGGGACGGGCGGACGGGGGCGGGCCCGCCCATCGGCCATGTCGCGCTCAAGCGCGGGAGCCGTCCGCAGGACCCGGCGGAAGTCGGCTACTGGACCTCGGCGGGGGCCAGGGGCCGGGGAGTCGCCCCCCGCGCCCTCGACGCCGTCTCGCGCTGGGCGCTCGGTCCCCGGACCGGCATGCGTCTGGACCGGCTGCATCTGATCCATGCGTCCGGCAACGCGGCGTCCTGCCGTGTCGCCGAGAAGAGCGGGTACGGTCTCGACTCGGTGCTCCCCCCGTATCCACCCGCCTTCCGCACCGAGGGGCACCTGCACGTGCGGACGGCCGCCGACGGAGTGCGACGGTCCGGGTGCGGGCCGGGCCGCCGCGGCACGTCGGGGGGTTCGGGCGCGACGCCGTAGGGCAGTCGGGGGGTTGGGGCGCGGCGACCGGGCGTGTGCGCGGACGGGGACGGGGCGCAGCTGATAACCCGTCACCTGTCGCCCTGCCTGCCGCCACCCGGAAGGGGTCGGTCCATGCCGCACGCGCCCACCGCCCGACGACGTCTCCACCGCCTGCTCACCACGGCCCTCGGCGCAGTGCTCGCGGTGACGGCCGCCACCGCGCCCGCCCGGGCCGACGTGGGGGACGTCACGGAGTTCCCGATCACCACCGTCGCCGACGGCTTCCCCGCCGGCATCACCGCGGGACCGGACGGCGCGCTGTGGTTCACCGAGTCCGGCGTGGGCCGGATCGGGCGCATCACCACCCGCGGCGACGTGACCGACTACGCCCTGCCCACCGCGGACGGCTTCCCGTTCGACATCACCGAGGGTCCCGACGGCGCGCTCTGGTTCAGCGAGGGGGTCGCCGGCGTGATCGGGCGGATCACCACGAAGGGCCGGGTCACCGAGTTCCCGCTGCCCTGGGCCGGCGCGTACCCGCTGGGGATCACCCGCGGGGCCGACCGGGCGCTGTGGTTCGCCGACGGGGGTACGAACTCCATCGGGCGCATCACGACGAGCGGCCGTGCCGTCTCGTACCCGATCCCCACGCCGGACGCCTACCCGTACCACGTCGCGGCGGCCCCCGACGGCTCGGTGTGGTTCACCGAGATCATCGCCGGCAAGATCGGCCGGGTCGACCGGTCCGGCACCGTGACCGAGTTCGCGCTGCCCACCGGCTACGAGTTCCCCTCCGACATCGCCTCCGGCCCCGGCGGGATGTGGTTCACGGCCTCCGACCGGATCGGGCGGATCAGCCCGTCCGGCACGGTCACCCTCTACCTGCGGCCGCACCAGGACGGCGGAGCCGACGGGATCACCCGCGGACCCGACGGGAACATGTGGTACGCCGACCAGTCCGGCTACATCGGCCGGATCACCCCCTACGGGCGGATCACCGAGTTCCCCGTGGCGGGCGGTGCGGACACGGTGCCCTTCAACATCGCCACCGGCCCCGACCGGAACATCTGGTTCACCGAACTGATCGGCAACGCCGTCGGCCGCCTCCAGGCCCTGCCGGGGCCCGCCGCCGGCCCGTACGCCGCCGCCCCGGCTCACGCCCCGGCCCGGCCCTCGACCCGGGCCTTCGACCCGGGCCGGCTCCCGACCCGGGCTCCCGTCCCGGCCCTGGCCCTCGCCAAGGCCAAGGCCCACGCCCCGGGCCGGGCGGCCCACCGCCCCGTGCGTCCCGCGCGGCGGCTTCCCTGCGCACCGGCCGACGGCCGCGGGGTGCCGGTGCCCTGCCGCTGAGCCGCGGGTCGGCCCCCGCCGCCGGGACGCACGGGCCGGCCGGCGACCCGAGTCGGAAGGGCTCTCACCCGGACGCGGGGCGTGCGCCGCGCACACCCGCCCGAACCACCCGATGTGTTCCCCATCGCATCCCCATGCGGAGTTGGACCGAAGCCGGAGCCGCGCCGTCCGCAGGACGCGCGGGGCCCTCATGCCGCCATCGGTACAGCGCCGCACCGCACGTTCCAGCCAGCAGTCGGAGGTTTCGCATGCCCTTGCAGTCCTTTCCCCTGCCGTGTCCGAGGGAGGGGTTCCACCGTCCGGCACCCCGACAGGCGCTCACCACCGGCCTGGTCACCGCGGCACTGCTCGTGCTGACCGTCCCCACGGTCGCCGCCGGCCCCGCCCAGCCGACGTGCTTCGGCCGCCCGGCGACGATCACGGGCGCGGGCATCGTCGACGGAACGCCGGGCGACGACGTCATCATCGGCTCTCCCGGGGAGGACACCGTCGACGGCAAGGGCGGCAACGACCGGATCTGCGGCCTCGACGGGAAGGACCTGCTCATCGGGGGGCTCGGCGACGACCGGATCGATGCCGGTCCCGGCGACGACATCACCGTCGGCGACGTGCGCACCGCGAGCGGCGACGCCCACGGCGGGGGCAACGACCTCCTGCTCCTCGGGCCGGGTGACGACGCCGCCACCGGCGACAGCCTGGCCATCGACGGCGACGTCTCGGGAGGTGGCCGCGACCGGATCGAGGGCGGACTCGGCGACGACCGCATCGCGGGAGACAGCACCACGTTCTCCGGCCGCGCCACGGGTGCGGGCGATGACACCCTCCTCGCCGGCCCGGGTCTCCTGGACACGCTGACGGGAGACGGCAACGCGGCCCTCGGCGCCGACGGGAGCGGGGACGACACCCTGGACCTCGGCGCGGACGGCGGGTACTTCGTCGTCGGAGACCACAACACGTTCACGCCGGGAGCCACGGCGACCGGCGCGGGCGACGACCGGATCCTCGGCGGGTCCGGAGCCGAACTGCTCATCGGCGACAGCGCCGCGGACGACTCCTCCGACGCCGGCAGGGACCGGATCGACGGAAGGGGCGGGAACGACGTCCTCTTCGGCGACAACACCGACGTCGACGGCACCAGGACCGTCGGCACTGCCGGCGGGCGGGACCACCTCGACGGCGGTGCCGGGGACGACGCGTTGCGAGCAGGCCCGGGCGACGACCGCCTCGACGGCGGGCAGCAGACCGACGACTGCGACGGCGAAGCCGGCACGGGTGACACCGCAGTGCACTGCGAGACGGTCGTCGGTGTCCCGTAGGCACCCGGCAGGGGTCGTCGCCGGGCCCGTCGCCGTGCTGCACGGCGACGGGCCCGGCGAGGGCCGTGACGGGGTACTGCCGGCGACGCCGCGCCCGCCTGCGGAACGCCGTCCCGGACGGTAGCCGAGGGAGCGGTGCGGGCACGCAGGACCCTGGAGACGGGCCTACCCCACGAAGCCCTCCTCCCGGAGCGACCGCGCCACCGCGGCGCCGAGGGCCGCGTGCCCGGCGTCGTTGGGGTGCAGCCCGTCGGCCAGGTGCTCGGGGCGGAGCAGGGGCAGGCCCGGGAGCACCGCCAGCCGGCGGTCACCGGCGAGGATCCGCTCCCGGACGGCCCGCTCCATCGCGGCCCGCAGCTCCGCCAGCGTCGCACCGAGCTTGTTCGGGACGGCCTCCGCCCCGGGCCGCAGGACGGGGGAGACCAGCAGGAGCGGGGTCTGCGGATGCCCCTGCCGCACCAGTTCCAGGAACGCCCGCGTGGTCTCGTACAGCAGGGGTGCCGAGAACGGCACCCGCGACCAGCAGTTGGTGCCGAAGGCGAGCGTCAGCACGTCCGCGGGTAGGGACGCGAGCTGCTCGGCCACCACCAACTCCCCGCGCGCCGCCCCCGCGTAGCCGAGGTTGACGGTGTCGACGCCGAGCGCGCGGCCGGCCACCGCGGTCCAGCCGTGCGCCGGCCGCGTCGACCACCAGCCCTCGGTGATCGAGTCGCCGTGCACCACCCACCGCGGGGCCGCCGGCGCGGGCAGCAGCGGACCGCCGACGCCGCGCAGCCCGAGGATGAGCGGCGACTGGGTCTCCGGCGGGTGGATCGTGAACGGCCCCGAGCCGGGCGGGAGTTCGATGCGCAGCACGGCCTCGGGCGCGGGCTCGGTGAACACCTCCGACAGGGGACCCGACCGGTTCCACAACGCGAACCCGTGCGCCAGGTCGCGCAGCGCGTCCGTGGGCCCGGGCACGGTCGCCCGGTAGCTGATCTCCACCGCGTGCGCCCGCGGCGCCGTGAACTCCAGCCGCACCCCGATCGGCAGCGTGGCCCGCTCCCCGGTGTCCCACGGCAGCCGCTCGGTGTCCGCCGGGTCCGCCCGCAGCGCGCGGCCGCCGTCCCGCCAGGCCACCCCGCGGAGGAAGGGGACCGGATCCAGCCATTCGCCCGCGTGCACGCCCATCGCCACTCGCCCCGCCTCCGATCGCCGGTACCGGCCCCCTGCCGGTACCCCCGCCGCACCGCCGCACCCCTCCCAAGACTGCCCCGCGCGGGCCCCCGCGCCACCCCTTCCGAGCCCTTCGGGCGGGCACACCATCCGCCAGATCTGACGAACCGTCAAGTTCGGTCGCAGAGCGTTACCGCGCAGTGATCTTTCACCTGCGTGCAACAAACACCCATCCTGGACAGATGTGCGCAATGATCGTGCGTCAATATGCAAGGATGGTGCATTACGGGCGGTTACCAGCTGCTCGTAGGCTCACTCGCTGTACGTGGAGTGGCGAGACCGCCTGCTCGGCGGTCCCCCTAGCTCCTGCCTGACCAGGCACTGCTCTGCTCCGGACCGCCGCGGTCGACGCCTTCCCCGATCCGCGACGAACAAGGAGTCCCTCCGTGCTGGACCACGGCCAGGCGCCCCCCGCCTCCCCTGCCACCGCGCCCTCGCGGCTCGGCGGCAACCCGCTCCTCCGGCGCAAGCCGGTCGAGCGCTTGGTCGCCGAGGGCGGCCAGGGCGAGGGCGGTGCGCTGAAGCGCTCCCTCACCATGTGGCAGCTGACGATGATCAGCATCGGCGCCACCCTGGGCACCGGCATCTTCGTCGTGCTCGGCGAGGCCGCTCCCAAGGCCGGCCCGGCCGTGACGATCTCGTTCGTCGTCGCCGGTCTGACCGCGCTGTTCTCGGCCCTGTCCTACGCCGAGCTGGCCGGCTCCGTCCCGGTCTCCGGCTCCTCGTACTCCTACTCGTACGCCACCATGGGCGAGTTCATCGCCTGGATCTGCGGCTGGTGCCTGGTCCTGGAGTACGCCGTCTCGGTCGCGGCCGTCGCCGTCGGCTGGGGCGAGTACCTCAACGAGCTCCTCGACGGGACCCTGGGCATCACCATCCCCGAGAAGCTCGCGGCCGCGCCGTTCGGCGAGGGCGGTTACATCAACCTGCCGTCGCTGGTCGTCGTGCTGCTCTCGATGGTCTTCCTGATGCGCGGCGCCAAGGAGAGCGCCCGGGTCAACTCGATCATGGTCGGCGTGAAGATCGTCACCCTGCTGCTCTTCATCGGCATCGGCGTCATGGGCATCAAGGCCGGCAACTACACCCCGCTGGCCCCGCTCGGCGTCACCGGCATCAGCGCCGCCGCGTCCACCCTCTTCTTCTCCTACATCGGCTTCGACGCCGCCTCCACCGCCGGTGAGGAGGCCAAGAACCCGAAGAAGGACCTGCCGCGCGCGATCATGCTGTCGCTGGGCATCGTCACGATCCTCTACGTCCTGGTCGCCTTCGTCGCCGTCGGCGCCATGCCGTGGAAGGACTTCGGGGGCACCGAGGCGGCGCTCGCCAAGATCATGACCGACGTCACCGGCCACAGCTTCTGGGGCGTGGTCCTGGCCGCCGGCGCCGTCGTCGCCATCTTCTCCGTCGTCTTCGCCGTGCTCTACGGCCAGACCCGCATCCTCTTCGCGATGTCCCGCGACGGCCTGGTCCCCAAGGTCTTCGCCAAGGTCGACGAGAAGACCGGTGCCCCGCGCGCCAACGTCGTGATCGTCTCGATCTTCTGCGGCGTGCTGGCGGCCTTCATCCCGCTCGGCGAGCTGGCCAACGCCACCAGCATCGGCACGCTCTTCGCCTTCGCCCTGGTCAACGTGGCCGTCATGATCCTGCGCCGCACCCGCCCGGACATGCCCCGCACCTTCAAGGTGGCGCTCTTCCCGATCACCCCGATCGCCGGCTTCATGGCCTGCGCCTGGATGATGTACAACCTGCCGACCGCCACGTGGATCGCGTTCGGTGGCTGGATGGCCGTCGGCCTCGTGGTCTACTTCCTCTACGGCATCCGCCGATCGGAACTGGCTACCGCAGAGAAGTGATCCACCCGCAGTGCGACTGAACGATCTCGACGAACGCATCGTGCACGCCCTCGCCGAGGACGCCCGCCGCTCCTACGCCGACATCGGCTCCGAGGTCGGGCTGTCCGCCCCCGCCGTCAAGCGACGGGTGGACCGGCTGCGGGCGGAGGGGGCCATCACCGGCTTCACGGTCCGCGTCGACCCCGCCGCCATGGGCTGGGAGACCGAGGGCTTCATCGAGATCTACTGCCGCCACAACACCTCGCCGGACGACATCCGGCGCGGCCTGGAGCGGTACCCGGAGGTGGTGTCCGCGTCGACCGTGACCGGCGACGCGGACGCCCTGGTGCAGATCTTCGCCTCCGACATGCGGCACTTCGAGCGGGTGCTGGAGCGGATCGCGGGCGAGCCCTTCGTGGAGCGCACCAAGTCCGTGCTGGTGCTCTCGCCGCTGCTGCGGCGGTTCTCGTCGGGCTCCCCGGCCTGACCGACCCGCTCGTCCGTACGGCCCGGCGGCCCGGGCGCGTGACGGGACCCCCGTCCCCCTCACGCGACCCGCGGCCGGCCGGGCCGTACGCGTACCGGCCGGCCGGGCCGTACGCGTCCCGGGTACCCGGGCCGGCCGGGTCCGACGGGGCCTACTCGTTCGACTGCGGGTACTCCGGGATCCAGGGCAGCACCTTCCAGTCGCCCGAGCCGGCCTTGACCTTCTCGAACGGTGCCGAGCTGGTGCACGGCAGCGGCTCGCCCTCACCCGGGACGCCGACGGCGGCCCAGCTGTAGCCCAGCCGGTCGTGCCGGCCCAGGTCGTGCACCGTCACCCCGACCCGCTTGCCGACCGCGGGGGCCGCGACCCCGTCCGCGCGGGTCACGATCCCGGTCACCACGGCGACGTTGCCCCCGGTGACCAGGCAGTCCACCTTCACGTCGGCCGAGGCGCCCCACGTCCCCGTGTAGTGGCTGAAGTGGAAGGTGCCGGTGGCCTTGCGCGGGTCCATGTTGTCCTTCGCGGCCAGGTGCGCGTCGACGGTGAAGGTGATGTCGTCGCCCGCCGGCCGGTAGAGCTTCGCGGTACCCGTCAGCGCCGCCGCCTCGCGCCGGTGCCCCGACGAATCGTTGTCCGCCGCCGCGGCGGCCGAACCGGCCGCGCCCGCCGTGAGGAGGAGGGCGGTGGCGAGTGCGGCGAGACGGGTGCGGCGGTGGGCGCGGATGGCGTTCATGATGACCCTTTCGGCAGGTCAGGGGCGTGATCCCCGGGGCTCCTCCCCGGTGCCCCCTACTCTTCCGGTCCGCCGTCCGGGCAACATCGGACCACGGGACCCATCCGCTCACCCGTACGGCGGGGACCCCCTCCACCCGGCGGATGAGACAGGACCGTGCAACGAATCGCCGCAAGGGGCGGTGAACGCGCAACGAATCGGTCGGCGCCGCGCAACGGTGGCGCCTTGTCCGGGTCGAACGGTGACCCGTACGGTCTAGAAGTCCCCCAGGAACAGACTTTCGCCCCAGACGCGCCGGACCGTCCCAGACGCTCCCGACGTCGCAGGTGTACCAGTCGCCCCCACTCGCCCCAGAGGTTCGCCCATGTCTTCGCTGCGCACCGCACTCCTCCAGAGCTCCGGAAGACTCGGCGACGTCGCCGAGAACCTGAAGGCGCTCGACGAGGCTGCCGAGCGCGCCGCCGCGGCCGGGGCCGGGCTGCTGGTCGCCCCCGAGATGTTCCTGACCGGCTACGCCATCGGCGAGGACGTCCCCAAGCTCGCCGAGTCCGTCGACGGCATGTCCGCGCGGGCCATCGGCGACATCGCCCGCCGGCACGGCCTGGCGGTGCTGTACGGCTACCCGGAGCGGGACGGGGACACGGTCTACAACTCCGCGCAGCTGATCGGCCCCGAGGGCACGTCGCTCGCGAACTACCGCAAGACCCACCTCTTCGGCTGCTTCGAGCAGGAGAGCTTCACCCCGGGGGACACCCCGGTCGTGCAGGCCGAGTACGCGGGCCTGACCATCGGCATCCTGATCTGCTACGACGTGGAGTTCCCGGAGAACGTACGGGCCCACGCGCTGGCCGGGACCGACCTGCTGCTGGTGCCGACCGCGCAGATGCACCCGTTCCAGTTCGTGGCCGAGAGCCTCGTGCCGGTCCGCGCCTTCGAGAGCCAGATGTACGTCGCGTACGTCAACCGCACCGGCCCCGAGGGCGAGTTCGAGTTCGTCGGCCTGTCCTGCCTGGCGAGCCCCGACGGGACCACCCGGACCCGGGCCGGCCGCGGCGAGGAGCTCGTCCTCGGAGAGGTGGACCCGGAGCTGCTGCGGGCCTCGCGCGAGAACAACCCGTACCTGCGCGACCGCCGCCCCGGACTCTACGAGTCGCTCCTCTGACCTGACGGATCCCCCCGGATCCCGCCCCCGAGACCGCTCCGCAAGGGTCTCCCGGATCTGCCCCCGGATCCGGACCCGGCGCCCCCCTCCTCGCGCCGGAACCGCTCGCCTGCCACACCACCCCCGCGCAAGGAGTCGTACCCCATGACGTCCACGGTGCCCACCGCCGTCCCGCACACCGACGGCCAGCCGCCGATCACCATGTTCGGCCCGGACTTCCCGTACGCCTACGACGACTTCCTCGCGCACCCGGCCGGCCTGGGCCAGATACCCGCGACCGAGCACGGCGCCGAGGTCGCGATCATCGGTGGCGGCCTGTCCGGCATCGTGGCCGCGTACGAGCTCATGAAGATGGGCCTCAAGCCCGTCGTCTACGAGGCCGACCAGATCGGCGGCCGCCTGCGCACCGTCGGCTTCGACGGCCCCGAGGCCGAGGGCCTGACCGCCGAGATGGGCGCCATGCGCTTCCCGCCCTCCTCCACCGCGCTCCAGCACTACATCGACCTGGTCGGCCTGGAGACCACGCCCTTCCCGAACCCGCTGGCCGAGTCCACCCCCTCGACCGTGGTCGACCTCAAGGGCGAGACCCACTACGCCGAGACCATCGACGACCTGCCGCAGATCTACCGCGACGTCGCCGAAGCGTGGAACGCCTGCCTCGACGAGGGCGCCGACTTCTCCGACATGAACCGCGCGATGCGCGAGCGGGACGTCCCGCGCATCCGCGAGATCTGGGCCAAGCTCGTCGAGAAGCTCGACGACGAGACCTTCTACGGCTTCCTCTGCAAGTCCGAGGCCTTCCAGTCCTTCCGCAAGCGCGAGATCTTCGGCCAGGTCGGCTTCGGCACCGGTGGTTGGGACACCGACTTCCCGAACTCCATCCTGGAGATCCTGCGCGTCGTCTACACCGAGGCGGACGACCACCACCGCGGCATCGTCGGCGGCTCGCAGCAGCTGCCGCTGCGCCTGTGGGAGCGCGAGCCCGAGAAGATCGTCCACTGGGCCCAGGGCACCTCGCTGTCCTCCCTGCACGAGGGCACCCCGCGCCCGGCGGTGACCCGCCTGCACCGCACGGCCGGCAACCGCATCACGGTCACCGACGCCTCCGGCGACATCCGCACCTACCGCGCCGCGATCTTCACCGCGCAGTCGTGGATGCTGCTGTCCAAGATCGAGTGCGACGACTCGCTGTTCCCGATCGACCACTGGACCGCGATGGAGCGCACCCACTACATGGAGAGCTCGAAGCTCTTCATCCCGGTGGACCGCCCGTTCTGGCTCGACAAGGACGAGGAGACCGGCCGCGACGTCATGTCGATGACGCTGACGGACCGCATGACCCGCGGCACCTACCTGCTGGACGACGGCCCGGACAAGCCGGCCGTGATCTGCCTGTCGTACACCTGGTGCGACGACAGCCTGAAGTGGCTGCCGCTGTCCGCGAACGAGCGGATGGAGGTCATGCTGAAGTCCCTCGGCGAGATCTACCCGAAGGTCGACATCCGCCGCCACATCATCGGCAACCCGGTGACGGTCTCGTGGGAGAACGAGCCCTACTTCATGGGCGCCTTCAAGGCGAACCTGCCGGGTCACTACCGCTACCAGCGCCGCCTGTTCACGCACTTCATGCAGGACCGCCTGCCGGCGGACAAGCGCGGCATCTTCCTCGCCGGCGACGACATCTCCTGGACCGCCGGCTGGGCCGAGGGCGCGATCCAGACCGCGCTCAACGCGGTGTGGGGCGTCATGAACCACTTCGGCGGCGAGACCGACGGCACCAACCCGGGCCCGGGCGACGTCTACGACGAGATCGCCCCGGTCGAGCTCCCCGAGGACTGATCCCCTCCGGAGGACCGGTCCCACCCGACCCAGGGACCGGACCGGTCCCCACCCCCCGGCTCCGGCGCCACCCGCGCCCGAGCCCCCGTGACGACGGGCCGTCCCCGCGCGAACATCGCGGTGGCGGCCCGTTTTCCATGACCGGGACCGGGACCTGGGTGGCTTCGTGCCGCCGCCGCCGCCGCAGCAGCCCGGCCGGGCCGGACCGACGCGACCCGTCACCAGGACCCGGGCCACCGGTCCACGAGAGCGCCGTCCCGGGGTGTGTGGGGGAGGTGCTTGAGGCGGTAGGGCAGGCTGGTCCGGAGGCAGGCCCGGGCCTGGGGTGGCCGGAGGCCAGGGGCGGAGCCCCCTTGCCCCAGGGGTGGGCCTGCCGCAGGGCCTGCAGGCCCTGCCGGGTCAAGCGCCGAGGGGACCCACACACCACGGGGCGGCCCCGCGAAGCCACCCCGGTCCGGGAACGGTCGGGCGGCGAGAGGATCACCGGGCCGCGGAAGGGTCAGCGGACGGGGGCCGGCGTCAGCAGGCAGCGGCCGACCAGGCCGACGCCCTTGTCGAGGGAGTCGGCGAACTCGGCGGCGAGTTCGGGGCGGTCGCGCAGCGTCCACAGCAGGCGGGCCGCGGACCAGGCCGCGTCGCGCGCGCGGTCCAGGCTCCACGCGCCGAGCAGGTGGGTGAGGGGGTCGGCCACCTCGAGCAGGTCCGGCCCGGGCATGAGGTCCTCGCGGATGCGCTCCTCCAGGGCCACCAGCGTGTCGCCCACCCGGTCGAAGTCCGCCTCCAGTTCGGCCGGGGCGCAGTCCAGGGACCGGCAGCCGGCCACCACCGCGAGGGCGAGGTCGTACCCGATGTGCGCGTTGATGCCGGCGAGCGCGTGCTGCAGGGGGCGTACGCCCGGATGGCGGCGGTACTGGAACAGCGGCCGCCAGCACGCGGACACCCGCCGCCCGTCGTACGCGGCGTCCACCGCCGCGAGGTACCGCTCGGCGAACCGGACGGCCAGCGTCGCGGCCGTCCGCGCCTCCGGACACTCCCCGCGGGCCATCCGCTCCCGCAGCTCCCGGGTGACCTCCAGGTAGACCCGGTTGAAGACCGCGACCCCGTCGCGCGGGTGCAGCAGCCCGTCGAGCGCGCGCATGCGCGCGAGCACGGGGTCCAGCGACACCTCGACCGTCATCTGCGCCATGACGCAGAGGGTCCCAGCGCCCGCCCGCGGAGGGGAGCCCTCCCGGCCCCCTTTCGCCGGTTTGGGCGAAGCCCCCGCGCACCCCTGGCGCCCCGGCCGGCGGGGGCGGGCTGACCGTCCGTGTCCGTCCACACGACGAAGCTCGCGTCCGCCGAGGCCGGTTCGTCGTTGCCGGCGTGGTGGAGGTCGGTGATGTGCACGGCGGCGAGACGGCCTTCGGACGTGCGGACGCACAACCACGGCGTGGCGCCCGAAAGTCCGGCGCACCCGGGGGATCAGGTCCAGGTTCCGTGCAGGGGCACCTTCCCGTCGGCGTGGGCCGTGTCCGCGCCGCCCGTCGTGCCGCCCGTCGTGCCACCGCTCGCCGCCCCGCCCGCCGCGCGGCCCGGGCCGCGCTGGCGGAGTACCGCGGCGCCCGCCACCAGGGCGAAGGCCAGCAGGGTGACCAGGGCGAACGAGCCGACCAGCGAGGTGGTGTCGGCGACCGCGCCGATCGCGGAGGGTGCGATGAGCCCCGACGTGTACGTGATCGTCGCGACGCCCGCGATCGCCTGGGCCGGCGCGCGGCCGGTCCGGGCCGCCGCCGCGAAGGCCAGCGGGACCACCACGGCGATGCCGAGCCCGATCAGCCCGAAGCCGGCCATGACCGCCACCGGTTCGCGCACCAGGACCACCAGCAGGCCGCCCGCGGTGGCCAGGACACCGCCGGCGCGCACCGTGCGCACCGGGCCGAAGCGGTCCACGACCCGGTCGCCGACCAGCCGGGCCACCGCCATGGTGAGCGCGAAGGCGGTGGTGGAGGCGGCCGCCAGGCCCGCCTCGGTGTCCAGGACGTCGCGCAGGTAGACCGCCGACCAGTCCAGGCTCGCGCCCTCCGCGAAGACCGCGCAGAACCCGACCGCCCCGATGAGCAGCGCCGACCGCGGCGGCAGCGCGAAGTGCGGCGGCGGCTCCTCGTCCTCCCCGCCCCGCAGGTCCAGTACGCCGCGCACGGCCCACAGGCCCAGCAGCGTCAGGACGAGTGCGGCGACCAGGTGGTGCAGCCGGGCGTCCGTACCGGCGTGCGCGGCGAGCGTGCCCGCGGCCGAGCCGACCAGGGCGCCCACGCTCCACATGCCGTGCAGCGAGGACATGATCGAGCGGCCGAGCCGGTTCTCGGTCTCCACGCCGAGCGCGTTCATGGCCACGTCCGACATGCCCGCCGCGGCTCCGTACGCCAGCAGCGCCACGCACAGGCCGGCGAGGTTGGGGGCCAGGCTCGGCAGCGCGAGCGAGAGGGTCCACAGGGCGAGCAGGCCGCGCAGCGCGGCGCGGGCCCCGAAGCGGTGGTTCACCCGGCCGGCCAGCGGCATCGTCAGGGCGGCGCCGATGGCCGGGAAGGCCAGCGCCAGGCCGAGGGCGCCCGGGCCGAGTTGGGCGTGGTCCTGGATCCAGGGAATGCGGGTGGCGAAGTTGCCGGTGACCGCGCCGTGCACGCAGAAGACCGCGGCGACGGACCGCCGGGCCCGGTTCAGACGGCGCACGCCTATGACGTCGAGGGGTTCGCTCAGCATGCCGCGTAAACTATCAGGAAGGTTGCCTGATAGATAGTCCCGAACCCGCGCCCGATTAGGATTCCCGGCATGCGACCCGCCTCCCCGAGTACCGCGCGCGCCCTCAACGACCGGCACGCCCTGCGCCTCCTCCAGGATGAGGGACCGCTGACCGCCGCGCGCCTCAAGGAGCTCACCGGCCTGTCCCGCCCGAGCGTGGCGGACCTGGTCGAGCGCCTCACCGAGGCCGGCCTGGTCGAGGTCGTCGGCGAGTCCGGCGCCCAGCGCCGCGGCCCCAACGCCAAGGTGTACGGGATCGTCGCCCGCCGGGCCCACCTCGCCGCCCTCGACGTGCGCACCGACAGCGCCCGCGCCGTGGTCGCCGACCTGCTCGGCCGCCCGCTCGCCGAGGCGGACCTGCCCGTGGACGCGGTGGACGAGGCGGTGGCCCTGCTGGAGGAGCTGGCGGCCGGCGTCGGCGCCGAGGCCCTGCACACGGTGTGCGTCGGCGCGCCCGGGCTGGTCGACCCCGCCACCGGCGAACTGCGCGACACGGCCGGCCTGCCCTCCTGGCACCCCGGGCTGGTCGCGGCCCTCCAGCAGCGCCTGCCCGCCCGGATCCTCGTCGAGAACGAGACCAACCTCGCGGCCGTCGCCGAACGCGCCGAGGGCGCCTGCCGGGACACCGACTCCTTCGTCCTGCTGTGGCTCGGCGACGGGGTCGGCGCGGCCGTGCTGCTCGACGGCAAGCTGCGCCGCGGCGCCTCCGGCGGTGCCGGCGAGATCGGCTTCCTGCCAGTGCCGGGCACGGGCGGCCTGCCCTCCGCCACCGGCTGCGACGGCGGCTTCCACAGCCTGACCGGCGCCGCCGCGGTGGCCGCCCTCGCGGACCGGCACGGCTTCGCCGGCCCCGCCGACGCGGCGGTCCGGGCGGCGCTGGCCGCGGGCCCGCCGGCGAAGGCCTTCCTCAACGAGCTCGCCGAGCGGATCGCGCTGGGCGCGGCCGCGGTGGCCGCGGTGCTCGACCCCGGCTGCGTGGTCCTCGGCGGCCACGTCGGCCACGCCGGCGGCGACCCCCTCGCGGCCCGCGTCGCCGACCGGCTCGCGGCCCTGACCCCCGTGGCCACCGCGGTACGGGCCACCGCCCTGGGCGACTCCGCCGTCCTGCGCGGCGCCCTCCTCACGGCCCGGGCCGCCGCCCAGGACGCGGTCTTCGGGGGTTAGGCGGTTCGAACCGCGGCGTCCACGGCGTCCACGGCGTGCTAGCGGGTCCCGCCGCCCGTCGTCGCGGCGAGTCCGGCGACGTACGAGGCGAACGTACCGGTGCCGTCCGCGTGCCCGGGCGCCGTGATCCCGCCGCTCCGGAAGGCCGCGTACGCCCGCCCGAAGAGCGGTACGGGCACCACCGCGCGCCGCTTGCCCCGGGCCGCGTAGTAGGCCCGCAGCCACGCGTCGAGCGTGCGGGTCTCGGGGCCGCCCAGGTCGGGGACCCGCCCGGCCGGCTCGCCCTCGGCGAGCTCCACGAGCCGGGCGGCCACGTCCTCGGTGGCGACGGGCTGGACCGGGATCCCCTTCGGTACGAGCACCACGGGCAGCTTCCCGAGGGCGTCGGCGACCATGTGGAGCAGGTCGTGGAACTGGGTGGCGCGCAGTACGGTCACGCCGAGCCCGGACTCCGCCAGGATCCGCTCGACCGCGAGCTTGCGCCGGTAGTAGGGGAAGGGCACGGCGTCCACGCCCACGATGGAGATGTACACCAGGTGCGCGAGACCGCTGCGCCGGGCGGCCGCCACCAGGTGCCGGGCCGCCTCCTCGTCGCCCTTGCCGGCGCTGCGCGTGGCGCTCGCGCAGTGCACCACCGCGTCGGCGCCGGCCAGGGCCGCGTCCAGACCGGTGCCGGTCAGCAGGTCGACCGGGTACTCGGGGGAGCGGCGGCTGAGGACGCGGACGTCGTGGCCCCGGGCCCGCAGGCGCGCGGTGACGAGCGTGCCGAGGGTGCCGGTGCCGCCGGTGACGAGGATGGTGCTCATGGTGCCGGTGTCCTTTCGTGCGGTGGGTCTTCCGTACACGTGACCGGACGGCCGGCGGAAACGTGACGCGCGACGCGGGTGAAGCGGGTGAAGCGGGTGAAAAACGGGGGAGGGCCCGGCAGCGCGCGGCCGCCGGGCCCTCCTTCCGCTCCTCGCGGGACCTCACCCGTCCGTCAGCAGGTGCCGAGGTCCTCCCAGACGCCCCACTGGCCGGTGGTGCCGGGCTCCTCGTTCTGCGTCCACCACTTGGCCTTCCAGTCGTGGCCCTTGTGGGAGACGAGCGAGCCGCCGTTGTAGACGTTGCCCGCGACGTAGGCCGGATGGGCGCAGGTGCCCCCGCCGCCGGTCGTGCCGCCGGTGGTGCCGCCCGTGGTGCCGCCGGTCGTGCCACCCGTGGTCCCGCCGGTCGTGCCGCCGGTGGTCCCGCCCGTGGTGCCGCCGGTCGTGCCACCCGTCGTCCCGCCGGTGGTCCCGCCCGTCGTGGTGCCCGAGCCCGGCTCGACCACCGTCGCGCCGCGCGCCAGGTCCTGGGCGATGCCGTACGTCTTGCCGCCGAAGGTCACCGTCCAGTTCGACGGGGTCGAGGTCGGCAGGTAGTAGACGAAGTCGAGCTCCACCGAGGCCCCCGGGGCCAGCGACTGCCAGCTCGGCAGCTTCAGCGAGACGCGGTTGTAGTCGCCCTTGAGGCCGCCCACGTTGGTGCCGGTGTGGTCGCTGCGGATCACGGTCGTGCCCCAGCCGGACTGGTCCTTGGCGTTGCTCGGCGCCGAGGAGGAGTAGTCGAACTGGAACTCCGTGCCGCCCGGGAGGGTGGCCGTGGTGTTGTTGGTGATCTTCAGCTTGGGGCTGATCGGGTAGTTCGAGTCGCCGAGCGGGAACTGCCCGAACTCCGCGTCCACCTTGATCGCCTCGGTCGGCAGCGCGGTCGTGGCGCGCTTGGCCCCGTACGGGGTGGCCGCCTTGAAGCGGTCGTACATCGCCGTGGTGAGGGTGTCACCGGGCTCGTACTGGCCCTTGGCCGCGTTCCAGGCGTAGTCGCCCGCGAGCTCCCAGACCATGGTGCCGCCGATGCCCTTGTCGGCCACGTAGTCGGCCTTGGCCTTCACCGACTGCTCGTCCTCGGTGGACAGGAACACCTTCTTCTGCGCGTTCCACAGCCACGGGGCCACCAGGGTGGCGTCGTAGTTGCGGACGTAGGCGCCCGTCAGGGTGGTGTTCGCCGGGAAGCCGTACTTGGTGACGTAGTCGCCGACGACGCCCTTCTCCAGGTTCTTGGCGTGCCACATCGGGTTCGAACCGGCCGGCGCCTCGACGCCGTTGGTGTCGAGGTCGTGCCAGAGGTTGTCGATGCCGACCGCGCCGTCGCCGCACTTGGTCAGGCCCGCGCCCGCCGGGCAGGTCGTCGCCGGGGCCTTGCCCCACAGGCCGTTGGTGCCGCCGGTGACGTTCTTGAAGCCGCGGGTGTAGTACGGCAGGCCGATGTTGATGCGGCCGGCCGGCATGGAGCCGCGGAAGTAGTGGTAGGCCCAGTCGGTGTTCAGGTAGCCGATGCCGCCGTACTGGGAGGTGGAGTACACGCCCGCGGCCGCCAGTTCGCCGTCCTTGCCGTCGTCGAAGAGCGAGGCGTTGGGCCCGACGTACTCGTTCCAGGCGCCGTGCAGGTCGTAGGACATGATGTTGACGTAGTCCAGGTACTTCTGCATCTGGAACGTCTCCATGCCCCGCAGCAGGTAGCCGGAGGACGGAGCGGCGACCGAGAGCAGGTAGTGCCTGCCGTCGGCGGCGCCCGCCGTGTCGAGCTTCTCGCGCAGCGTCTTCATCAGGGCGGCGTAGCCCTTGACCAGGCCGGCGCGGCGGGCGTTGGCCAGCGACCAGTCGAGCGGGTTGCCCGCGTCCTTCATCGTCGTCGGGTACTCGTAGTCGATGTCGACGCCGTTGAACCCGTACGTGCGGACGAAGGCGACGGCCGAGTCCGCGAAGGTGTTGATGCCGGACTGGTTGACCGAGCCGTCGGCGTTGGTGGCCATCGAGTAGAAGCCGCCGGAGTTGACGCGGTTGCCGTCGTCGCCGAAGTAGCCGCCGGTCTCGGCCCAACCGCCCACCGAGATCAGCGTCTTGACGTTCGGGTACTGCTTCTTGAACTTCGTCAGCAGGTTGAAGTGGCCCTTGTAGGGGAGCGCGGGGTCCATCTCGGCCCCGGCCACGCCCGGCCAGGTCATGCCGGTCGCGGCGTTGTTCGGGCCGTCGGCGCCGACCGAGATCTTGTTGTCGCCGCCCACGTGGGCGAAGGCGTAGTTGAGGTGCGTGACCTTGGACCACGGGATGTTCGACGCGAGGTAGGCGGGGGTGCCGTCCTTGCCGGTGCGCCAGCCGGTGAAGTAGCCGATGACGCGGCGCTGGTGGTCGGCGCCCATCTTCTCGCGGCCGTCGGCGTCGTAGACGGAGCAGTACGGGACGTCGACGCCCGGGGTCTTGTAGAGCCCGTCGGGACGACAGGCCTCGTTGTCCGCGGCGTGCGAGACGCCGGTGGAGAGGGTGCTGATGAGCAGGCCCGCGACGGCGGCTCCCGCGGCCATCAGCGCCGCTCTCGAACGCGTGGGGGACAGCATCGTGATGCCTCCTGGGGAAGGGAGGTAGGCGGTGCACAACGGATGGACGGAACACAACGTGCAAAGGGGTGGCGCGTGGTGACCCGTGATGTGCGCACATCTGACGGGCTGTCTCCCGGGGAATGTGAAGAGGACATTAAGAGGACTAGACCACCCCGTCAATAGGTCTGGACCATCTACGGGAGGGGGGTGGCGCGGGCGGCTCGAGAGACGCCGGAGAGTGAGCCAGGCCACAGTCAGGTCCTTGCGTGCGTGGAGATCGGGCGTGGCACACTGGCCCTAGTACCAGAAGCAGCGCACTCCGGGGTCGGTGCAATTCCGAACCGGCGGTTACAGTCCGCGACCCGACCGCATCCAGCGGCCGGTTGACCAGGTGAAATTCCTGGACCGACGGTTAAAGTCCGGATGGGAGGCAGTGCGCGGCGGGCCAGTCACGGTACGCCGCCCTTCGGCGGTTTCCCGGGCGTACGCGGTATCCGTACGCACCACCGGCGGAACCGTCGGCCCGAGCCGTTCCACGGCCGGGTCCCGGCATCGGCGTCCCCCGTGAGCTGCGACCCGCTCCTCTGTCGTCATCGACAGGCCCCGGAGTCCGTGCCCGAAGAGGCAGGAGGACCCGGGTGGCCACCACCACCGCCGACACGCAGGCCATGCGCCGCGCCATCGCGCTCGCCGCCCGCGGTCTCGGCTCCACCAGCCCCAACCCGATCGTCGGCTGCGTGATCACCGACGCCTCGGGCGCCGTGGTCGGCGAGGGCTGGCACCAGCGCGCCGGCGGTCCGCACGCCGAGGTCCACGCCCTGCGCGCGGCCGGCGGAGCGGCCCGCGGCGGCACCGCGTACGTCACCCTCGAACCCTGCAACCACACCGGCCGCACCGGCCCCTGCGCGCAGGCCCTGATCGAGGCCGGTGTCGCCCGCGTCCACTACGCCGTCGCCGACCCGAACCCGCAGGCCACCGGCGGTGCCGCCACCCTCCGCGCGGCCGGAGTCGAGGCCTCCGGCGGGCTCCTCGCCGAGGAGGCCGAGGCCGGCAACACCGCCTGGCTGACCGCCGTACGGCTGGGCCGTCCGCACGTCACCTGGAAGTACGCCGCCACCCTCGACGGCCGCAGCGCCGCCGCCGACGGCACCAGCCGCTGGATCACCTGCCCCGAATCCCGCGCCGACGTCCACCGGCTGCGCGCCGAGAGCGACGCCGTCCTGGTCGGCGGCGGCACCCTGCGCGCCGACGACCCGCACCTGGCCGTCCGCGGGGTCGAGGGCGCCACCCAGCCGCTGCGCATCGCCCTGGACACCCGCGCCGGCGTGCTGCCGACCGCCCGCGTCCTCGACGACGCGGCCCCCACCCTGCTGGTGGTCGGCGAGGACGCCGACACCCGGCACCTGCCCGGCGTCGACGTGCTCCGGCTGCCGCTCGCCGACGGCCGCATCGGCGTCCCCGACCTGCTCACCCGGCTGTACGCCCGCGGCGTGCGCGCCCTCTTCCTGGAAGGCGGCCCCACCCTGGCGGGCGCCTTCCTCGAGGCCGGCGCCGTCGACCGCGTCGTCGGCTACCTCGCCCCCGCCCTGCTCGGCGCGGGCCCGGCCGCCCTCGGCGACGCCGGCATCACGAACATCGCCGGCGCCGTACGCCTCGACATCACCGAGGCCGTCCGCGTCGGCACCGATCTCCGCATCACCGCCGTCCCCACCACCGCCCCGAAGGAGCACTGAGTGTTCACCGGAATCGTCGAAGAACTGGGCGAGGTCGCCGCCATCGAGCAGCTCCCGGACGCCTCCCGCTTCCGCCTGCGCGGCCCCCTCGTCACCGAGGGCGCCAAGCACGGCGACTCCATCGCGGTCAACGGCGTGTGCCTGACCGTCGTGGAGACCGAGAACGGCGAGTTCACGGCCGACGTGATGCAGGAGACCCTCAAGCGCTCCAGCCTCGGCGCCCTCACCCCCGGCTCCCGGGTCAACCTGGAGCGCCCCATGGCCCTCGGCGGACGCCTCGGCGGCCACCTGGTCCAGGGTCACGTGGACGGCACCGGCTCGATCGTCTCCCGCACCCCCTCCGAGCACTGGGAGATCGTCAAGGTCTCGCTGCCGGCGGAGCTGTCCCGGTACGTGGTGGAGAAGGGCTCGATCACCGTCGACGGCGTCAGCCTCACGGTCGTCGAGGCCGCCGCCGACCACTTCACGATCAGCCTCATCCCCACCACCCTCGCGCTGACCACCCTGGGCATCAAGCAGCCCGGCGACCCGGTCAACCTCGAGGTCGACGTCCTGGCGAAGTACGTCGAGCGGCTGCTCGCCGCCGGCGTGGACCCGCTGCACGCGGCCCCGAAGGAGGACGGGCGGTGAGCGCCGTGTCCTGGCTCAACTCCGAGGCGTTCACCGTCTTCGACCAGCACATCGTGTGGTCCGACATGATCGGCAACACGATGGGCCTGATCGCCCTCGCCCTGGGCTGGCGCCGCTCCATATGGACCTGGCCGACCCAGTTCCTCTCCGGCGCGATCCTCTTCACCGCCTTCGCCGCCGGCCACCTCTCCGGCAGCGCCGGCAAGCAGGTCGTCGTGATGCTCGTGGCCGCCTGGGGCTGGCTGCAGTGGACCCGCGGCCGGCAGCAGGCCCAGGACGGCTCGCTCGCCGTCCGCTTCGCCAGCTGGAAGGAGCGCGGCCTGCTCCTGGCGGCCGCCGCCGTCGGCACCCTGGCCGTCACGGGCCTGTTCACCCTCTACCCGTGGATGTCCTGGAACCCGCTGCCGGACGCCTACATCTTCGTCGGCACGGTCGTCGCGATGTACGCCCAGGCCAAGGGCATGGTCGAGTTCTGGTTCGCCTGGCTGCTGGTCGACGCGGTCGGCGTGCCCCTCGCCTTCACCAGCGGCTACGCCTTCTCCGCTCTCGTCTACGTGATCTACGGAGCCCTCGTCCTGTGGGGCGCCTACGACTGGTACCAGCGCTCGCGCACCACCACCCCCGCCACGGCCCTGGAAGGAGCGGCGGCATGACCTCCCTCAAGCCCACCCTCACGCCCGTCCCGGACAACGACGACGCGTACTTCCGCCTCGACCCCGTCGAGCAGGCGATCCGCGACATCGCCGCGGGCCGCCCGGTCGTGGTCGTCGACGACGAGGACCGCGAGAACGAGGGCGACCTCGTCATCGCCGCCGAGAAGGCCACCCCCGAGATCGTCGCCTTCATGATGAGCGAGTGCCGCGGCCTGATCTGCGCGCCCATGGAGGGCGACGAGCTCGACCGGCTCGAACTGCCCCAGATGGTGCAGAACAACACCGAGTCGATGCAGACCGCCTTCACCGTCTCCGTGGACGCCACCGCCGCCCACGGCGTGAGCACCGGCATCTCGGCCGCCGACCGCGCCACCACGCTCCAGCTGCTGGCCGCCGGTTCCAGCACCGCCGAGGACTTCGTCCGCCCCGGCCACATCTTCCCGCTGCGCGCCAAGCCCGGCGGCGTCCTGGTCCGCAACGGCCACACCGAGGCCGCCGTCGACCTGGCCCGGCTCGCGGGCCTGCGCCCGGCCGGCGCCATCGTCGAGATCGCCGGCGAGGACGGCGTCATGCTGCGGCTGCCCGAGCTGATCCCGTTCGCCCGCAAGCACGGCCTGACGATCATCTCCATCGAGGACCTGATCGCCTACCGCCGCTCCGCCGAGCCCACCGTGCGCCGCGAGGCCGAGGTCAGCCTGCCCACCACCTTCGGCGAGTTCACGGCGTACGGCTACCGCTCCACGGTCGACGGCGTCGAGCACGTCGCCCTCGTCCACGGCGACCTCGGTGACGGCGAGGACGTCCTGGTCCGCCTCCACTCCGAGTGCCTGACCGGCGACATCTTCGCCTCCCAGCGCTGCGACTGCGGCCCCCAGCTGCACGCCTCCATGGAGCGGATCACCGAGGAGGGCCGGGGCGTGGTGGTCTACCTGCGCGGCCACGAGGGCCGCGGCATCGGGCTGCTGTCCAAGCTGCGCGCCTACGAGCTCCAGGAGCGCGGCCGCGACACCCTCGACGCCAACCTGGAGCTCGGCCTGCCCGCCGACGCCCGGGACTACGGCGCCGGCGCCCAGATGCTCGCCGACCTCGGCGTGCGGGGCGTCCGCCTGTTGACCAACAACCCGGAGAAGTCGGCCGCACTCGTCCGGCACGGCATCGTGGTCACCGGCCGCGAGCCGATGCCCGTCGAGGCCGGCGAGCACAACCTGCGGTACCTGCGCACCAAGCGCGACCGCATGGGGCACGACCTGCCCTGGCTGGACTCGGTGGCCGCCGTGTCCACCTGTGGCAACCAGTGACACCCGCACCACCCGAGTTCCACCCCCGCACCACAGGCAACACCAGCACCAGCACCAGCACCACCAGAGAAACTCCGCACCAGCACCAGAGAACCGATCGAGGAGAGTCGTGAGCGGCAAGGGCGCACCCGAACTGAGCGTGAAGAACTGCGGAGACCTGCGGGTCGCGGTCATCGCGGCGCAGTGGCACGAGAAGATCATGGACGGCCTCGTCGACGGCGCCCTGCGCGCCCTGCACGAGCTCGGCATCGACGAGCCCACCGTGCTGCGGGTCCCCGGTAGCTTCGAGCTCCCGGTCGTCGCGAAGGTCCTCGCCGAGCGCGGGTACGACGCCGTCGTCGCCCTCGGCGTCGTCATCCGCGGCGGCACCCCGCACTTCGACTACGTCTGCCAGGGCGTCACCCAGGGCCTGGTGCAGGTGTCGATCGACACCGGCGTCCCCGTCGGCTTCGGCGTACTGACCTGCGACAACGAGGAGCAGGCGCTGGACCGCGCGGGCCTGGAGGGCTCGAACGAGGACAAGGGGCACGAAGCGGTCACCGCCGCGGTCGCCACCGCCATGACCCTGCGCACCGTCAGCGAGCCCTGGCGCTGACCTGAGGAGCGGACCCGGCGCCGCGGCACCGGCCCCGGCGCCTGTCCAAGGAGTGAACCCTGGCGCTGCGGCGCCCGGGTGAACCCGTACTCTAAGGACATCATGGCGAACAAAACCTTCGAAGAGCTCTTCGCCGAGCTCCAGCACAAGGCCGCCACCGGCGACCCCAGCACCTCCCGCACCGCCGAGCTCGTGGGCAAGGGCGTGCATGCCATCGGCAAGAAGGTCGTCGAGGAGGCCGCCGAGGTCTGGATGGCCGCCGAGTACGAGGGCAAGGAAGCCGCCGCCGAGGAGATCTCCCAGCTGCTGTACCACGTCCAGGTGATGATGGTCGCGCGCGGGATCTCGCTCGACGAGGTCTACAAGCACCTCTGACCGGCCACCGACGACCGGCCCACCCCAGTCCGCTCCGCACAGCGCATTTCTCCACGCGAACAAAGGAACCGCCCCATGCTGCGCATCGCCGTCCCCAACAAGGGTTCTCTCTCCGGACCTGCGATGGAGATGCTCCATGAGGCCGGCTACCGCCAGCGCAAGGAGTCCAAGGAGCTCGTCACCGTCGACCCGGAGAACGAGGTCGAGTTCTTCTACCTCCGGCCGAAGGACATCGCGATCTACGTCGCCTCCGGCAAGCTGGACATCGGCATCACCGGCCGCGACCTGCTGCTGGACTCCGGCGCCAACGCCCAGGAGATCCTGCCGCTGAACTTCGGCCGCTCCACCTTCCGGTACGCGACCAAGCCGGGCACCGCCAAGGGCCCGGAGGACTTCGACGGCATGACGATCGCCACCTCGTACGAGGGCATCGTCGCCAAGCACCTCGCCGAGCAGGGCATCGACGCCTCCGTCGTCCACCTCGACGGAGCCGTCGAGACCGCCATCCAGCTCGGCGTCGCCCAGGTGATCGCCGACGTCGTCGAGACCGGCACCAGCCTGCGCAACGCAGGCCTCGAGGTCATCGGTGACCCGATCCTCAAGTCCGAGGCCGTGGTCGTCCGGCGCGCCGGCGCCGACGAGGACCACCCGCAGGTCCAGCAGTTCCTGCGCCGCCTGCAGGGCGTCCTGGTCGCCCGCTCGTACGTGATGATGGACTACGACATCCGCGCCGAGTTCCTCGAGCGCGCCGTCGCCCTCACCCCGGGCCTGGAGTCGCCCACCGTCTCCCCGCTCCACAACGAGGGCTGGGTCGCCGTCCGCGCGATGGTCCCCGCCAAGGACGCCCAGCGCATCATGGACGACCTGTACGAGCTCGGCGCCCGCGCGATCCTGACCACCTCGATCCACGCCTGCCGCCTCTGATGTCCGCCGACGCTCCCGCCACCCCGGCCCTGCCCGTCACCTTCCGGCCCACCCGGACCCGGATCGTGCTGCTCGCCGCCGGGGCGGTCATGTTCGCCACCATCACGGCCATCGCCGTGCTGCTGGACCGGCTCAGCACCGGCGAGCGGCTCAGCTTCGTCTTCACCGCCGTCCTGCTCAGCTCGGTGCTCGTGCTGCTCAGCCGGCCCAAGGTGGTCGCCGACGAGGACGGGGTCACCGTCGTCAACCTCACCAGCAAGCGGCGGCTGGAGTGGGCCCAGATCCTGCGGGTCAACCTCCGTCCGGGGGACCCCTGGGTGTTCCTCGACCTCAACGACGGCACGAGCCTGGCCGCACTCGGCATCCAGCCCGGCGTCGCCAAGGCGAAGGCCGTCGCGGACGCCCGGGCCCTGCGCGCCCTCGCCGAAACCCGCGGCACCGGCGCACACGCCAACTGACCGCCATTGCGGTCACGATCCCAATGACTACCCTGGTGGCGGGGCGCATCCGTGCGCCCCGCCCCGCGCCCCGGTCCCCGAGGGCCGTGGGCCCCTGCTATTTCGAGGAGTGACTCCCTCCAGCGATGGACGGATCGTCCGGTAGTACCCGCGCCGCCACCTCCCTTGAGGCGGCGGCATGACCATCCCGCTACTGCTGCTCGCGGCGGCCTTCGCCCTGATCCTGGCCAACGGCTTCTTCGTGGCCGCCGAGTTCGGCCTCGTCACGGTCGACCGGCCCGACGCGGAGCGCGCCGCGGCCGAGGGCGACCGGCGGGCCCGCACCGTCGTCACCGCCCTGCGCGAGCTGTCGTTCCAGCTCTCCGGCACCCAGCTGGGCATCACGATCACCTCCCTGGTGACCGGCATGCTCGCCGAGCCGGCCCTCGCGGCCCTGCTCACGGGACCCCTGTCGGCGCTCGGCCTGCCCGGGGGCGCCGTCTCCGGGATCGCCGTCGTCACCGGCATGCTGCTCGCCTCCGCCGTCCAGATGGTGGTCGGCGAGCTGGTCCCGAAGAACTGGGCCGTCTCCCGCCCGCTCCAGGTCGCCCGGTTCGTCGCCGGCCCGCAGAACGCCTTCTCCAAGGCCTTCCGCCCGGTGATCGCCGGCCTCAACTCCGTCGCCAACCGGCTCGTCCGGGCCCTCGGCGTCGAGCCCACCGAGGAGCTGGCCTCCGCCCGCACCCCCGGCGAACTCGTCTCCCTGGTCCGCCACTCGGCCGAGCAGGGCGCACTGGAGCAGGACACCGCGGACCTGTTCGTCCGCACCCTGTCCCTCGGCGACCTGGCCGCGCAGCACGTCATGACGCCGCGCGTGAAGGTCAGCGCCCTGCAGTCCACGGCGACGGCGGCGGACGTCCTGAACCTGACCCGCGCCACCGGCCTGTCCCGCTTCCCGGTCTACCGCGAGCGGATCGACGAGGTCGTCGGCGTGGTCCACCTCAAGGACGCCCTCGCCGTGCCCGAGGACCAGCGCATGGTCGTCAGCGTGAGCCGCATCGCCGTGGCCCCGCTGCTGGTGCCCGGCACCCTGCCGCTCCAGCCGCTGCTCGAGCGGCTGCGCAGCGAGCAGCCGATGGCCGTCGTCGTGGACGAGTACGGCGGCACCGCCGGTGTCGTCACGCTGGAGGACATCGTCGAGGAGCTCGTCGGCGAGGTCCGCGACGAGCACGACCGCGCCGAGGAGGAGACCCCCGAGCTGGCCACCGTGCCCGCCGAGGACGGCCGCCCCGCCTGGGACGCGGACGGCTCCTGCCGGGTCCACACCCTCCGCCGGATAGGCCTGGAGGTCCCCGAGGGTCCGTACGAGACCGTCGCCGGCCTCGTCGCCGACCTGCTCGGCCGCATCCCGGCCCCGGGCGACCGGGCCGAGCTGCCCGGTTGGAAGCTCTCCGTCCGCCAGGTCGGCCGCTACCGGGCCGAGCGGGTGCGCCTGGTGCGCACCGGTCCGGTCCCCGAGCAGGGCGAGGGCGCTCCGCACGGGCGGCACGGCCACGGCCCGATCGGCGCCCCGGCGGGCGCCCCGGAACTGGCGGTGGGCCGGTGAACACCCTCCAACTGCTGTTCGCCCTCCTGCTCGTGTTCGCCAACGGATTCTTCGTGGCCGCCGAGTTCGCCCTGGTCTCGGTGCGCCGCAGCCAGATCGAACCGCTGGCCGCCGACTCCGCGCGGGCCCGCCAGGTCCTCCACGGCCTGGAGAACCTGCCGCGGATGATGGCCGCCGCCCAGTTCGGCATCACGGTCTGCTCCCTCACCCTGGGCGCGGTGGCGGAGCCCACCGTCGCCCGGCTGCTGGAGCCGGTGTTCCACGCCGTCCGCGTGCCGGAGGGGCTGATCCACCCGCTGGGCTACGCGGTCGCGCTGGCCGCCGTGGTCTTCCTCCACCTGGTCATCGGCGAGATGGTCCCCAAGAACCTCGCCATGGCCGCCCCGGAGAAGGCCGCCCTGTGGTTCAGCCCGGGCCTGGTCGGCTTCGCCCGCGTCTGCGGGCCGGTCACCACGGCCCTCGGCGCGTGCGCCCGGCTGGTGCTCAAGCTCTTCCACGTCGAGCCCAAGGACGAGGTCGAGGCCGTCTACACCAGCGCGCAGCTGGGGCGGCTGGTCGAGGACTCCCGGCAGGCCGGGCTCCTGGAGCCGGTCGAGCAGGAGCGCCTGGAGGACGCCCTCGAGCTGGGCAGCCGCCCGGTGACCGAGGTCCTCCTCGACCCCGCCCAGCTGGTCACGGTGGGGCCCTCGGTCACCCCGCGCGAGGTGGAGCGGCTGACCGTCCGCACCGGCTTCTCGCGCTTCCCGGTGCGGGCCGGGAGCGGGGCCTTCATGGGCTACCTGCACGTGAAGGACGTACTCGACCTGGAGGAGCGGGAGCGGGCCGTGCCGCAGCACGTGTGGCACCGCATGGCGACCCTGTGCTCCACCCTGCCGCTGGACGACGTCCTGTCGGTGATGCGCCGCGAGGCCACCCACCTGGCCCAGGTCGCCGACCCGGACGGCCGCGTCCTGGGCCTGGTCGCCCTGGAGGACGTCCTGGAGATGCTGGTCGGCGAGGTCCGCGACCCCGCCCACCGCCGCGTCAAGCCGGGCCCGACACCGTCGAGCCCGGCCGCCTCCAGCCTCGCCGGCGTGTGAGACGGAAAGACAGGCCCTAGATCGGGGGCGGCTCCGGCCGTCCCCGGTCCGACGGGCCCCGCCCGGAGAGCACCTCCCCGTACGCCTGCATCAGGTCCGGCAGGCGCAGCGTGGCGAGGTCCTCCCGGGTCGGGGTACCCGCGTACCCCGCCAGCCGCAGGTCCCGGTACGCGCAGCTCTTCTCGTACAGCGTCCGCAGGAACCGCCCGTTGCCGAGCTCGTCGATCCAGCCCTGGTCGACCACGTGCCCGCTGATGCTGCGCAGCTCGTCCAGGGCCTCCTCGTCCCAGCGGTCCCCGTTCGCCCCCGCCAGCACCTCGCCGATCGCGGTCAGCTCCAGCGGCCGGTAGCTCGGGAAGTCCACCCGCGTGGTGAACCGCGACGACAGCCCGGGGTTGGTGGCCAGCAGCCGGTCCATCCCCGCCGGGTAGCCGGCCAGGATGACGACGAGGTGGTCGCGGTTGTCCTCGGCCCGCTTCAGCAGCACCTGAAGGGCCTCGTCCCCGTACGCGTCGCCCTTGCTGTACCCGGAGTTCGACAGGCTGTAGGCCTCGTCGACGAACAGCACCCCGCCCAGCGCGGAGTCGATCAGCTCGTTCGCCTTGACGGCCGTCTGGCCGAGGAACTCGCCCACCAGATCGGCCCGCTGGGCCTCCACCAGGTGGTCGCCGCCCAGCAGCCCCAGCGCGTAGAACACCCGCCCGAGGATCCGCGCCACGGTGGTCTTCCCCGTCCCCGAGGGCCCGGAGAAGACGAAGTGCCGCTTGGGCGGCTGGACCGGCAGCCCCTGCACGGCCCGCAGCCGCGCCATGTGCAGCTGCGCCGAGAGCGCCTTCACCTGCCGCTTGACCGGCTCCAGCCCCACCATCCGCTCCAGCTCGGCCAGCGCTTCGGCCAGCAGCTCCGGATCGGCCGGCCCGGTGGGCAGACCCGCGGGTCCCGGCTGAGCCGGAACGGACTTGCGCCGCGCCCCCTCGCGCGGGCCCCCGGACACCACCGCCGCCCCGCCCGGGCCCGGCCCGAACCGCGGCTCGCGCCCGTCCGCCGGCTCCCCGGCCCCCGCCTCCGGCTCGGCCGGGCCCTCGGCGGCGTCCTGCCCGAGGCCCCCGGACAGTGCCACGGCGGCCAGGTCGGCGGAGAGCGCCGGATCGTACGGGCCGAGGCCCTCGGGCCCGTCCAGCCCGTCGCCCTCGGCGATCGCGGTGAGCCGGGCGGCGGTGTCCATGAACGCGGGGTCGACCCGGTGCACCGCCCGGTACAGGGGGAGCGCGGCGGCGCTGCGGCCGGTGCCCTCGTGCGCCCGGGCCAGCCAGTAGCGGAGTTCCTTGCGCTGCGGCTGCTCGCTGCGGCAGCGCATCAGCGCGGCCGACAGCATGGGTTCGGCCTGCCCGTACATCTCGAGGCGCACCCGTGCCATGCCGCCGAACAGCCCCGCCTCGATGCCCAGCAGCGCATCGTCGACGAGCGGCTCGGTGTGCCGCACCAACTGGTCCCAGTCCTTGACCAGGTAGGCCCGGCAGGCGTGCAGGAAGCGCACCTGGGGATCGGTGTCCACCGGGGGCAGCTCCGCCAAGGCCTGGTCCAGCTCGGGCACGTGGCGGCCGTCGAGCCAGTGCGAGGCGTGCGCCAGTAACAGGTCCCGGCGGTTCTCGAGCACCGGCTGCACCCACCAGCCCAGCCAGTACCAGGAGTTCAACGTCCGCCGGTGCCGGGCCCGTTGCTCGCCGAAGCGGTCGCGGTGGGCGTACATGCGCAGCAGCGCGTTGGTGGTGTCCACGCGCAGCGCGTGCAGGCCCAGCCACGCGTCGGCCATGGTGGGGTCGAAGCGTACGGCCGCCCGGAACTCCTCCTCGGCCTGCGGGTACGCGCCCATCGTGTAGGCGTCGACCCCTCGCAACCAGGCGAGTTCGGCCGGGGCGTACGTGCTGCCCTGCGTGCCGAAGTCCATCCCATCCCCCACAAGCCTGCCCCCGTGGTGCGCGACCGGGCCTCTGCCCGGCTGCCGGACTGACCAAACCTCCGCGTCGGCGACGGGAGTTGGCGCGACTGAGCCGTACGAGCCGTGAAACAGGGTCGCATCGTACCTGCGGTTACTGTCCTGACACAGGCTGTCGCGAGCACTCCTCGCGGAGGACCGCCGCGACGCATGTGACGGAGGGTGAGGGCGGGAGGGGTGCCGAGGGCCTCCGGGAGGGGCCGCGGGCAGAACGAAGCCCCCGATCACGGGGGAACAATCGGGGGCTTCGTGTCCGTGTCGGCCTTGGAAGACCGCACATTGAGAACGTAAGACCTCTGTGGGCGTCAGGTCAAGCACGGTCGCGGGGCTCCCCGGCGGTGGTCCGGAGACGCAGGTCAGGCCCGGGGCAGGCCGTCACTGTCGGTGACGGAAAGGGGGGTTCCGGGCGTCGCTGCGGCCCCGGAAGTCCACTCGTATCCCGTACCCCTCTGATGCACCAGGGTGTCCGCGAAGGGGCGCGAAGGGTCGTGCGCGAAGTGCGCGAGCTCCGCGCGCTCCCACCCGTCCCAGAAACCGGACAGGTCGCTGCCGTCCCGGCGGCGCCCCCGGCCCCAGGACTCGGTCCGGGGCGTCTCCATCCACAGCAGGTGCGCCAGGTGCGGGCGCAGCGCCCGTCGGCCGGCCCCGACACCCTCGACGAGCAGCACCGGCGCGGGCTCCAGCACCCGCTCGGGGCCGAAGCGCCGGGCCACCCAGTCGTACGGGAACCAGCGGGCCGGCCGGCCGAGCGCGAGCGGCTCCAGCACCTGCGCGCGCAGCCGGGCCGTCCAGCCGAAGAGCTCCTCGTGCGTCGCCACGTCGTCGAGGTGGAGCACGGGCGCCCCGCCCAGGGCCCCGGCCAGCCGGCCGGCGAAGGTGCTCTTGCCCGAGCCCGCGTGCCCGTCGACCGCGACCAGCCGCACCGCGCCGCACGAGGGCGGCAGCACGGCGAGCCGTCCGGCGAGTTCACGGAGGTCGCCGGGCTCGCCGAATTCCTCGGGTTGGTCGGGGCGGTGCACCTCATCAGCGTACGTTCACCTATGACATGGAAGTCGCACCGACAGGGGGTCCTCCGATCATGACCGCACCCACCGCACGCCGGACCGTGCTCGCCGCCGCTGTCGCGGCCGTCGCCGCCGGAACCGCCTCCGGGACGGCCACCGCGGTCGGCGCACCGGACGGGGCGCCGGAGGAGGGCGGCGCCGAGGCCGAGACGGCCCACCCGGGCCACGGGGGACCGCGGCACGTCGACAACCGGTTCTGGCACCGCTACGGCCACTGGCGGGCCGGCGCCCACCGCGGCACGGTCTCCCTCGGCGGCCGCCGCCCCGGCCTGGCCCTCGCCACGCCCGAGGGCGTCACCACGTACACCGACCCGCACTCCGGGCGGACGAGCGAGTGGGAGTACGCGACCTGGGTCTCGCCCGAGCACGTCAGCGCCGTGCCGGCCACCGAGCTGGTCGCCTCCTGGAACGCCCACGCGCCCGCCGGCACCTGGATCCAGGTCGAGCTCGCCGGCACGTACTCCGACGGCACGGCCACCCCCTGGTACGTGATGGGCCGCTGGGCCGCCGGGGACGGCGACATCCGCCGCACCTCCGTCGACGGCCAGAAGGACGGCCGCAGCAGCATCGGCACCGACACCTTCGCGATCGACGACCCGGCCGGCGGGCTGCGGCTGGCGGCCTGGCGCCTGCGCCTCACCCTGTACCGCACCCCCCGCACCCGGCTGACCCCGGTGGTCTGGCTGGTCGGGGCGATGGCCTCGGACGTACCGGACCGCTTCACCGTGCCCGCCTCGGTCCCGCGGCACGCCGGCGAGCTGGACGTACCGCGCTACTCGCAGGAGATCCACAAGGGCCAGTACCCGCAGTACGACAACGGCGGCGAGGCGTGGTGCAGCCCCACCTCCTCGCAGATGATCGTCGAGTACTGGGGGCGCCGCCCCGGCGACGGCGAGCTGGCCTGGGTCGACCCCGCGTACGCCGACCCGCAGGTCTGCCACGCCGCCCGGCAGACGTACGACGCCGCATACAAGGGCTGCGGGAACTGGCCCTTCAACGCCGCGTACGCGGCCACCTACCCCGACCTCGCCGCCGTGGTCACCCGGCTCGACTCGCTCACCGACGCCGAGACCCTCGTCCGGGCCGGGATCCCGCTGATCACCTCGCAGTCCTTCCTCAAGGAGGAGCTGACCGGGGCCGGCTACGGCACCGCCGGGCACCTGATGACGGTGATCGGCTTCACCCCCGACGGCGACGTGGTGGCCAACGACCCGAACTCCGCCACCGACGCCGAGGTCCGGCGGGTCTACCGGCGGCACGAGTTCGAGACCGTCTGGCTGCGCACCAAGCGGCACAACGCCGCGGGGAAGGTCGTCTCGGGCCCGGGCGGCGTCTGCTACCTCTACGTCCCCGCCCACCCCACCCGGGAGCAGCGCCTGGCCCTGCGGCTGGTGGGCGTGCTCTGACCTCCGTCCCGGACCGGACGGCCGGCCCGCGGGTGAGTGACCAACGTCTCCGCCCGCGGGCGCCGATCGGCTGGCACATTGGAACGACGTCGGGGGGCGACCACTGCCGGACGATCCGAAGCGAGACACCCATGACCTCGACCAGCGCCAGCCACGTCCGTGCCCGTGCCCGTGTGCGCACCGGTGGACCCCAGGACGGCTCGAAGTGGCTCGAGCACGTCCTCGGTTGGATCCTCGTGGTCGTGGTGGCGATGTTCGTCACCCAGACCGGCCTGCTCTGACCCCCTCGCGAGGCGTTCCGCCGCCCCGCTGGTCCGGACCTTGCGGGCCGCGCTGACCGGCATCGTGGAGTTCGTCCCGGAGTGCCCCGCTCCTGTCGGGGCCGGCACGCCCCCCTCGCCGGTGGCACCGGTTCCGCTCGTCTCCCGTTCCATGATCTTGGACCCGTGACGGGACCGGATTTGTCGTGCATACTCGACCCGCCGCAGCCGCTGATCAGCCATTTCCGTGACCCGGGAAGGCAGCATCGGCTGTGAGAGCACAAGTTCCGGCGACGCCGTCGAACCCGACGCGCGTTGCCGCTGCCCCGACCAGGGAGGAGAGTGCCGTCATGACCGATCGCGCGCCGCAGCCGGTGGACCGAGAGCTGCCCACCGAGGAGTCCCGGGACCTCCTCGCGCTGGTACGAGACATCGCCCAGCGTGAGATCCGGCCCTCGGCCGCCGAGGAGGAAGAGGCCGGCCGCTTCCCGCGCGAGGTCTTCACGCTGCTCTCCGAGGCGGGCCTGCTGGGCCTGCCGTACGGGTCCGAGTTCGGCGGCGGCGACCAGCCGTACGAGGTCTACCTCCAGGTGCTGGAGGAGCTCGCGGCGGCCCGCCTCACGGTCGGCCTCGGCGCCAGCGTCCACACCCTGGCCTGCCACGGCCTGGCCGGCTTCGGCACCAAGGAGCAGCGGGCCGAGTTCCTGCCCGCCATGCTCGGCGGCGGCCTGCTGGGCGCCTACTGCCTGTCCGAGCCGTCCTCCGGCTCCGACGCCGCCTCCCTGACCACCAAGGCCGTCCGCGACGGCGACGACTGGGTGATCACCGGCACCAAGGCGTGGATCACCCACGGCGGGGTGGCCGACTTCTACACCGTGCTGGCCCGCAGCGGCGGCGAGGGCCCCCGCGGCATCACCGCCTTCCTGGTGCCGGGCGACGCGGAGGGCCTCAGTGCCGCCGTCCCCGAGAAGAAGATGGGCATGAAGGGCTCGCCCACCGCCCAGCTGCACTTCGACGGGGTCCGCGTACCCGACGGCCGACGGCTGGGCGAGGAGGGCCAGGGCTTCA
This sequence comes from Streptomyces sp. NPDC093225, assembly GCF_044753805.1. Classification (NCBI taxonomy): domain Bacteria; kingdom Bacillati; phylum Actinomycetota; class Actinomycetes; order Kitasatosporales; family Streptomycetaceae; genus Streptomyces; species Streptomyces sp. NPDC093225. The sequence continues at coordinate 80,663 of NZ_JBIVNX010000027.1, forward strand.
CCATCGCCCTCGCCGCCCTCGACTCGGGCCGGCTGGGCATCGCGGCCTGCGCGATCGGAGTGGCCCAGGCCGCGCTCGACGAGGCCCTGTCCTACGCGACCGGGCGCAAGCAGTTCGGACGTCCGATCGCGGACTTCCAGGGCCTGCGCTTCATGCTCGCCGACATGGCCACCCGCATCGAGGCCGGCCGGGCGCTGTACCTGGCCGCGGCGCGGCTGCGGGACGCGGGCAAGCCGTTCTCGCGGCAGGCCGCGATGGCCAAGCTCTTCTGCACCGACGCGGCGATGAGCGTGACCATCGACGCGGTGCAGGTCCTCGGCGGCTACGGCTACACGGCCGACTTCCCGGTCGAGCGCCTGATGCGCGAGGCCAAGGTGCTCCAGATCGTCGAGGGCACCAACCAGATCCAGCGCATGGTCATCGCCCGGCACCTGGCCGGTCCCGAGAGCCGCTGACGCACGCACCCCGCGCCGGTCTCCCCGCCGTGACCGGCCCCGTACGGCCCCGCCCTCCCGGCGGGGCCGTACGCGTTCGGGGTGGGCGCGCGGCCGGGGTCGTGGGCCCTGCCCCGTCGAGCGCCGCGGCGACCCGCCGGCACGGGACCCACCCCTTGCCGGCCGTGCACCACGTCCTGCGGCGTCACTTCCCGGGGACCTGACGGCCCTCCGCCGAGCCGAAGCCCAGCCAGGTGTGCCGGTTGCCGGCCCAGCACCAGCCCACCTTGGGGGCGTCGCGCCGCTCGCGGCCGTCCCGCCCGGTGCCGTTGCTGATCCAGATCGCCGGGGTGCGGGTGTCGAGCGCACCGTTCGCCTTGCGCAGCCGGGACCCGATGGTCATGAAGCAGTGGTTGCGGTCCAGGACGGCGGGCTGCTGCAGCACCCAGTGGATGCCCTCGGTGAGCAGGAGCGGGGTGCGGGTCCGGGCCGTGAGCGCGGGCAGCGCCTCGTCCGGGCTCCAGTCCGCCATGTCGTCGCCGCGGTCGAGGCCGGTCACGACGTAGAGCGCGGAGTCGGGCAGCGGGATCGTGTCGAGCGGGGCGAAGGCGTCGACGTCGGTCATGTCGGTGACGACGAACCCGGGCCGGCCCGACCGGCGCAGCAGCGGCGCGAGGACGGAGGCCGGGACCCGGTCCGGGTGTACGGCGAGCAGCGCGCCGCCCGCGCCGCCCGCGAGCCGGTCGGCGGCCTCGGCGAAGACGCGCACCTCGGCGGCGGGCAGCCCCGCCCGCTCGTGCACGCCCAGCTCGATCAGCCGCTCGGCCTGCGCGCTCGGGGCCGGGAGCGCGGGAGGAGCGCTGGAGGCGGGGGAGGGGGCGGAAGCGGGGGAGGCGGCGGAGCCGGCGGATCCGGCGGAGGTGGCGTCCATGGTCTCGGGCAACGGTGCTCCCTGGGGGTCGCGGAGAGGACGGACCCACCGGAAACGCCGCGGACCGCCCGGACGTTCCCGGGCCGCCGGCGGCCTCGCGCAGCCGCCGGCCGCGCCCTAGGCCGTCTCTTCCGGATCTTGCCTGACCCGCGCCGCCCGGCCCCGCACCTCGCTGCGCTGTCGAGGCACCCGAGTACGCCCAGTACACGGGAGCCTCTCCGCCTTGCGATGTACGGCACCGGACGACGCGGGCTTGACCGGCAAGATCCGAAAGAGACGACCTAGCGCGGCTGCCCGCCGCCCGGCCAGACGGGGGACGAGGTGAGTCGGGCCCACTCCGGGTCGCGGCTGCCCGGCAGGGTGCGTCCGTCCGCCGTCCAGCGGGCCAGCAGCGCCCGGTAGATCGGGGGGTCGGCGGGGCGCGGCGGGGCGGCCGTGCGCGGAACCGATTCTTCGTATCCCGGGGGCGTCGGCCGGCGGCGCCGCCCGGTGCTGGGCTCGGAGTGAAGCATCGTCATGACCGGCCAACGCGGCGCCCGCCACCCAGGTAACACCCCGGGGCGGGCGCCCATAGGTTCGACCCGTCCCCGCGCGGGGACGGGTGCGGGCGGCGGCCCCACGGATCCGGCAGGGGGATTTCTGTCAGCGGGTGACACGAGTATGGTCGCGCGCAACGGATCTGACGTACCGTCATATCTGCTCGCCCGCCCGCCCCCAGGAGGTGCCGCCGTGCCCGCGGACCGACCCGTCGCCCTTGACGAGTACCCGATCCACCAGGTGCCGCTGTCGATGAAGCACGTCGCCACCGGCGACCGCAACGCCTACGACCGCTGCATCTTCCACGTCTTCGACCACGTCGGCCGGGCCGTGCTCATCCTCGGCCTCGGCGTCTACCCCAACACCGGCGTGATCGACGCCTACGCCACCCTGCGCCTCGGGGACGACCTCCTCGCGGTCCGCGCCTCCGACGCCCTCGGCGACGACCGCCTGGACCTCTCCACCGGCCCGCTGCGCATCACCGTGGACGAGCCCCTCAAGCGGTTCACCCTGAGCTGCGAGGCCGATCCCGCGGACCCCGACGGCCTCTCGTACGAGATCGCCTGGACCGCGGACTTCCCGGCCGTCTGGGAGCCCCACCACGTCCAGCGGCGCGGCGACCGGCTCATGCTGGAAGGCCGCCGCTTCGTGCAGGCCGGCTCGGCCACCGGCTGGATACGGGCCCGGGGCGCGGAGATCCGGCTGGCCGCGGGGGAGTGGACCGGCACCCGCGACCGCAGCTGGGGCGTCCGGCCCGTCCCCGGTGAGGACGGCGGCCGCGCCGCCGAGGAGCACCGGCCCGAGGGCTTCCACTGGCTCTGGATCCCGGCCCGCTTCGAGGACCGCTTCGTGATGGTCATCGCCCAGGAGGACGCCGACGGCCACCGCGCGCTCAGCGAGGCCCTGCTGGTGCACCCGGAGGGCGGCGGGCGGGGCGACGTGCAGCTCGGCTGGCCGCACACCGACATCACCTACCGCCCCGGCACCCGCCACCCCGAGCGTGCCGTGGTCCACCTGACGGACCCCGCCCGCAAGCCCCTCGAACTCGGGGTGGAGATCCTGGCCTCCTCGCCGCTGGCGGTCGGCGCCGGCTACCCGCCCGCCGCCGACTGGCAGCACGGCAGCTGGCAGGGCCGCGGCTGGACCGACCGGCGCACCTACGACCTGTCCGACCCCTCGGCCCACCCCGTGGCGGCCTTCGGCGTCACCGACCACTCGGCCCGCTTCACCCTCGAAGGACAGGTCGGCTACGGGATCTTCGAGCACGGCAGCTTCGGCCGCCACGACCCGAGCGGCTTCACGGGCTACGACTCCGTGGCCCCCTGACCGGCCCGCCACCCCCCACCGAGGCGCCACTCCCACCCCGCCGTCACCAGCTGAGGGGAACCACCGCATGGCAACCGCCCCCCGCCCCCGCACCTCCACGCGCGAGCCCGAGGAGCTCGGCCGCCGACTGGAGGCCTGGCTCGGCCGGCACCTGCCCGGCGCCCGGGTCACCGACATCGGCGTACCCGGCTCCAACGGCATGTCCAGCGAGACCCTGCTCTTCGCCGTCGACCACCCCGACGCCCCGGTGCGCTCCTGCGCACTCCGGCTGGCCGCGGACCCCGCCGCCTACACGGTCTTCCCGACCTACGACATGGCCCGCCAGTACCGGGTCATGAGCCTGGTGGCCCGGCACACCGACCTCCCGGTGCCCACGGTGCGCTGGCTGGAGGAGGACCCGGAGCCGCTCGGGGCGCCGTTCTTCGTGATGGACCGCGCCGAGGGCCGGGTCCCGCCGGACGTGATGCCGTACACCTACGAGGGCAACTGGCTGCACTCCGCCACCGATGCCGAACGCGCCCGCCTCCAGGAGGCGAGCCTCTCCGTCCTCGCCCGGCTGCACGACCGGTTCCCCGCCGAGGCGGCCCAGTTCCTGCTGCCCGAGGGCACCGGCAGCCCCCTGCGCCGGCACGTCGAGGCCCAACGCGCCTACTACGCCTGGGTGGTGAGGGGGCTCGCCCGCTCCCCGCTCATCGAGCGGGCCTTCGACCGGCTCGACGCGCTCTGGCCCGCCGACGAGGGGCCGGCCGTGCTGTGCTGGGGCGACGCCCGCATCGGCAACATCGTCTACGACGGCTTCGAGCCCGCCGCCGTCCTCGACTGGGAGATGGCGGCGTACGCCCCCCGGGAGGTCGACCTGGGCTGGACCGTGTACCTGCACCGGTTCTTCCAGGACCTGACCGTGTCCTTCGGCCAGACGGGACTGCCGGACTTCCTGCGCCGCGAGGACATCGAGTCGCGGTACGCCGAACTCACCGGCCACACCCCGCGCGCCATGGAGTTCCACACGCTGTACGCCGCCCTGCGGCACGCGATCGTCATGCTGCGGATCGCGTACCGGCAGGCGTACTTCGGCGAGGTCGAGCTGCCCGCGGACCCCGACGGCCTCATCCTCCACCACGCGAGTCTGGCCGCCATGGTGGACGGCACCTACTGGTGAGCGCGCGGCGGGCCGGGGGCCGCGCCCCGGCCCCGAACCGACCGCCGCTCAGGCCGCCTTGACGTGCTGCCGGTGCTGCGGCGGCAGCTGCATCCTGACGGGCCGCGAGCCGGGACCGCCCACGTGCGAGAACGGCTGGTTGCGCCAGTCGAGGCCCTGCGGCAGGGACAGCAGGACGACGGGCTCCAGCTCCTCGGCGCCGGTGGCGTCGGCGGGCTCCGCCTCCGCGGCGGGGCGGCCGGTGCCGCGGCACACCGTGAGCCCGAACGGGTTCCACGGCGTCAGGCAGAGCGCGTGCTCCGGCAGGAACTCCTCGTCGGCGACGAGCGCGATGGCCTGCCCGCAGTCGGGGCAGGTCGCGTGGTGGATCTCGAAGGAATCAAAGTCCGGTTCGTCGTCCTCGACGAGGTCGTCGATATCGAGGGGCTCCGGCTCGGTGCGACCGGCGCGCTTGGTGTTCGGCATGGATGTACTCCCCCTTGGGTGGGCCGGGCAGACGGTTCGGGCCTCGGCCACAGCAAGCACTTCCCGCCACCGCGCACGAGTAACCGCGACACCCCGGCGTACGCCTACATACCCCTGTGGTATTGGTCACATGCCCGGCGCAGGTGCCACTTCGGGGCCGTCGCCACTGTGCCCGGGGGGTCCCGGGGACATAGGTTGGGCCGCTATGAGCGCAATGGAGGAGCTGGACCGTCAGATCGTGGAGCTGCTCGTCAGAGACGGGCGGATGAGCTACACGGACCTCGGCAAGGCCACCGGCCTGTCGACGTCGGCGGTCCACCAACGAGTACGCCGCCTGGAGCAGCGCGGTGTCATCCGCGGGTACGCGGCCGTCGTGGACCCGGAGGCCGTCGGGCTGCCCCTGACGGCGTTCATTTCGGTCAAGCCCTTCGACCCCAGCGCCCCCGACGACATCGCGGAGCGACTGGCCGGAGTGCCCGAGATCGAGGCCTGCCACAGCGTGGCCGGCGACGAGAACTACATCCTCAAGGTGCGCGTGGCGACCCCGCTCGAACTCGAGGACCTGCTGGGCCGGATCCGCCACCTGGCCGGGGTGTCGAGCCGGACCACCGTCGTGCTGTCGACGCCCTACGAAGCGCGCCCGCCCCGCATCTGACGCGAACCGGCGCGAACCGGGCCCCCGACGTCCTCGCCGCCCCACGAAGGCGCGAGACTGTTCCGCATGACCCAGCGCGCCACCACCCCCGCGGACACCCCCGCCGACGCACCCCACCGCACCGTCCTGCTGCGCAGGGGCGAGGTGCACAGCCCCGCCGACCCGTTCGCCACCGCGATGGTCGTCGAGCGCGGCCACATCGCCTGGGTGGGCTCCGAGGGCGCCGCGGACGCCTTCGCCGACGCGGCCGACGAGATCGTCGACCTCGACGGCGCGCTGGTCACCCCCGCGTTCACCGACGCCCACGTGCACACCACCGCCACCGGACTCGCCCTGACCGGGCTCGACCTGTCCGACGCCCCCACCCTCGGCCGGGCCCTGGAGCTCGTACGCGCGTACGCGGACCGGCGGCCCGGCGACCGGGTCCTGCTCGGCCACGGCTGGGACGCCGCCCGCTGGCCCGAGCGCCGGGCCCCGCGCCGCGACGAGCTGGACGCCGCCACCGGCGGCCGCCCGCTCTACCTCAGCCGCATCGACGTGCACTCCGCCGTGGCCACCACCGCCCTGCTGGACCTCGTCCCCAGCGTCCGCGACCGGGACGGCTACGAGGACGGCGAGCCGCTGACCCGGGACGCCCACCACGCCGTCCGGGACGCCGCGTTCGCCGCCGTCACCCCGGCCCAGCGCACCGAGGCGCAGCGGGCCGCCCTGGCCCGGGCCGCCTCCCTCGGCATCGGCTCGGTCCACGAGTGCGGCGGCCCCACCATCTCCTCGCCCGAGGACTTCACCGCCCTGCTGGAGCTGGCCGCCGCCGAGCCCGGGGTCCGCGTCCACGGCTACTGGGCCGAGCGGGACGTCGCGCGCGCCCGCGAGCTGGGCGCCGTCGGCGCGGCCGGCGACCTCTTCGTCGACGGGGCGATCGGCTCCCACACCGCCTGCCTGCACGACCCGTACCTCGACGCCCCGCACACCGGCACGGCCTACCTGTCCGCCGCCGACGTGGCCGCGCACGTGGCCGCCTGCACCGAGGCCGGGCTCCAGGCCGGCTTCCACGCCATCGGCGACGCGGCCGTCACCGCCGTGGTCGACGGGATGCGGGCCGCCGCCGAGAAGCTCGGCACCGCCCGGATCCGGGCCGCCCGGCACCGCGTCGAGCACGCGGAGATGATGACCCCCGAGACCATCGCCGCCTTCGCGGAGCTGGGCCTGACCGCCTCGGTGCAGCCGGCCTTCGACGCGTACTGGGGCGGCGAGGAGGGCATGTACGCCGAGCGCCTGGGCGCCGACCGGGCCCGCACCCTCAACCCGTACGCGGCCCTGCTGCGCGCCGGCGTGCCGCTGGCCTTCGGCTCGGACGCCCCGGTGACCCCGCTCGACCCGTGGGGCACCGTGCGGGCGGCCGCGTTCCACCGCACCCCCGAGCACCGGGTCTCCGTACGGGCCGCCTTCACCGCGCACACCCGCGGCGGCTGGCGCGCCCTCGGCCGCGACGACGCCGGCGTCCTGGTGCCCGGGGCCCCGGCCGACTACGCGGTCTGGCGCACCGACGAACTCGTCGTGCAGGCCCCCGACGACCGGGTCGCCCGCTGGTCCACGGACCCGCGCTCGGGCACCCCCGGCCTGCCCGACCTCACCCCCGGCCGGGAGCTGCCGGAGTGCCTGGCGACCGTGGTGGGCGGCCGGACGGTCTACGTACGCCCGCAGGAGTGATCCCGGTACGGGCCGCTGCGCCGAACGACGTGCGCCCCGCCCGGGCGCTGCCTGCCCGGGCCTCCGCGCTGACCAGGTGCTTCGCGGAGATCCGCAGGTCAGAGGCGTGTTGACAGCGACTGCCGGTGCGTGGGTAGGTTCTGCCCGGTCCACCACAGGACGTCCGGACCGGTAGAACCCGCACGTTCAGCGCACCCGGGCCTCGGGGGCGAGGGAAGGTTTCGCCGGGCCGGCGGTGCGACCCGGGTGGGGCCCGGTCGTCCAGTAGACAACGGTCACGGCCGCCCGCAGCCGGTGGGGAGCCGGACCGGCCCGAAGGACTCCGGGCCCCGATCCGCTCCGCCGCCACCACGTCTCGCTAAGGTGGGACTGCTGTGAACGGACGCGATAAGGGGTATCAGTGAGCGACGGCGGTGTGGGGGTCCCCCCGGGCGGAGCCCGGGAGAGGCAGTACGGGCCGCTCGGCACGACCCTGGTGATCATCCCGACCTACAACGAGGCGGAGAACATCAGGCCGATCGTCTCCCGGGTCCGCGCGGCAGTCCCCGAGGCGCACGTCCTCGTCGCGGACGACAACAGCCCCGACGGCACGGGCAAGATCGCGGACGAGCTCGCGGCCGAGGACGACCACGTCCAGGTGCTGCACCGCAAGGGCAAGGAGGGCCTCGGGGCCGCCTACCTGGCCGGCTTCCGCTGGGGCCTGGAGCAGGGCTACGGCGTGCTGGTGGAGATGGACGCCGACGGCTCCCACCAGCCCGAGGAACTGCCCCGCCTGCTGACCGCGCTCAAGGGCGCGGACCTGGTCCTGGGCTCGCGCTGGGTGCCCGGCGGCCGGGTGGTCAACTGGCCCGCGCACCGCAAGCTCCTCTCGCGCGGCGGCAGCACGTACTCCCGCCTGATGCTCGACGTCCCGATCCGGGACGTGACCGGCGGCTACCGGGCGTTCCGCCGCGAGACGCTGGAGGGTCTGGGCCTCGACCGGGTCGCCTCGCAGGGCTACTGCTTCCAGGTCGACCTCGCGCGGCGGTCGGTGGAGGCCGGCTTCCACGTGGTGGAGGTGCCGATCACGTTCGTCGAGCGCGAGTTCGGCGACAGCAAGATGAGCCGCGACATCGTGGTCGAGGCCCTGTGGCGCGTCACCGCCTGGGGTCTGACCACCCGGGCGGGCAAGCTGCTCGGCCGCTCCTCCGGCCCCGGGCACCGCTGACCCTCCCGACCGGCCTTTATCCCGCTCCGGCGGCGCCCCGGGCACACTGGAGTGCATGATGAGCGGCATTTCCTCCCCGACGGCCCCCAAGCGGTCCCGGGCCCGTACGTTCCTGCCCCTCGCGGTCGCCGCGTGGGCGGTGCTGGAGATCTGGCTGCTGACCCTGGTCGCCCGGGCCGCCGGCGGCTTCACCGTGTTCGCGCTGCTCGCGGGCGGGGTGGTGCTGGGCGCGGTGGTCATCAAGCGGGCCGGCCGGCGGGCGTTCAACAACCTCCGGGACGGCGTCCGGGCCGCCCAGGCGGGCCCCGGCGGCGCCCCGGCCGCCCCGGGCAGGAGTGGCGGCAGCGGCAACGCCATGACGATGCTCGGCGGCCTGCTGCTGATGGTGCCCGGCCTGCTCTCCGACGTCGCCGGGCTGCTGTGCCTGGTTCCGGGCGTCCGCGAGCGGATCGCGAAGCTGCTCGGCCGGGCCTTCCAGCGCCGGCTGGCCACGGCCGCCCCGGGCGGCTTCGGCAGCGCGTACCAGCAGGCCCGGATCCACTACCCCGACGGCAAGGTCGTCCAGGGTGAGGTCGTCCGCGAGGACGCGCCCGCAGGACCCGGTGCGGCCGGCCCGTTCGAGCCCCCGCGGCCGCCGCTGACCCCCTGACCCCCTGCCCCGAGCGCGACGGAAACGGCGCCGGGCCGCCCCGAACGGGGGCGGCCCGGCGCCGTTCCGCATGTGCGCGGAGGGGTGTGCGGGTCAGGCCGTGCGAGCACGACGAGCCGAGGGCCGTGCCACCGGAAGTGGTACGGCCCTCGGCTCGTGATGTGCTTCGTACGCGGTTAGGCGGACTTGCGGCTGTCCCGCGGGTGCACAGCGATGTTCATGGCTCCGGAGCGAAGCACGGCCAGCCGTTCGGCCAGCACCTCTTCCAGCTCCTCGCGGGTACGCCGCTCCATGAGCATGTCCCAGTGCGTTCGCGCGGGCTTGCCCTTCTTCTCCTCGGGCCCGTCGCCGTCCACCAGGAGTGCCTGGGCGCCACACGCCTTGCACTCCCACTCCGGCGGAATCTCCGCCTCAACCGAGAACGGCATCTCAAATCGATGTCCGTTCTGGCATGCGTACTCCACCGCCTGGCGCGGGGCCAGATCGATGCCACGGTCCGTCTCGTAGCTGGTAACCACGAGGCGCGTGCCGCGGAGAGCTCGCTCACTCATGAATCGTGCCTCCCGGGCTTGTCGCCCACAGGACAGGTGTCGCTGTCGTCGTCATCCGGTCAACGTCCGGTCGGCGGTATAGATTCCCGCTCCGGGTCGTGCGTCGCCCGTCGTGCCGCCCCTTGTTGTACCCACCAATGCCCGTTTTGTCACATCTGGCAGCAGATGTCACCCAACGTTTTCTCTCTATGAGCACGCAGTAACGGTCCGCCTGGCAGGCCAAAGGCGTACACTACCGGCCTTTGACTTCGACGTCTAAATCCGGTCCGGAACCGGGTTCCCGGCGGCCGCCACGGCCTCGCGCACCGGCACCCGCGCCAGCAGCACGAACCCGAGGGCGAAGAAGAGCACCAGCGAGATGATCGCGTCCCGGTAGCTGCCGGTCACCTGGTACGTCAGGCCGAACACCAGCGGCCCCACCCAGCTCACCCCGCGGTCGCTCATCTCGTACGCCGAGAAGTACTCCGCCTCCTTGCCCGCGGGCACCAGGTGCGAGAAGAGCGAGCGCGACAGGGCCTGGCTGCCGCCCAGCACCAGTCCGATCATCGACGCCAGTATGAAGAACCACACGGGTGCCCCGGCCGGGAGGAAGAACCCGGCCGCCAGGGTCACCGTCCACGCCACCAGGGACCCCAGGATGGTCTTCTTCGCCCCGAACGACACGGCCAGCCGGCCCATGCCCATCGCGCCCGCCACCGCCAGGATCTGGACCAGCAGGACCGCCGTGATCAGCGTGGAGTCCTCCAGCCCCAGCTCCTGCTTGCCGTACACGGAGGCCTGCGAGATCACCGTCTGGATGCCGTCGTTGTAGACCAGGTAGGCCAGCAGGAACGACAGCGTGAGCGGGTGCCGCCGCATGTCCTTCAGCGTGGCGACCAGCTGCTTCCAGCCGGAGCCGGCCGCCGCGTGGCCGGCGCCCGAACGGACCGCCGCCCGGTCCCGCAGCCGGCGCAGCGGGATGATCGCGAACGCGCCCCACCACAGGCCCGCGGAGGCCAGGCAGATGCGCACCGCCGCGTCCTTGGAGATCCCGAAGGACTCGTGCGACTGGAACAGGACCAGGTTCAGGATCAGCACGAAGGCGCCCGCGGTGTAGCCGAAGGCCCAGCCGCGCGAGGAGACGGTGTCCCGCTCCGCCGGCTCGGCGATCTGCGGCAGGTACGAGTTGTAGAGCACCATCGAGACCGACATCGCGGCGTTCGCCACGATCAGCAGGACCCCGCCCAGCAGGTAGCGGTCGCCGCCGAGGAAGAACATCGCCGTGGTCGCGGCCGCGCCGGTGTAGGCGGCCGCCGCGAGCAGCGGCTTCTTGCGGCCCGTACGGTCCGCGGCCGCGCCCACCAGCGGCATCACCAGCACCGCGACGATCACCGAGACCGAGACGGCGTACGCGAAGAACGAGCCGGACCGGACCGGGATCCCCAGCGGGTGGACGTAGCCCCGCGCGTCTGCCGCCGCCTCCGCCATCGTCGTCAGGTACGGGCCGATGAACACCGTCAGCACCGTCGACGAGTAGACCGAGCAGGCGAAGTCGTAGAAGTACCAGCCGTGCTGCTCGCGCTTGCGTTCGGCCGCGCCCGGCACCGGCCCCTCAGCCGCCCGCCCCGCGCCCTGCTCCGTGGTCTCCGCACTCACCGGTGCCCCCTCGTTCCCGTCCGGCACGGGAAGGTGTTACCGGCGGTCCTGGCAGGTCAGGCCCAGGCTCCGCGCTGGTCCAGCACCGTGCGCAAGATGTCGATCCGGTCGGTCATGATGCCATCCACACCCAGGTCGAGGAGAGCCTCCATACGTTGCGGTTCGTTCACGGTCCACACGTGGACCTGCAGGCCCCGCTCGTGGGCCGTGCGCACGAACCGGCGGTCGACCACGCGGATGCCCGCCTGTACCTCCGGGACCTGTGCCGCCACCGCTCCCACGCGCAGCGCCGCCGGGATCGCGTACGAACGCAGCCGCAGGCCGACGACACCCGACATCCCGTACGAGGTGGCCAGTCGCGGCCCGGCCAGCCGCTGCGCCCGGGCCACCCGCCGCTCGGAGAACGAGCCCACGCACACCCGGTCCCACAGGCGCGCCCGCGCGATGTGGTTCACCAGCGGCAGCAGCGCCGACTCGTCCTTGATGTCGATGTTCCAGCGGGCGTCGGGGAACTCCTCGACCAGGTCCTCGAACAGCGGCAGCGGTTCGGTGCCCCCCACGCGCGCCCGGCTCACCTCGCTCCAGGGCAGCTGCGCGATCCGCCCGGTGGCGTCCGTGACCCGGTCGAGGGTGGAGTCGTGGAAGGCGACCAGTTTCCCGTCGGCGGTCGCGTGGACGTCGGTCTCGAAGTACCGGTAGCCCGCGTCGGCGGCGCGCCGGAAGGCGGCGGCGGTGTTCTCCAGCCCGTCCGCCGCCCCGCCCCGGTGGGCGAAGGGGATCGGGGCGGGGTGGTCCAGATACGGATGGCGTACGTGCGTCACGGCGGCAGTATGCACGCCCGCCCGGACCCGGGGCCGACCGGGCGGGGCGCGGGCGGGTGGCCGGACGGTGAACCTTGGCTCCGGCAGGGCCGCCCGGTCCCGTCGACCCGGGGACGCCCGCGGGACCGCCCCCGCCGGAACCCCTCTGGTGCCGCCGGCGGGCCACATGACACCCTGGCCTCCCGGGAAGCGGTCCAAAGCGGCCGCCGGACCCGGACCAGACGGCCAATCCAACGAAGGTGGACCGGACGACATGGCCCAGTGGACCTCCGCCGTCGGCGCGACCCAGCTCGCCCGGCTGATCAGCTCCCAGCAGCCCGTCCCGGCCGCCGGCGGCGCCCGCAGGCCCCCCGCCTACCGCGCCCTGGCGGACGGCATCCGGCTGCTCGTCCTCGAGGGCCGGGTCCCCGTCGCCGCCCGGCTGCCCGCCGAGCGCGAGCTGGCCGCCGCCCTGTCGGTCAGCCGGACCACCGTCGCCGCCGCGTACGAGGCCCTGCGCGGCGAGGGATTCCTGGAGTCCCGCCGCGGCGCCGGCAGCTGGACCTCCGTGCCCGCCGGCAACCCGCTGCCCGCCCGCGGCCTCGAACCGCTGCCGCCCGAGTCCCTGGGCTCCCTCATCGACCTGGGCTGCGCCGCCCTGCCCGCCCCCGAACCCTGGCTGACCCGGGCCGTCCAGGGCGCGCTGGAGGAGCTGCCCCCGTACGCGCACACCCACGGGGACTACCCCGCCGGACTGCCCGCGCTGCGCCGCATGCTTGCCGAGCGCTACACCGCGCGCGGCATCCCCACCATGCCCGAGCAGATCATGGTCACCACCGGGGCGATGGGCGCCATGGACGCCATCTGCCACCTCTTCGCCGGGCGCGGCGAGCGGATCGCCGTCGAGTCGCCCTCGTACGCCAACATCCTCCAGCTGATGCGGGCCGCCGGGGCGCGCCTGGTGCCGGTGGCCATGACCGACGGGCTCGGCGGCTGGGACCTGCCGGTGTGGCGCCAGGTGCTGCGCGACGCAGCGCCGCGGCTGGCGTACGTGGTGGCCGACTTCCACAACCCCACCGGCGCCCTGGCCGACGAGGAGCAGCGGCGCGCCCTCGTCGAGGCGGCCCGCTCCGCGGGCACGGTCCTGGTCGTCGACGAGACGATGATCGAGCTGCACCTCGAGGACGACCTGGAGATGCCCCGCCCGGTCTGCTCCTTCGACCCGGCCGGCAGCAGCGTCATCACCGTCGGCTCCGCCAGCAAGGCCTTCTGGGCCGGCATGCGGATCGGCTGGGTACGGGCTGCCCCCGATGTGATCCGCAGCCTGGTCGCCGCCCGCGCGTACGCCGACCTCGGCACCCCCGTCCTGGAGCAGCTGGCGGTCAACTGGCTCATGCGCACCGGCGGCTGGGAGCAGGCGGTGGAGCTGCGCCGGGCACAGGCCCGCGACAACCGCGACGCCCTCGTGGCGGCGGTCCGCCGGGAGCTGCCGGACTGGGAGTTCGAGGTGCCGCGCGGCGGCCTGACCCTGTGGGCCCGGGCCGGCGGGCTGTCCGGCTCGCGACTGGCCGAGGTGGGGGAGCGGGTCGGGGTCCGGGTGCCGTCCGGGCCGCGGTTCGGTGTCGACGGCGCCTTCGAGGGGTACGTACGGCTGCCGTTCACCGTGGGCGGTCCGGTCGCCGACGAGGCCGCCGCGCGCCTGGCCACGGCCGGCCGGATGCTCGACACGGCCGCCCCGGGCACGGCGGAGGCCCTGCGCACCTTCGTGGCCTGACGGCCTCCGGAACCGCCCACGCGCCGTGGCCGGCCCCGGGAAGGCCGGTCCCGCGGGGCCTTGCCGAGGGGTGCCCGGCGGATCGGGCTCGGACGGCCCCCGGGTGCCGGGCGGGCGGCCGCCCCGGCGTCCTCGCCGCAGGCGGTGGCCGATCCGGTCGGACGGCTCAGATCGTGACCGGGCCGTGGGCGGTGGCGAACTCGACCGAGACCAGGCCCGGTTCCTCGTCCTCGACCCAGGTGACGTCGATCTGGTCGAGGGGGTGGTCGGCCGGTTCGCCGAGGAATTCGGCGATGGAGGCGGCGTCGCCGGCGATGGAGACCCCGTGGATGGTGGTGGGGGTGCGCGGGTCGGCGCTCGGGCGCTCCTCGCTGGGGACCAACCACTGGAGGAAGTAGGGCAGCTGCGGGTCCTCCATCAGTTCCAGCAGGCCGATCTGCTTCCACCTCAGGTCGAACCCGTCGGGGCGGACCCGGTGGCCCTCGGCCGAGGTGCGGCCGAGCCGGGCCTCGACCGGGGCGATGTCGTCGACGGAGACCACCCAACCGAGCCAGCCGCCGCCCTCGGCGGCGCGGCGCGCGACCGCCTGGCCGAAGGGTGCGCGGTCGGCGGCGGGGTGGTCGAGTGTGGTGACGACCTCGACGTAGGTGCCGCCGCTCAGCGGGAGGATGAAGTTGCGGGTGCCGAACCTCGGGTGCACGCCCCCGTCGACGAACCCGGCTCCGAGGGCCGATCCGATCCACTGGACGGTCGAGACGAAGCTGTCGCGGGCCACCGCATAGGACACGTGATCAAGTCGCACGTCGCCATCATCACCCCACGGCCCGCACAAGTCCCGACGCCACGCCCGCCGCCCCGGCCGCGTCCGCCGTGGATCCGGCCGTGGAGCGGATCGATCGTCGTCATCCCGGCGGGAGCCGGGCTCTAGTCCTTGGCCGTGCTGACCTCGGCGGCCTCCGCGGCGGCGACGGAGCGGCCGCCGGGCACCATGTCCCCGCCCCCGTGGTCGGCGGTGCGGTGGGCCGGGAGCAGGTCGAGCACCGCCTGCCGGTGCGTCGCCGAGGTGGCGTCGTCGTACGGGTCCGGGGTCGCCGGCACCTGGAGCCGGTGCACCGGGCCCATGCCCAGCCGCGCGTACCCCCGCCCGGGCGGCACCACGGCCGGCGGGGTGGTGCTCGGCGGCGCCCCGAGGACACCCGCGACCTGCGAGGCCGAGGCCGGTCCGAGGACGATCCGGGCCCGGGTGTGGGCGAAGACGCCGTCGGTGAGCAGCTCAAGGTTCTCGAACTGCTCGGCGACCACCACCGTCACCGTGGCCGACCGCCCGTGCCGCAGCGGCACCTGCAGCAGCGCCAGCGGGTCGGGCCGGCCCTCGGCGTGCGCGAGGTGGCCGAGGACGCTCGGCCGGTCGAGCAGGATCCACAGCGGCCGCCGGGTGTCGTCGGGGGCGGGCCGGCCCGCCTGCCGGGCCCGGTTCGCGGCGATCAGCCGCCGCTCCGTCTCGTGCGCGGCCCATTCCAGCGTGGCCAGCGCGCCCGCCAGCCCGCACTCCACGGCCAGGACGCCCGCGCGGCCCATCAGGCAGGCGTACTCGCCGGCCGCGCCGCCGTCCACGATCAGCACCTCGCCGTGCCGCAGCGCCTGCAGGGCGAGCGAGCGGACCAGCGTCGAGGTGCCGCTGCCGGGCTGGCCCACGGCCAGCAGGTGGGGCTCGGTGGCCCGTCCGCCGGTGCGCCACAGCACCGCCGGCGCGTCGCGCGGCCGGCCGTCTTCGGTCACCGGCAGGGTGCGCTGCACGACGCTCGTGTCGGTGAAGCCGAGGACCACCTCACCGGGTGCGGTGACGAACGGCTGGGCCGGGATCTCCGTCGGCAGGGCGGGCAGCACGCTCATGTCGAGCTGGTTGGCCTCCTCGTCCCAGGCGAAGAGGTACTCGCGGCCGCGCCCGGACTTGGCGTGCAGCAACTGCTCGATGCGGGCCCGGGACGCGGCCTCGCCGTCGGTGAAGTACGCCGGGTAGCGGATCCGCAGCGTGGTCAGCCGGCCCGCCGCGTCGAAGGCGTAGCCGCTGAGCGCCTTGTCCCAGGCGCCGCCGTGCGCGAAGAGCGGGGCGGGGTCCTCGGGGACGGCGAAGTAGGGGACGAGGGCTTCGTAGAGCCCCGCGAGGCGTTCGGTCTCGGCGTCGGACGGCCCCGTCCTGGTCGGCGTGCGGTCGCGGCCGTGCCAGGCGGCCGCGACCGTGACGGCGCCGACGGCCAGCAGCGGCCCGTACGGGACGAGTACGACCGCCAGCAGGCAGGCCGCCACCAGGAAGAGCGTGGGACCGCGCCTGTCCTTGGGGGTGTCGGCCCACCTGCGCCGCCCGGTGGCGGCCAGGACGCGCAGCCCGCGTCCGATGGTGAGGAGCGGATGGAAGACGTCCGTGGCACTGTCGGCGGCCGTGCGCGCGAACTGCCGGCTCCTGGCCAGCGATGCGCTGCCGCTGCTGAGGATGCGGGGAAGTGGTCGCCGGGCCACGGGCGTCTCCTGGAGTTGTCTCTTGCGTGTCGTGCGTACCGGACGCCGTCCAGCGGCGGCCGGGAAGGGGGTCGGGACTCGACCGGGGGGATCAGAGCTTGATGCCCCCCAGCAGCGAGGCGATGCTCGCGGTGCTGGCCGTGATGCTCGGGGCGATGGCGGAGCCCGCGAGGAAGAAGCCGAAGAGCGCGGCGACGAACGCGTGCGACAGCTTCATCCCGTCCTTGCGGAAGAAGAGGAAGCAGATGATGCCGAGCAGTACGACGCCCGAGATGTTCAGGACCATGGGTTCTCCTGGTAGGTGGGGACAGTCACCATCAGTTGTTCCAGGCTCACAGGAAGTATCTATGCGATAAAAGGTGCATACGGGTGAATTCCGGTGGATTTCACTTGACTGGGCGCGTTCGGGTGGCGGGACGGGGCGGCTTCGGGGGCTTTTCGGGGCGGTACCCGCCGTGTCCGCGTCGGGGCAGTACCCTGTCGATTCACTCGTACGGACCCAGTGCCGTACCCCTCACGGCCCGCCCGGCCTGGGGAGACTCAAGCCGGCAGCCCTGCCGGGAGCGGTGGAAAGGCGGTACGTCAGATGAGCGGGACCCCGGAGCGCGCGGACAACCCGGAGACCCCTGACGCCGACGTGGTCGAACTGGCCACCAAGATCTTCGATCTGGCGCGGCAGGGGGACGCCGCGACGCTCGGCGCGTACATCGACGCGGGCGTGCCGGCGAACCTCACCAACGACCGCGGCGACACCCTCGTGATGCTCGCCGCCTACCACGGCCACGCCGAGGCCGTCACCGCCCTGCTGGCCCGCGGCGCCGAGGCCGACCGGGCCAACGACCGGGGCCAGACCCCGCTCGCCGGCGCCGTCTTCAAGGGCGAGACGGACGTCATCCGCGCCCTCCTCGCCGGCGGCGCCGACCCGGACGCGGGCACCCCCTCCGCGGTCGACACGGCCCGCATGTTCGGCAAGGCCGACCTGCTGGAGCTCTTCGGGGCCGCGCAGGACTCGCAGGGCACTTGATCGGCGGGCGCGCCGCGGGGGAGGCCGTAAATGTGGTCGCGGCGCGCAAAGCGGCTGGGTCATCATGGCGTCGGATCGGGACATCGCCCGACATCACGGGGGGAAGCTCCGGACACTGACGAAAGGCTGAAAGTGATGGTCTACATCAAGCGGAAGACGACTGCGGGCGCCTCGACATGCTGTTACGCGGCCACGTGAACCCCGTTTCCCGGTTGCGTCCCCAGCTTGATTTGAGGCCATTCCCATGTTCGAACCAGTCATAGCGCCAAGCGGAACCCTGCTCGGCCTCCTCCAGAGAGGCCGCGGCGACGGGACCCTGCACGCGCTCGCGGCACCGCGCCCGGAGGCGCTCGCCGCGCTGAACCACTGCGTGCTGCGCGATCCCCGCCGCGACTGGCAGGTCGAGAACCGCTCCCTCTACTACGCACGCCTCTACCTGGACCTCAACGGCCCGCTCGCCGAGATCGAGGCCCACCTGTTCAGCGCCGAGGACCTGCTCGACCAGGACGAGGACCCGGACGAGAACCGCACCGGCCTCGCCCTGTCCGTCCTGGGACACCTCGCGTCCTACGGCCGCGACGACGCGCTCATGCTGCTGCGGCGCTACGCCGCGACCGGCGCGAACTGGTCCTGGGCCCTCGACGAGCTCGCCGTCCGCGACGACGACGCCGGCCTGCGCGGCCTCGGCCCCTCCGTCATGCGCCGCTTCCCCGCCACCCCTGACGGCGAGGCGCGGCTGGCGACGGCGGTGCGCGACGCGTACGAGCCCCGGCCCTGGCGGCTGTGGGAGGAGCTCCCCACCTACCGGGCCCGCCTCGCGGCCGCCCGCGAGCAGGGCAGCTTCGACCGCTGGCAGCGCCAGCTCTCCCCGTCCGGGCCGCGCCCGGGCTGGAGCGTACGGGCCGTGCTCGACTGGGCCGAGGAGGGCCTGCGCCGGGGCACCCCGCTGCACGTGCCGGCCGCCCGCTGCCTGGCCGCCGTGGCCACGCCCGAGGACCGGCCGGAGATCCTGGCCGCTGCCGTCTCCGGCTCCGAGGCCGCCCGGGCCACCGCCCTGCACCACCTGGTCGTGGCCGAACCGGAGAACCCGGCGGTGCTCGACCTGGTCGAGGCGGCGGCCGACGACGAGGCGGTGATCGCGGCGTACGAGCGCATGCTGACCCCGCTGGCCGTCGACCGGGCCCGCATCTGGGTGCACCGGCAGGACGCCCTGGGCGCCGCCGCCGGCCGGATGCTCGCCGACCGCGGCGACCTCGCCGACGCCCCGCTGGTCCTGGGGGCCCTCCGGGACGCCGTACGCGGCGACGGGCCCGACTCCGCCGCCCTGTGGCCGCTGGTCGACGGGGCCGGCCGCCTCGAAATCGCGTGTGCGGCCCCCGTCCTGCGGCACGTCTACCGCGAGACGGCCTCCTCCCACCTGCGCGGCCGCGCCGCCGCGGCGCTCTCCGCCACGGACCCCCGCTTCGCCGCGGGCTTCGCGGTCGAGTGCCTGTGGGACTGCGAGGAGTCCACGCGCGAGCTGGCCGCCCGGTACGCCGAGACGGGCGACGTCCGCGTCGTCGACCGGCTGCGCCGCCTGGCCGCCGATCCGGCGGAGGAGGAGGACGTCCAGTCCGCCGTCCGCAGCCGCATCACCCCCGACCCGGCCCTGTAGCCGGCCGCCCGTCACCCCCTCCCGGCCCCCGACCGCCACCCACGGCGTCGGGGGCCGGGTGCGATCCTGGCCCGCATGGACGACCTCGACATGTCGCGCGAGCGGTACCTGACGTTGACCCTGATGTCCCTCCTGGCGGCCGACACCCGGGACCAGATCGCGTGGCTGGGCGAGCGCGAGCTCGACACGGGGTCCGTGGTCGAGGAGGCGGAGCTGTACTGCCGCGTGTGCGAGGGTCTCGCGGAGCGCGGCCGCTTCGAGCCCGAGGCCCTGCCCGACCTCCGGGCCGTCGGCCGGCGCCTGGGCGGGATCGACGCCGCGGCCCGCGCCGCCCCCTGGGCCCGCGCCCTGACCACGGACCCGGTGTGGGACGAGATCCGCACCCTGGCCCGCCGGGTGCTCGTCACGACCCTCGGCGACTGGCGCCGACCCCTGCCGCGCCCCGTGCCCCCGGCCACGGGCGACCGCTGACGTCCCGTGGCCGCTGCCGGAAAACCGGTTGGGCCCGCCGCTCCCGGGCTGCGATCATGCCCGTTTCCCCGGTGGCGGAGGTCGTGTGGTCGTTTTCGTGTGCGCGGGGTGCGACGCCGAGCTGACTGCACCGTTGTCCCAGGTCGCCCTGCCGGTCCACGCCCGCCAGTCGTACGGGAACGGGATCCAGCTCCCGGTCCTCATGGACCCGGGCACCTTCGCGGTGGACCCGGAGCCGTGGGGACCGCCGTGGCGGCCGTGGGCCGAGGTCCCTCCGGAGGAGGCGGCCGCCCGGGGCCTCCACGCTCCGGTCCACCGCGTCTCCGACGGCCCGCCCGGCGCGATCGTCATCGCGCCGGGCGACGCACGGGGCACCGTACTGGTCCCGGAGAACCGCGGGTCCGGCAACTGCTGCGGGCTCGACGGGGGCGGTGGCCCCAACACGGCCTGCGCGGAGTGCGGCCTCCCCGTGGCGACCCGGATCGACGACTGCTCGCTCTGGCAGGCGACGTGGTTCGACCCGGACGCGGTGCGCCGCCTCCCCGTCGACGGTGACGGGATCGCATCGCGTCCCTGGGAGGAGCTGATGGCGGAAGGCGGGGGCACGCCCCCGTTCGAGCCCGTCACCACGTGGGGCGAGCGCCAGAGGGCCGGCCATTGGTCGAACCACCACTGGTCCTGGAGTCCGCAGTGGGAGGCGGCCGCCGGCCGGGCGCTCGCCCACCTGTTGGCCGCCTCGGAGGGACGGCCGGTCACCGTCCCCGACGGTCTGCCCGGCGAGATGTTCCAGCGGGCCCTCGACGCCCTGCTGCCGGCCGGTCCGCGGCCGCGACGCGCCGTCCTGGCCGGGCCGGGGCGGCCGGCCCCGGAAAAGGACGCCGACATCGCCCTGGTCCCGGTCCATCCGCAGACGGGCCGGGCCTGGACCCCGGCCGACCTGGCGACGTACCCCGTGCCGCTGCCGTTCGGAGTGTGGCTGTGGCTCGTGTCCCCCGAGCGGGACCTGCCCCTGCCCGCCTCCGGAGGCCTGCCCCACGGCGTCCTGCGCGACGACTTCGATCCGCCCGCCCCGCATCCCCTGCACCTCTTCCGGGCCGACGGGCGCGTGCTCGGGCACACCCTGGCCCGGCTGCCTGGGGTCCGCAGCCCGTGGCTGCGGGCGGTGTTCGACTCCCTGATGCGGTCCGAACACGTGGGCCTCTTCTAGGCACGGGTAAGTGCCGCCGGTCGCATCCCCCCCGTGGCGGCGACGGTCGCGGCCGCCACGACGGCGCACCCGGCCGGCCGGGTCAGTTCGGGACGAAGACCAGCGGCGTGCCCGGGCGGGCCTGGGCCGCGAGGGCCAGGGCGGGGGGCGGGACGACGCCGACGACCGGGTAGCCGCCGGTCACCGGGTGGTCGGCCAGGAAGACGACCGGGAGCCCGTCCGGCGGGACCTGGACGGCCCCCAGGACCATGCCCTCGCTGGGGAGTTCGCCCTCGCGGACGCGCGTCAGCCCCGGCCCGCCCTCCGTCCGCAGTCCGATCCGGTTGCTCGCCGGGGCCACCCGGTAGCGCGCGCCGAACAACTCCCCCGCCCGGAACCAGTCGTCCCGCGGCCCCGGCCGTACCGGCAGCACCAGCTCCGCGGGCGGCGCGGGCGCCCGTACGACGTCCACCCCCGCCACCGGAGCGGTCGGCGCCGGGCCGACCGGCAGCCGCACGCCGGGCGCGAGCGGGGCGGGGCCCAGCCCCGAGAGGAGGTCCGCGGACCGGCTGCCGAGCACGGCCGGCACCGCCAGCCCGCCGCGCACCGCCACGTACGTCCGCAGGCCCGCCACCGCCCGGCCCACCTCCAGCACCGCGCCCGCGGGCACCCGCACCGGGGCGCCCCAGGCGGCCGGTCGGCCCGCGACGCGCACCGGGCACGGGGCGCCCGTCACCGCGACGGTGACGGGGGCGGCGGCGCGCAGCGCGACGCCGTCCACGGTGGTCTCCAGGCCGGCCGCCCCGTCCGGGTTGCCGAGCAGCCGGTTCGCCAGCGCGAGCGCCGGGAGGTCCAGCGCGCCGGAGTGCGGCACGCCGACGTGCGCGTACCCGGGGCGGCCCAGATCCTGCACGGTGGTCAGCGCCCCCGGCCGCACGACCTCCAGCTCCACGGCCTCCGCCCCCGCCCCCCTCCCCGCCCTGGCCGCCACCGCCTCCGTCTCCACCGGCCGCGCCGCGCCCCCGCTCATCCGTCCGCCTCCGTGAAGCGCACCCGCGTCCCCGGCGCGAACAGCGCCGCCGGGTCGCGGTCCGGGTCCCACAGCACCGCGTCCGTCGTCCCGACCAGCTGCCAGCCGCCCGGCGACGAGCGCGGGTACACGCCCGCGAACTCGCCCGCCAGCGCCACCGACCCGGCCGGCACCGCCGTCCGGGGCGTGGCCCGGCGCGGCACGTGGAAGCGTTCCGGCAGGCCCGTCAGGTAGCCGAACCCCGGCGCGAAGCCGCAGAACGCCACCCGGAACTCCACCGACGCCATGACCTCGGGCACCGGCGCGCCCCACAGCGCCGCCACCTCGGCCAGGTCCGGTCCGTCGTACCGCACCGGAACCACCAGCTCCGGTCCCGTGGCCGGCGCCAGGTCCGGCACGTCCCAGCCCGGCAGCCGCGCCGCCAGGGCCGCCGCGTCCCGCACCCCGTCCAGCAGCACGGTCCGCGCCGCCGGCACGATCTCTCGCACGCCCCCCAGCTCGCCCGCCGCCCGCCGGCGCAGCAGCTCCGCGTGCACCGCGGCCACCTCCGCCGCCGAGCCCACCTCGACCAGCAGCGCCTCGCGACCCACCGGCAGCACGCGCATGCGCACGCTCACGCGAAGGCCCCGATCCGGATCCCGGCCCCCTCCAGGGCCGCCCGGACCCGGGCCGCGAGCTCCGCGGCCCCCGGCGTGTCCCCGTGCAGGCACAGCGACCGCCCCGCCCCCGCGCCCGCCAGGGCCAGCGCCTGGGCGATCACCGCGCCCGGCTCGTGCAGCACCGCGCCCGGCTCCGAGCGGGGCACCAGCGTGCCCTCCGCCGTGTACGCGCGGTCCGCGAAGCACTCGGGAACCGCGCGCATCCCCGCCTCCCCGGCGGCCCGCAGCAGCCGTGAACCGGGCAGTCCGAGCACCGGCAGCCCCGTGCCGGCCGCCAGCCGCACCCCCTCGACCACGGCCGCCGCCTGCTCGACGTCGTGCACGGTCCGGTTGTACAGGGCGCCGTGCGGCTTGACGTACGCCACCGCGCCCCCGGCCGCCCGCGCGAACACCTCCAGCGCGCCGATCTGGTACGCCACCTCGTCCGCCAGCTCGCGCGCGGGCACGTCCATCGCCCGCCGCCCGAACCCCGCCAGGTCCCGGTAGGACACCTGGGCCCCGATCCGCACCCCGCGGGCCACCGCCAGCTCGCACACCCGCCGCATCGTCGAGGGGTCCCCGGCGTGGAAACCGCAGGCCACGTTGGCGCTGCTGACCACCGAGAGCAGCGCCTCGTCGTCCGTCAGGGTCCAGCGCCCGAAGCCCTCGCCGAGGTCCGCGTTGAGGTCGATCACCGACGTGTCCGGCGCCGCCGCGTCCGGTGCGATCATGGAAGCCATGCCGTGAGCGTAGGACAGGCCCCCGCCCCGCATCCCCGCACCCGGGGAAGATCGGGTCGAACCACGCCGTTTGGGTCGTTGTCGGGGGGAGCGCCTACTCTTTCCGTCGTGACTCTCCCCGCCCCGGTGAAGACCCTTCCGTCCCCGGCACCGGGCCCGGCCGCCGACGAGGGCCTGGCCCGGCGGCTGCGCGCGCTCGCCTGCACCGCCCCCCTGCACGACCTCGACGCGCGCAAGGCCAACCTGGCCGGCGAGTACACGGTCTACGCCATGGCGGAGGTCGCCCTCGCGGCGATCGACCTGGTCACGCTCAACATGGACTTCGACACCGGGGCCGACCACGAGCAGATAGTGGCCAGGCTGCTGCCCCGGGTCGCCGCCCAGGCCCCGCAGCGCCCCGCCGCCGAGCACGAGCGCGTGGCCCGCTGGGTCCTGGAGAACCTGATCAACGTCGGCAGCGTGGACCGCGGTTTCCGCGCCGTCTACGGCACCTTCGGACCCGACGGGGTCTACGTCCGCCGCGACTACGACTTCAAGCTCCTCGAAGAGGTCCCCGGCTACGGCGGCACGGTGTACCTGCGCACCACCGACGAGGCCGTCAACGTGCTGGTCGGCGCCCTCGACACGGACGTCACCAGCGCCCAGATCGCCGCCGAGGTCAAGCTGGAGGTGCTGATCAGCCGAGGCCGGCTCGCGGACGCCCAGCTCGCCGCCGAACAGGCCCGCTACCGGACGGTCCAGTACGCCGAGACGCTCCGCAAGACCCTCGACGCGACCCGGCGCAACGTCCGCGCGGTGGACTGGCTGCAGTCCGTGCCGGACATGATCGCCGAGGCGCTGGAGCACGTGGCGGACCGCTACCGGCACGAGAACGCGATCCTCACCAACATCCGCAAGGCCCGCGACGAGGCCGAGGACCCCGAGCACAAGCGGCGCGCCGCCGAACTGGTCGACATCGTCAAGGACTGCATCCGCCGCCACACGCAGCTGCAGTCCCGCCTCCTGGAGGCCGGCCCGCTGTTCCGCGCCGAGCAGGACCGGCAGGCCTTCGCCGCCCCGGCCCCGACCGCCGGCATCGACCTGTACGGCCAGCTGGTCGCCCCCACCCTGCCGCT
The DNA here is from genome assembly GCF_044753805.1 of Streptomyces sp. NPDC093225. Taxonomy (NCBI): domain Bacteria; kingdom Bacillati; phylum Actinomycetota; class Actinomycetes; order Kitasatosporales; family Streptomycetaceae; genus Streptomyces; species Streptomyces sp. NPDC093225. Next base: position 104,871 of record NZ_JBIVNX010000027.1, read on the forward strand.
GCCGCTCGCGCAGGCCACCCGGGTCACCGACGCGTTCTTCGCCCGCGGCACCGGCCTGCGCACGCCCGTGTCCGTACGGGTCGCGGACCTGGTCGAGATACTGCTCACGCCGCCGCTGGAGCGCGAGCACCTCGGTGCCGAGATGCCCGAGCCTGACCTGATCGCCACCCCGGACGACAGCCGCTTCAGCGAGGAGCAGCTGGCCGCGGCCATGGAGCTGCTGGACCTGCCGCACGACGCGCCGCGCCGGCTGTCCGGCCTGCTGGCCGAGGCCCGCCGCACCGACCCCGACCTGCCCTACCTGGTGGCCCTGCTCGCCGTGCACGCCGCCAGCCCGGCGGTGGGCACGGCGTACCGGCAGGGCGAGGAGCGGCTGCTGTTCGCCGTCGACGACGGGACGGAGCTGGACGACCCCGAATTCGGCGGTGCCGACCTGATCGTGGGCACGGCCCTCCTGGACGCGGCGGGGATGGCCGCCGACCGGACGGAGGCCGCGTGACCGCCGCACCCGTCGCCCCGGCCCCCGTTGCCCCGGCCCCCGCCGCACCAGGCGGCCCCCGCCCCGCCGACAGCCATCACCACACCTACATCACCCGCCCCACCCGCACCCCCGGCACAGCCCGCACCGCCAAGGAGTCCCACCCGTGAGCGACCACCACGCCGAGTACCCCGCGTGGAGCGAGCCGGAGCCGTCGCAGGCGCCGGCCGCGCCGGCCACCGGGACCCCTGCGGTGACCCCCGCCGACGCCGCCGACGCGGCCCGGCTCGTGGCCTTCGGACTCCAGCCCAAGCTGCTGCCCGCCCGCGACGCCGAGTACGCCGAGCTGCTGCGCCGCTACCGCGAGGACCCCGCCTTCGCGCGCCTCGCCGACGCCGTCGCCACCGGCCTCGGCCTGGTCGTGCTGGAGGTCTCCCCGCGCGCGGGGATGGCCGTGGCCGCCGGCGAGGACTCCGTCTTCGCCGTCCGCATGGGCGACTACGCCCGCCGCACCGCCGCCGACGGCGGCGACCGCTTCCTGCACGGCCTGGCCCACCTGGCCGTGGCCGCCCTGGCCTTCCCCCGGCCCGAGGACCTCGCCGACGACGGCTACATCGGCCGGGTCACGGTCAACGGCGTGGACGGCTTCGTCCGCCAGGCCTGCCGCCGCCTGGAGGAGCGCGCCGAGGAACTGGGCGAGAACACCGACCCCGCCACCGGCGCCCCCGGCCTGGAGGCCGCCTGGCGCGTCTACGCCCGCCGCAGCGCGACCGGCGCCACCAAGGACGCCCGCCGCCTGGCCGGCTCCACCACCGGCATCGTCGGCAAGGCCGTGGCCTTCCTGACCGACTCCGGCTTCCTGCAGCGCACCGGCGACGACGCGGGCGGCACCTACCGCACCACCCCCCGCTACCAGCTCCAGGTCCGCGACATGGCCGGCAGCGCCGCGCTGGCCGAGCTGATCGAACTGGGCGTGGTCCCGGTCACCGACGGCACCGCCACCCTGCTGCCGCCGCCCGAGGGCGACGACCTGGAGCTGGCCGCCGACGCCGGACTGCCGTTCCACGCCTGACGCCGAGCCGCTCCCGTACGCGCCCCGACCGGGCCGTAAGCGGCCCGGGGCCCGCGCCGTACGACCGTACGCACCGGCCCCGCCGGGGCCCCGACCGCCACCACCGCACCAGACACCACGAGAGTCCGCCGCCATGTACGAGCTGTCCCGGATCCGCCTCTACTCCATCGGGCCCGCCGGTGCGCGCTACGCCGACACCGTGCTCGACCTGCGCGGAGTCGGCGCACCGGTGCCGACCCCGGCACCCACCCAGGCGGAGTTCTTCGAGGACGAGCCGACCGGCCCGCCGCGCCGCCCGGCCCCCGCGGGCGTCCTCTTCCTGGAGAACGGCGGCGGCAAGTCCGTCCTCCTCAAGCTGATCTTCTCGGTCATGCTGCCCGGCCACCGCAACACCCTCGGCGGCGCCAGCTCCGGCGTGCTCCGCAAGTTCCTGCTCGCCGACGACTGCGGACACGTCGCGCTGGAGTGGCAGCACACCCAGACCGGCGAGTGCGTGGTCGTCGGCAAGGTCAGCGAGTGGCGCGGCCGGCAGGTCTCCAACGACCCCCGCAAGTTCGCCGAGGCCTGGTACTCCTTCCGCCCCGGACCCGGCCTGAGCCTGGACAACCTCCCCGTCGCCGAGTCCACCGCCGTGCGCCCGCCCGTCGAGGGCGCCTCCGGCGCCCAGGGCCGCCGCCGCACGATGAAGGGCTTCCGCGACGCGATCACCGAGGCCGGCAAGGCGTACCCGCACCTCGACGTGTACTGGGAGGAGATCCACGACCGCTGGAACGAGCACCTCGGCGAACTGGGCCTCGACCCCGAACTCTTCCGCTACCAGCGCGAGATGAACGCCGACGAGGGCGAGGCCGCCGGCCTCTTCGCGGTCAAGAAGGACTCCGACTTCACCGACCTGCTGCTGCGCGCCGTCACCGACACCCGCGACACCGACGGCCTCGCCGACCTGGTGCACGGCTTCGGCAACAAGCTCGGCCGGCGCGCCGAGCTGATGGCCGAGCGGGACTTCACCGCCGGCTCCCTCGACCTGCTCACCCGCATCGCCGAGGCCGCCGAGAAGCGCGGCCGCACCCGCGACGTGCACGCCGGTGCCGAGCGCCGCACCCGCACCCTCGCCCGCCGGCTGTCCGCCCGCGCCGCCGAGGAGCGCGGTCGGGCCGCCGAGCTCGCCCAGGCCGTCACCACCGCCGCCCACCAGGTCACCGAAGCCGAGTCCGCCAAGGGCCGCAGCTCCCTGATCGCCGCCGAGCTCGCCTACCGGCACGCCTCGCTGGCCCTCGGCGTGGCCGAGAAGGCCGCCGCCGCCCAGCGCCGCGAACTGGCCGACGCCCGCACCCTGTACGCCGCCTGGCAGGCCGCCGAGGCCGTCCTGCGCCACCGCGCGGCCGCCGACCGCTCCGCCCGCGTCTCCGCCGCGATCCAGGAGGCCGAGCGCGACGCCGCCCCGGCCCTGGCGGCCCGCGCCACCGCCGCCGCCGACCTCGTACGGGCCCTCCACGCCGCCGCCGAGGCGGGCGAGCGGGTCGCCAACGAGGAGGAGGAGCGCTCCGCCGGCCTCCAGGCCGCCGGCGAGGCCGCCCACCGCGACGCCACCGCCGCCGCGACCGCCGCCCAGAAGGCCCGCAGCGAATCCGAGCACCTGCGCCAGCGCCTGGCCGAGGTGGAGCAGGAGACCGCCGAGGCCGTCCGCGCCGGCTGGCTCGACGACTCCGCCCCCGACGCCGACCCGGCCCGCGCCGCGCTGGCCGCCAGCGACGCCGAGAAGACCGCCGTCGCCGCCTGGGACGCGGCCCGAGAGGCCGCCCGAGGCGCCACCGACGCCGCCCGCGAGGCCACCGCCGCCGAGTCCCGCGCCGAGCTGGCCGCCGCCCGTGCCGCCGACGCCGCGGACGGCGCCGAGGCCGCGTACGAGGCCGAACGCCGGGCCGCCGCCTCCATCGGCGAGGACCCGCGCCTGGCGGCCCTGCTGGGCCTGCCGGGGGCCGCCGCCCGCCCCGCCGTCCCCGGGCCCCGCGCCGCCCAGGACGCGCCCGCCGACCCCGACGGGGAACCCCGCGGCCTGAGCGCCGAGGACCTCGACCGCAGCGCCGACGACCTCCAGCACCTCCTCGACACCGGCGTCCAGGCCGCCGAGCGCCAGCTCTTCGACCTGCGCACGGCCGCCGCCGACGACGCCCGCATCCTCGGCGCCCTCGGTGACGGGGGGCTGCTCCCGCCCGGCCCCGACGTCCTGGCCACCGTCGAGTACCTCGGCGAGCACGGCATCCCCGCACTGCCCGGCTGGCGCTACCTCGCCCAGTCCGTCGACCCCGCCGACCACGCCGCCGTGCTCGCGGCCCGCCCCGAGCTCGTCGACGGCGTCGTCATCACCGACCCCGACAGCCACGCCCGCGCCCGCGAGGTGCTCGGCGCCGCCGCCCTGCTGCCCCGCTCGGCCGTCGCCGTCGGTACGGCGGCGGCCCTGCTCGCGCCGGTGCCGCCCGCCGACACGACGGACACGGGCGTGTTCCTCGTACCGCCGAACCCGGCCATGCACGACGAGTTCGCCGCCGACGAGGAGCGCCGGGCGCTGCGCGCCCGCGCCACCGAGCGCGACGCGGAGATCCGCGAGCTCGCCGCCCGGCTGGCCGGCGACCGGGCCCTCGCGGCCCGCCTCGGGTCCTGGCGCACCGGCTGCCCGCCCGGCCGCCTCGCCGACCTGGCCGCGGCCGCCACCACCGCCCGTACGGCCGCCGAGGAGGCCGCCGCCCGTCTCGCCGAGACCCGCACCGCCCGCGCCGAGGCCGACGAGGTCGCCGCCGACGCCGCCCGGGTGCGCGACGAGCGCCAGGACGTCGCCCAGCGCGCCCGCCGCGCCGCCGACGCCCTGGCCGGCCTCGCCTACCGGCTGCGCGAGCGGGCCGGCTGGCAGGTCAAGGTCCGCGAGCTCGCCGACGAGGCCGCCGAGTCCGAGGCCCGCGCAGAGGCCTGCCTGGACCGGGCCCGGGCCGCCGACGAGGACCGCCGCGCCGCCCAGCGCGCCGCCGACGACGCCCACCGCACCTCCCGCGCCCTGCGCGCCGAACGCGCCGAGATCGCCGGCGCCCCCGACCCGCTGCCCGAGGGCGAGGCCCCGGGCGCCCCGCTGCCCGCCCTCCGCGAGGCCTACCGGGCCGCCTCCCAGGTGTACGAGAAGGTCGGCGTCGGCGCCGACCTGCGCGCCGAGCAGGCCCGCGCCGAGAGCGACGAGAGCGCCGCCCTCGCCGAGCTCGACCGGCTCACCAACAAGGTCCGCACCCGCGCCGCCCAGCTCCTGGAGGGCACCGACGGCGCCGACGGCCCGTCCCGCCAGGCCGCCGCCGCCCGTGCCGAGCAGCTCGTCCAGATGCTGGAGTCGCGCACCTCGGCCGCCAGCGAGCAGCTCGGCCGGCTGCGCGGCGAGGCCGAACGGCTCGCCCCGGCCGACGGCGAGTCCCACACCGAGCTGACCGAGGACCGGATCCCGGCCGACGTCGAGCAGGCCCAGGCCATGCTGCGGGCCGCCAGCGCCCAGCTGGCCGCGCACTCCGCCGCCGTCGAGAGCGCCCGCGCCGCGCACGCCGAACTGCTGTCCGCCCACCGCGCCGCCGAGGACGGCGCCGGCGGCTTCGACGAGACCGCCGCCCTCCTGCGCGACCTGCTCCGCGACCACCAGCAGGCCGACGAGGACGAGACGGAGGGCGGCCCGTACCCGGGCAGCCTCGCCGAGGCCCGCCAGTCGGCCGCCGAGGCCCGCCGCTCGCTGCGCGGCTGCGCCGCCGACCTGTCGGCCGCCGAGGCCGCCGTGCGCGAGGCGAGCGACGTACTCGTCCGGCACGCCAACGCCACCCGCTACGAGCAGGTGCGCACCCCCGCCCGCCAGCAGATCCGCGAACTGCCCGTCGCCACCCTGCCCGACCACGCCTCGGCCTGGGCGGTGGCCTTCGCCCCGCGGCTGCGCGTGCTCACCGACGAACTGGAGCAGCTGGAGCGCAACCGCGACTCGATCGTCGACCGGCTGCGCGGCCTGGTGGAGTCCTCCCTGGCCACCCTGCGCTCCGCCCAGCGGCTCTCCCAGCTCCCGGAGGGCCTGGGGGAGTGGTCGGGCCAGGAGTTCCTGCGCATCCGGTTCGAGGAGCCCGACCAGGCCGCCCTCACCGAGCGGCTCGGCGAGGTCATCGACGACGCGACCCGCTCGGCGGTCAAGAAGAACGCCGCGTTCGGCGAGGGCCGGCGCGACGGCATGTCCCTGCTGCTGCGCGGTGTCCACGCGGCGCTGCAGCCGCGCGGGATCGCCGTCGAGATCCTCAAGCCGGACGCCGTGCTGCGCGCCGAGCGCGTCCCGGTCGGGCAGATGGGCGACGTGTTCTCCGGCGGCCAGCTGCTGACCGCAGCGATCGCGCTCTACTGCACGATGGCCGCCCTGCGCAGCAACGACCGGGGCCGCGACCGGCACCGGCACGCGGGCACGCTCTTCCTCGACAACCCGATCGGTCGCGCCAACGCCACGTACCTGCTGGAGCTGCAGCGGGCGGTGTCCGACGCGCTGGGCGTGCAGCTCCTCTACACCACGGGTCTGTTCGACACCACGGCGCTGGCGGAGTTCCCGCTGGTCATCAGGCTCCGCAACGACGCCGACCTGCGCGCGGGCCTGAAGTACATCAGCGTCGAGGAACACCTGCGGCCGGGCCTGCCGCAGCAGGCGGCCGAGGGCGAGACGATCCACGGAGAGATCACGGCCACCCGCATGTTCCGCCGCACTCCGGTGCCGGCCGAGTAACCGGCCGGCGGGGCGGGGGCCGGGCCCCCCCGCCCCCGGGGCCCCCCCCCCGGGGCCCCCCGCCGGCGGCCCGGGGGGGCCCCCCCCCCCCGCCCGGGGGGCGCCCCCCCCGGGGGGGGGCCCGGGGGGGGG
>NZ_JBIVNX010000028.1:0-107665 GCF_044753805.1 Streptomyces sp. NPDC093225
CTGCAGGCCCTGCGGCAGGCCCACCCCAGGGGCAAGGGGCTTCGCCCTGGCCTTCGGCCACCCCTGGCCCGGGCCTGCCTCCGGACCAGCCTGCCATGCCCCGTCAAGCGCCTCCCCCACACACCACACGGGGTTGAGGGGCGGGGCGGCGGGGCCGCGGGCCGGACCTTCTGGGGGCGGGGCGGGGCTGGGTGCGGATCACGGGTGGCGGGCGGGTGGGCTCGTGGGTGGGTGGGTGGGGTGGGTGGGTGGGGTGGGTGGGTGGGTGGGTGGGGTGGGTGGGGTGGGTGGGTGGGTTGGGTGAGTGGGTTGGGCCCGGGCAGGCAGAGGGGGCGGGCGCGTGGACGGGCAGACGAGCCGGCGGACAAGGGGCAGGGCTGCAGGCACGCAACCGGGCAGGCGGACGGGCGAATGGAACAGCGAGCGAGTAGGTGCACGAGCAGTACTGCGGGTGAGAGAGCTCGTTGACAAGCGATCGGGCGATCGGGCGATCAGGCGAGAGAGAACGGGCTAGGGGGTCGACATGGTGACGACGGTGGAGGCGGGCATGGGCGAGTGGGCGGCGGTGGACTGGGAAGGGTTGGTGACGGCCGCGCTGCTCGGGACGGAGCGGAGGCGGGCGGGAGCTGCCGGTGGGTCTCCGGAGGGGCTGCTGGACGCGGCGGCGGTCCACACGGTGCGGCGCCGCGCCGGGTTGCGGCCCGCGGCCGCCCGGGCGCTGCCCGAGCGGGCGGCGGTCGACCCGCGGCCCGAACTGCCTGCGGCGGCCCGGCGGCGGCTCGGGCGGCTGCTGGCCGGTCGGACCGGCGCTTACACCTCCGGGCGGGGCGCCCTGCCCGATCTGGCCGAGCTCCTGCCCCAGTGGCTGGCGGCCGCGAACGGGCACGGCTACCGGGCGCCCGCGGCGGTCCTGCCCGCGCTGCTGGACGCGGCGAAGGCCCGTACCGACCTGCGTCCCGCCGCCCTGGCCCTCGTGGGGGTGCGCGGACTGTGGCTGGCGCGGCTGAACCCGGACTGGCGGTTCGCGCTGCGCGGCGGGGCCGGCGGTACCGAGCTGCCCGACATCACGGACGCCGACGCGGTGGCGGGGCTGTGGGAGGAGGGCCTCTTCGCCGAACGCGTGGCTCTCCTGTCGGCGATGCGCGCGCGGGACCCGGCCGGTGCACGGGAGTTGCTGCTCACGACGTGGTCGCGGGAGCGGGCGGAGGACCGGCTGATGTTCCTCGACTCGCTGCGCGCGGGGCTGTCGGACGGGGACGAGCCCTTCCTGGAAGCGGCGTTGGTGGATCGCAGCCGCAACGTACGGGCGACGGCAGCGGAGTTGCTGTCGTGCCTGCCCGCGTCGGCGCTGGCCGGGCGCATGGCGGAGCGGGCCCTGGCGTGCGTGGGGCCCGAGGGGGTGCGGGCGCCCCTGGAGTGCGACGAGGGCATGCGTCGGGACGGGGTCGTGGAGAGGCCGCCGGCGGGACGGGGTGAGCGGTCGTGGTGGCTGAGCCAGCTGGTGGAGGCGGCTCCGTTGGGGTGCTGGCCGGAACGGTTCGGGGGGCGCGGCCCGGAGGAGATCGTGGCCCTGCCGATGGCCGACGGGTGGGCGGAGGACGTGCACGCCGCGTGGTGCCGGGCCGCCGTGCGGCAGCGCGACCCCGAGTGGTCGCGGGCGCTGCTCGGCTCCCCCGTCGCGTCGCCGGCCGCCGGGCCGGGCACGGCCTCGCTCGCGGAGCGGGCCAAGCTGCTGGAGACGCTGCCGGGGGCGGAGCGGGCGGAGTGGGTGGCCGCGTTCGTGCGGGCGCACGGGCTGTCGGAGGCGTTCCAGTTGCTGGGGGTGTGCGGTGTGCCGTGGGCGGCGCCGTTGGGGCGGGCCGTGGTCGACGCGCTCGACCTCGCGCGGGATGTGGGTAGCTACCCGTGGAGTTTCAGCGGGGTGATGGGGTTGGCGGAGCGGTGCCTCGACCCCGGCGAGGCTGCCCGCCTCGAGTCCCTGGCCCTCCCGTCGGCTCCGCCTCCGGATGCGCCTGCGGATACGCCTTCGGATACGGCTGTGGGTACGCCTGGCGGCTCCGGCGGTGCACCGAGCGCGGGTGGGGCCGCGGGGGCTTCGGCCCCGGTGGCGGGGGTGGATGCCACGCGCGTGCTCCGGACCGCGGGTGGGGCCGAGGCGTACTGGGACGAGGCTTTCCAGCGACTCGCGGCCACGCTCCGAATCCGTGCGGAGATGCTCGCGGAACTGGTTCCGTGATCTGGCCGGCCCGTCCCGGGCCGGCCCGTCGGGGCCCGGCCGGCCGTCCGGGGGCCCGGTGGGGCGGCTCCGGGCGGGCCGTCGGGGCGAGGGAGGTCATGCCCCCGACGCAGAGCGAAGCGGGGGTGTGATTCCACCGAATGGCCTAGCGGGGCCACGCCGTCACCGGACGGTGCGGCGGAGGTACACCTCGGGCGGATGGTGCGGCGCGGGCCTGCCTCCGGCGCATCGCGCGGTGGAGACAGGCCTCCGGCGCATGGTGCGGCGGGGCACGCCCCGCCGCGCCGCGTGGCGGGGTCGCGCCCCACCCGGACCGTGCTGTGGGGTCAGGCCTGTGCCGACTGGCGGACGTGGGTGCGGACCCACTCCACGATGGCGGTCGTGGTGGCGCCCGGGGTGAAGATCTCGGCGACGCCCTTGGCCTTGAGCGGGGGGATGTCCTCCTCCGGGATGATTCCGCCGCCGAAGACCATGATGTCCTCCGCCTCGCGATCCCGCAGCAGGTCGATGACCTTGGCGAACAGCGTGTTGTGCGCGCCGGAGAGGACCGAGAGGCCGATCGCGTCGGCGTCCTCCTGGATCGCGGTGTCCACGATCTGCTCGGGGGTCTGGTGGAGGCCCGTGTAGATGACCTCCATGCCCGCGTCACGCAGGGCCCGGGCGATCACCTTGGCGCCGCGGTCGTGGCCGTCGAGACCCGGCTTGGCCACCACCACACGGATCGGACCGGTCACACCCATCACTGCCTCCATGCCGACTGCGCTGTCGAAGCTACTCGTGATCGATCATCGAGTGAACGATCGTTAAGGACAGCATCCCGCACGCCGCCGTTTCGCGGCATCCCCCGAGGGGGAAATCACACGGTGGGACACGATCGCCCGGGGAGCCGCGACGAGGTCGCCGCGCCACCGTGCCGTCAGCCGCACGGCACGGTGGTGTGGCATACCGGAGGTGTCGAACTCCGGAGATCACTTCGGGAGGTCGGGAAATGGGCCTTTCACTATCGCTTCCGGCGACCGCCCTGCGCGCCGCCGCGCTGGAGCTGGTCATCCTCGCCGGCCACCTCCTCCTGTACCCCACCGGCGTATTCGCCGAGCGCCGACCGGCCGGGGGGCGCGACGGACGCGAGAACGGGCACGAGGGTTCGTCCACGGCCCGGTCCGGGTACCGGGAGGGCTCCGGTGAGCGCAAGGACACCCGTACGGACGAGCGGGGGCGTACGGACGTCCCGCTGCGCCCCGTCGCCGAGCGGCCGCCCGTGATCCTGCTGCACGGCTTCACCGACAACCGCTCGGTCTTCCTGCTCCTGCGCCGCGCCCTCACCGCACACGGCGGACGGCACGTCGAGGCGCTCAACTACTCGCCCTTCACCACGGACCTCCGCGTCGCCGCCCGGCTGCTCGGCGAGCACGTCGAGCAGGTCTGCGCCCGTACCGGCCACGACCGCGTCGACCTCGTCGGCCACAGCCTCGGCGGGCTCGTCGCGCGGTACTACGTCCAGCGCCTCGGCGGCGCCGAGCGGGTGCGCACGGTGGTCACGCTCGGCACGCCGCACGGCGGCACGCGCGTGGCCCCGCTCATGGACGCCCACCCCGTGGTGCGCCAGATGCGCCCCGACTCGCCCGTGCTGGTGGAGCTGGCCGCGCCCGCGCCCGGCTGCTCGACCCGCTTCGTGTCGTTCTGGAGCGATCTGGACCAGCTCATGGTCCCGCTGGAGACGGCGCGACTCGACCACCCCGACCTCCGCACGGAGAACGTCCGGGTCAGCGGCATAGGGCACCTCGCGCTCGCCGCCCACCCGGCGGTGACCTCCCGGATCCGCCAGGCCCTCGACGGCCCGGGTGACCTGGACGCCGCCGCGTCGGACAGCATGTCGGTCGCCTGACGGCCGGGCGACCCCGACGCCGGTCGACCCCGAGGCCGGTCGGCCCCGAGGCCGGTCGGCCGCCTCGGCGGCCACCCGCCGGCCGCCGGACACGCCCGAGCCCCCGCCCCGCTCCGACCCCGTAACCCGGGGGCAGCTGACGCTGACTCAGATCCGTCCGGGCGGTCGGATTTGCCCTTTTCCTGCTCGCTGGTCCGCTACGCGTCCCACCCGTTCGCTTCGAACAGATCTCGAACGAACGACCAAGCCTCGGCCGGGAGTCGGCCGAAAGGCGGTCGAATGCCCGGTTCCTGAGGATCCAGAACCCCCCGAAGATTGTCGTTGCGAGTAACCGCCGGGTACAGTCACGCCACTGCTCCTCCTCCGGGGACCTCTTCCTCCCCGGCCACCCAGGCCCCACTGCCGAGGCGAAAGAGAAGTTGGTGACCGACCGACCCTCGTCGGGCCACTACCCGCACGCCGGGTACGACGGCCTCTCCACCACCACTTTCGCGGGCGACCCGAGCCTCGGGTCCTACGGGAGCGGATACGAGAACGGGTACGAGGGCGGCTACGCCACCGGCTACGACGGCGGTTACGGCACCCAGCAGACCGCTGCCCCCGCGTACGAGCAGGCCTACGACTACGACCCGTATGCCGCCTACGCCCCCCAGCAGTCCTACGACTCCGGCGTCTACGACGCCACCGCCTGGAACGCGCAGGACGCCTCCGTGTCCGGCATCCCGACGCAGGCCGCCCCCCACGACACCTCCGCGCAGTGGGACGCCGGCGCCTGGAACACGGACCCCCAGGCCACCGCCTACGGCTACGACCTCTCCGGCGGGCAGTCGGGGCACTGGACGATGCCGGGCAGCACGGAGACCGGCGCGTACGACGCCACCGCCTGGAACTCCGGTACCGGCGGCGCGTACGACGGCTACGACGCGCAGTACGCCGCCCCGTCCCACGAGGCCGCCTACGCGCCCGCGCCCGACGCCACCCAGGTCCAGCCGCAGCAGGCCTACCCGGCGTACGACGCGTACGACCAGTACGACCCGTACGCGCAGCAGCAGCCCCACCAGCCGCACGACGGCCAGCACCCCGCGCAGCCCGCGCCGGCCTTCGAGCAGACCCCGACGATGACGTACGTCGACCTCGGCGCCGCCGCCCCCGGCCACCCGGACGCCGCGCAGCCCGCCCCCGGGCACTCCGCCGACGCGGTCGCCTTCCACGACGCCGCCACGATGGTCGGCGAACTCGGCATCGACTTCGACCTCCTCGAGTCGGACGCGGGCCCGGGCGCCCCGTACGACGCGGCGTACGACCACGACCAGGCCGACATCGCCGAGCCGGCGGACGACGCGGACGAGCTCTTCGAGGTCGCCGACGCCCCCGCCCTCGAGATCGGCCCGAGCCCGGCGCCGCACTCCCGGGCCGCCGCCCGCCGCTCCGGAGGCGCCCAGGCCGGGGCCGGCAACCGCGGTCGCCGCCGCACTCCCGCCAAGCGCTCCGCGCTGCTCACGGTCGCCGTGCCCTCGGCCTGCGTCATGGGCGTCGCGGGGGTCGCCGCCGCCTCGGTCGGCGGGCTCACGGGCCAGCAGACCGTCGAGGAGCCCCAGACCCTGGCCGCGCCGGACCCGGCCTCGGTCAAGCCGGTCGCCGCCAACAGCAAGCTCGACACCCAGCTCCAGGCGCTCAGCGCCGACGCGGGCGACTTCGCGGACCGCGCGAGCCGCACACAGGAACGTATCGACCTGCGCGAACGCCAGGAGCAGGACCGCAAGCGGCGTGCGGAGGAGGCGGCCCGCAAGGAGGCCCTGCGCCCCAAGTTCGCGCTGCCGGTCAGCCAGCACGGGCTCAGCGCCGGGTTCGGCCAGTCCGGGGTCAACTGGATGTCCCTGCACACCGGCATCGACTTCCCGGTCTCGTACGGCACCCCCGTGATGGCCGCGACCGACGGCACGGTCCGCACGCAGTGGAACAGCGCCTACGGCAACATGGCCATAGTCACCGCCCCCGACGGCACCGAGACCTGGTACTGCCACCTGAGCAGCACCAAGCTCCGGTCCGGCACGGTCAAGGCCGGCGAGGTCATCGCGTACTCCGGCAACTCGGGCAACTCCACTGGCCCGCACCTGCACTTCGAGGTACGGCCGGGCGGTGGCGGCGCCATCAACCCGCTCCCGTGGCTGCGCGCCCACGGCCTGGACCCGACGTGACCCGCGCCTGAGACACGGCGACACGGCGACCGAAACGCGGGAAGGGGCCCGGAGCTTGCGCTCCGGGCCCCTTCCACGTGTCCGGCTCCGTCAGAGCTTCTGCACCGGCGCGTACCGCAGCAGCAGCCGCTTCGGCTTGCCGTCACCGAAGTCGATCGTGGCCTGGGCGTCGGCGCCCGCGCCCTTGACCTCCATCACGGACCCGAGCCCGAACTGGTCGTGCGTGACCCGGTCCCCGACCGCCAGGGCGACCACCGGCTTGTCGGTGGTCCGGCGCGTCGCGAACCCCGAGGGGCCCGACCGGGCCCGGGAGGAGGACGCGCCGCCGGAGAGGAAGGCCTCGGGCGAGGTGCCGAACGACGCCCTGCCGCCGCCCGGGCCGCTGCGCATCGGGCCGGCCGGCTTCTGCGCGCCGGTCCGCTTCCACTCCAGGTACTGGTCCGGGATCTCCTCCAGGAACCGCGAGGGCGGGTTGTACGAGGGCGTGCCCCAGGCGCTGCGCATCGACGAGCGGGTCAGGTACAGCCGCTCGCGGGCGCGCGTGATGCCGACGTACGCCAGCCGCCGCTCCTCCTCCAGTTCCTTGACCTGCCCGAGGGCGCGCATGTGCGGGAAGACCCCGTCCTCCATGCCGGTCAGGAACACCACCGGGAACTCCAGGCCCTTGGCGGTGTGCAGGGTCATCAGCGTGATGACGCCGGACCCCTCCTCGTCCTCGTCGGGGATCTGGTCGGAGTCGGCGACCAGGGCCACCTGCTCGAGGAACTCGGCCAGGGTGCCGCCGCCGGCCGCCGGTGCCGCGGCGTCCCCGGCGGCCGCCGGGGCGGCGGCCTCGCCTCGGTCCTGCTCGAACTCGAGGGCCACGGCCGCGAGTTCCTGCAGGTTCTCGATCCGGGTCTCGTCCTGCGGGTCCGTGGAGGCCTGGAGCTCGGCCAGGTAGCCGGTGCGCTCCAGCACCGCCTCGAGGATCACCGCGGGGCCGGCACCGGACTCGACGATCGTGCGGAGCTCCTCCATCAGGGCGTTGAAGCGCTTGACGGCGTTGGCGGAGCGGGCGGCCATGCCGTACGCCTCGTCGACCCGGCGCAGGGCCTGCGGGAAGGTGATCCGCTCGCGGTGCGCGAGGGCGTCGATCATCGCCTCGGCGCGCTCGCCGATGCCGCGCTTGGGGACGTTGAGGATCCGGCGCAGCGGGACGTTGTCCTCGGGGTTGGCCAGGACGCGCAGGTAGGCCAGGACGTCCCGGACCTCCTTGCGCTCGTAGAAGCGGACGCCGCCGACGACCTTGTACGGCAGCCCGACCCGGATGAAGATCTCTTCGAAGACGCGGGACTGGGCGTTGGTGCGGTAGAAGACGGCGACGTCGCCGGCCTTGGCGTCGCCCGCGTCCGTGAGCCGGTCGATCTCGTCGGCGACGAATTGGGCCTCGTCGTGCTCGGTGTCGGCGACGTAGCCGGCGATCCGGGCGCCGGTGCCGGCGTCGGTCCACAGGTTCTTGGGGCGGCGGTTCTCGTTGCGCTCGATGACCGCGTTGGCGGCGGACAGGATCGTCTGGGTGGAGCGGTAGTTCTGCTCCAGCAGGATCGTCGTCGCGTCCGGGTAGTCCTCCTCGAACTGGAGGATGTTGCGGATGGTCGCGCCGCGGAAGGCGTAGATCGACTGGTCGGCGTCGCCCACGACGCACAGCTCGGCGGGCGGCAGGTCCTCGTAGCCGGCACCGACGAGCTCGCGCACGAGCGTGTACTGGGCGTGGTTGGTGTCCTGGTACTCGTCGACCAGGACGTGCCGGAAGCGGCGGCGGTAGTGCTCGGCCACGTCCGGGAAGGCCTGGAGGAGGTGGACCGTGGTCATGATGATGTCGTCGAAGTCGAGGGCGTTGGCCTCGCGCAGCCTCGACTGGTACATCGCGTACGCCTGGGCGAGGGTCTTCTCGAAGCCGTCCACGGCCTGGGCCGCGAAGGCCTCGTCGTCGATGAGCTCGTTCTTCAGGTTCGAGATCTTGGCGTTGAACGACTTCGGCGGGAACTTCTTCGGGTCCAGGTCGAGGTCGCGGCAGACCAGGGCCATGAGGCGCTTGGAGTCGGCGGCGTCGTAGATCGAGAACGAGGAGGTGAAGCCGAGGCGCTTGGACTCGCGGCGCAGGATGCGGACGCAGGCGCTGTGGAAGGTGGAGACCCACATCGCGTTGGCGCGCGGGCCGACCAGGCTCTCCACGCGCTCCTTCATCTCGCCGGCGGCCTTGTTGGTGAAGGTGATCGCCAGGATCTGGCCGGGGTGGACGTGCCGGGCGGCCAGCAGGTGGCCGATCCGGTGGGTCAGCACCCGGGTCTTGCCCGAGCCGGCGCCGGCCACGATGAGCAGCGGGGAGCCGTCGTGGACGACCGCGGCGCGCTGCTGCTCGTTCAACCCCTCGAGCAGGGTCGCGGGGTCGATCACGGGGCGTGCCGAGCCGTCCCGGTAGTACTCGTCCCGGGTCATGGGTACGTCGAAGCGGCCCTCGAAGAGGTCGTCCACGCCGGGCTCGGGGCCGGGGCCCTCTTCCGGGCCGTAGTCCTCCGGGGGCGGGGCGTCCTCGTCGGAGGGCTTCAGGTCCGCCAGGAAACTGTCGTCAAAGAGGCTGCTCATCGCCTTCCGAGTCTAGGGGTCCGCACCGACAGCGTGGCGCGGGTTCCGGAAGGGGGACGCGGTGTGCGCGGACGACGACGCTCGGCCACCGGGCCGGGGGCCCGTGCGCCGTACGGGCCGGGGCCCGTACGGCGCCGGGTGGGCGGCCGTACGGGGGTGGGCGGGCGGCCGTACGGGGCCGGTGGCGGAATCAGGTCCAGAGCACCGCTATGAAGATGTTCGCCGTGGTCAGGCCGCCGATCGCACCGAAGATCCCCTTGTCCAGGGTCTCCTCGTCGCGCTTGACGTAGACCAGGGCGAGGACGACGAAGAGGACCGCGAGCTTCACGCCGATCTTGATGTTGTTGACGTGGTGGCCCTGCGCCTGGTGGAGGCCCACCAGCAGCACGCCGGTCACCAGCATGGTCAGCGCGCCGTGCAGCATGGCCGGGACGACGCGGGCGGTGCCGGCGCCCATGGCCTTCATCTGGGTGAGGAAACCGCCCAACAGCGAGGCGATTCCGATGATGTGGAGCCCGACGAGGAGGTGGATGAGTACGTCCATGGCCGCGAGCCTACGATCCGGCCGAAACCGGGCCCGCGCAGGGGTCTCTTCTCTCTCTTTCCGCCACTTCCGGTCGCCTGCATCACGGACCAGAACACTTCCGCTCATCCCGTCATCCGGCCGTTACCTGGAGGTTTAGCGTCCTCCCCCAAGAAGCCGTGCCCCTGGCACCGGGGGCCGCGCCGACGGAAGGACGTGAGTGCCCTCGTGGCCAGTCATCGAAAGCCCAGGCAGCGCCCGCTCGCCGGCGGCACCGTACGGACCGCCGCCACGCTCGCCCTGGCGGGCGCTGCCACCGCCACCGCGTTCGACGGCACCTCGCAGGCCGAGCCCCGCCTGACCCCGACCCAGGTCAAGGCCAAGGTGGACCGGCTCTACGTGGAGGCCGAGGAGGCCACCGAGCGGTACAACGGGGCGAAGGAGAAGACGGGCCGGGCCCAGCGCACCCTGAACGCGCTGCGCGACGAGGCCGCCCGCAGGACGGCGCGGCTCAACACCGCGCGCAACGCCCTGGGCTCCCTGGCCGCCTCGCAGTACCGCAGCGGGAGCCTCGGGCCGGCCGTGCAGCTGGCGCTGTCGGACGACCCGGAGGAGTACCTGGAGCGGGCCGCGTTCCTGGAGCGGGCCGGCGACCGCGGAGCGGTCGCGATCGCCTCCGTGCAGCGGCAGCTCGACGAGGTGCGGGCGCTGCGCGCGAAGGCGGACGAGGTCCTCGACGGCCTGCGCGCCGACCAGACCCGGCTGGCCCGCGACAAGGCCGTCGTCGAGGGCAAGCTCGGCGAGGCGCGGCGGCTGCTGGCCAGGCTCACCGCCGAGGAACGGGCCCGGATCGAGGCCGCCGACGGCCACGGGACCGACGGCGGCGGCAGCGGCAGCGGCGGTGACCGCGCGAGCCGCGGCGGGGGCGGTGCGGAGCGCACGGCGCCCCCGAGCGGCCGCGTCCAGGCCCCCAACCCGCGGGCCGCCGAGGCGGTGGCCTTCGCCTACGGGGCGCTCGGCAAGCCGTACGTGTGGGGCGCGACCGGGCCGGGTTCCTTCGACTGCTCGGGGCTGACCCAGGCCGCCTGGCGCTCCGCGGGGGTCTCCCTGCCGCGCACCACGTACACGCAGATCAACGCCGGCCAGCGGGTATCCCGCTCCCAACTGGCGCCCGGAGACCTGGTGTTCTTCTACTCCGGCATCAGCCACGTCGGGCTGTACATCGGCGGCGGCCGGATGATCCACGCCCCGCACCCGGGGGCCCCGGTGCGGATCGCCCCCATCGACCAGATGCCCTTCGCGGGCGCCGCCCGGCCGTCCTGACGGCCGGGAGGCGGGCGGTCGGACGAGGGCGGCGGGCGGACGGGGCGGCGGGCGGTCAGACGAGGCGGCGGGCGGTCGCCCAGCGGGTCAGCTCGTGCCGGTTGGAGAGCTGGAGCTTGCGGAGCACCGCCGAGACGTGCGACTCCACCGTCTTCACCGAGATGAAGAGCTGCTTGGCGATCTCCTTGTACGCGTACCCGCGCGCGATCAGCCGCAGCACCTCGCGCTCGCGCTGCGTGAGCCGGTCCAGGTCCTCGTCCACCGGCGGCGCGTCGGTGGAGGCGAAGGCGTCGAGCACGAAGCCCGCCAGCCGCGGCGAGAACACCGCGTCCCCCTCCTGCACCCGGTAGATCGAGGCGACCAGGTCGGTGCCGGTGATCGTCTTCGTGACGTACCCGCGGGCTCCGCCGCGGATGACGCCGATGACGTCCTCGGCCGCGTCGGAGACCGACAGCGCGAGGAAGCGCACCGGCTGGTCGGCGGAGGCCATCAGCGGGGCGCACCGGCGCAGCACCTCGACGCCGCCGCCGCCGGGCAGGTGCACGTCCAGCAGCACCACCTCGGGTCGGGTGGCGGTGATGACGGTGACGGCCTGGTCGACGTCCGCCGCCTCCCCGACGACCTCCACGCCCGTGCGCGCGGTCTCGCCGATCTCGGCCTGGACCCCGGCCCGGAACATCCGGTGGTCGTCGACCAGCACCACCCGGACCCGGCGGCCGGCGGCCGTACCCGGCGCACCCTCTCCGCCCGTGCCCGTGCCCTGCCCCGCGGTCGTCCCCTGGTCCCCGGTCATGCCCTGCTCCCCGGTCATTGCGGCGCCCTCTCCATCTCCAGCTCGACTTCCGTGCCCCCGTCGGGCGCGGACCGCAGCCGCGCGGTCCCGCCGTTGCGCTGCATGCGGCCGATGATCGATTCTCTTACGCCCATCCGGTCGTCGGGTACCGCGTCCAGGTCGAAGCCCGGCCCCCGGTCCCGCACGGACACGAACACGCTGCCCGTCTCCACCTCGGCGTAGACCTGCACCGGCCCGCCCTCGCCACCGTACTTCGCCGCGTTGACCATCGCCTCGCGCGCCGCCTGTACCTGGGCGCCCAGCCGGTCGTCCAGCGGGCAGTCGCCGACGACCACGACCTCGATCGGCACCCCGTGCAGGTCCTCGACCTCCGCGGCGGCCTTCTTCACGGACTCGGCGAGGGTGTCGGGCTCGTCGGCCTCGTCCTTGCCGCGCCCCTCCGGCTTGTACAGCCAGTTGCGCAGCTCCCGTTCCTGGGCGCGGGCCAGCCGGCGCACCTCGCCCACGTCCTCCGCGTTGCGCTGGATCAGGGTGAGCGTGTGGAGCACGGAGTCGTGGACGTGGGCGGCGACCTCGGCGCGCTCCTGCGCGCGGATGCGCATGAGCCGCTCCTCGGACAGGTCCTGGGTCATCCGGATCAGCCACGGGCCGGCCAGCAGCGCGATGCCGACCAGGACGGCGAGCGCGGCGGTCATCACGTTGCCCAGCTGGGCCGCCGAGCCGCGGACGACGATGAAGACGGTCAGGCCCACGCCGACCATGGCCACGCCGGCCAGCGCCCGGGCGACGGGCAGCAGCCGGCTGTGCCGGCGCGAGACGTCGGTCCAGTGCGCCCTGCGGGCGTTGTCCGCCTGGCGCCAGACCAGCACCACGCCCGCGGCCACCAGCAGCGCGGGCCACACGTACCGCCCGGAGGCGTCGCCGAGCCGCACCTTCGAGATGAAGATGCCGGCGCCGACGCACAGCGCGATCAGCGCCAGGACCTGGCCGCGCTCGGGCTTGCGGAGCCTGCGGCTGCCGTCGGGCAGCGTCTCGAAGAGCGACCGGTCCGCGGCCGTCCCGCCCACGCCCAGCGGTACGAACACCCAGAACGCGGCGTACAGCAGCACGCCCAGGCCGTCGCCGAACATGCACAGCGCGAGGAACGCCACCCGCACCCAGATCACCGGCAGCCCGAGGTGCCCGGCGAGTCCCCGCGCGACGCCGCCCAGCATCCGCCCCTCGGCGCTCCGGTACAGCTTGCGCAGCGGTTGCTCGTCGGGCTCGGGCACGTGAGGCACGGGGCGCGGCGCTGCTACTGGCATGCCAACGATGGTCACATGCCCGCCGCGGGCCCGGCATCAGGGCATACCCCCAGTTCTTCGGGGGGATCGCCGGATGGATCTCAGGGTTGTGCCAGGGTCGGGCCCGATGTTCCGGGGCCGGCGGGACCGTCACCATGGATGCCATGACCGAGCCTTCCGACTCCCCGACCGCGGATCCGACCGCGGGCCTGAGGACCGGCCCGACCGCGGACCCGACCGCGGACCCGGGCACCTCCGCCGAGCGTCCGCCGCTGCGCCGCAGCCGGCGCCAGCACGTGCTGGCGGGCGTGTGCGGCGGCCTGGGCCGCCACTTCGACATCGACCCCGTGGTGTTCCGGATCGTGCTCGGCGTGCTCGCGTTCACCGGCGGCGTGGGGCTGATCTTCTACGGCTTCGCCTGGCTGCTGCTGCCCATGGAGGGCGAGGAGGAGAACGAGGCCCGCAAGCTGCTGACGGGCCGCATAGAGGGCTCGACGCTGGCCGCGGTGCTGGCGGCCCTCGCGGGCTGCGCCCTGTTCCTCGTGATGATCGACAACGGGGTGATGGCGGCCTTCTCGGTCCTGGTCGTGTTCGGCCTCGGCGCGGCCGCGTACTGGTCGCAGCGGCGGCGCGCGGAGCCTCCGGAGACCCGCGTGGAGGCGGCCCTGGGGGCGCACGTACGCGCGGAGGCCCCGCCGGAGACCCAGGCCCCGCCGGTGCCCGGGGTCAGCTCCTGGTGGCGCGACCCGCTGGTCAAGGACGGGACGACGGGTCCGGTGGGCGCGCCGTACCTGTGGGGCCCGGCGGAGGACACGGCCGGTGCGGACGGCGCGGCCGGCCCGGCCGGCACCGTCGGCGTCCCGGGCCCGGTGCACGGCACCTGGCCGGCCGAGGACACGAAGAAGCCGGCCCCGGCGGCCCGCCCGCGCGGGATCGGCGGCCGGGTGTTCCTGCTGGCCCTCGTGGCGGCCGCCCTGGGCACCGGCCTGAGCTGGCGGGGCAATCCGCTGGGCACGGCGCTGCAGACCGGCCTGGCCTGCGCGCTGGCGGTGTTCGGGGCCGGCATCGCGGTCAGCGCCTTCCGGGGCCGGACGGGCTTCGGCTCGGTGCTGCTGGCCGTGGTCACCGCGGGCCTGCTGGCGGGGGCGGCCGTCGTGCCGCGCGACATCGGCACGGACTGGGTGCGCACCGAGTGGCGCCCGGCCGGCCTCTCCGAGGTCCAGCCCCGGTACGAGGCCTCCACCGGCGAGGCGACGCTCGACCTGAGCCGGGTCGACGTGCCGAAGGGCAGGACCCTGCCCGTCGACGCGGAGATCGACGCGGGCCGGCTCAAGGTGGTCCTCCCGCCCGGGGTCACCGCCGAGACCCGCATCGACCTGGGCGTCGGCGACATCCAGCTGCCCGGCGACAAGCCGGACGACATCTGGGTGCGGACGGACAACGACAAGCGGGTGACCCTGCGGCCGGCCCCGGGGGCCGCGCCCGGCGGCACCCTGGAACTGCGGCTGAAGGCGGGAGTGGGACAGGTGGAGGTGACCCGTGCGTCATGAGTTCCAGCCGGGCCGGCTGATCGCCGGCGTGGTGCTGCTGGTGGCCGGGGTGCTCTTCGCCCTCGACGCCCGCGACCGCCTCGCCGTGTCCGTGTGGGTCCTCCTCCCCCTCCTGGCCGGCGGCCTCGCCCTGGCCGCACTGGCCGGCACGGTCGCCTACATCGTCCGCCGCGGCGACCGCGCCGACCCGGCCGGCGGCCGCGACCGGGGCTGACGGCGGGCCGGGCGGGGTGGGCGTCGCCGGACCGGCGCGACGGCCGCCCGGCCCCCCCTTCACCGCGCCGGGCGGGACCCCCAGCTCCCGGCGCTCGTCCACAGGCCCCGGACCTCCGGGTGGTCCGCCCCGAGCACGGCTTCCAGTTCGGTGGCGAGGGCGTCGTAGAGCTGGTGGGCCCGCTGCGGGTCTCCGGCCGCTCCGGTCCAGTGGGCGTGGCCCCGCCGGGCGGCGCGCGTGTTGCGGTCGTGCGGTCCCAGCATCCGTGCGGCGTCCTCGGCCAGGACCGCGTACAGGTCGCGCGCCTCGGCCTCGGAGTCCCCCATGCCCGTCACGTGCGCCAGGCCGCCCCGGGCCTCCAGCAGGAAGGAGTCGTCCTCGCGCAGCGTCCGCCGACAGTCCCGGACCAGCTCCTGATACAAGGTCCGGGCACGGGCCTGCTGGCCCGACGTGCCCGTGACGTGCGCCAACCCGAGGCGGGCCTCCGTGGTGATGCGGTCACCGGTGCCCAGCACGCGGCGGCAGTCGTCGACGAGCGAGAGGTAGATGTTCAGGGCCGTTTCCGGCCGGCCCGCCATGTACGCGTGGTGGGCGTGATCGACCCGCGCCACGAGGGTTGCGCGGTCATCGGGGCCGCGCTCTTCCACGAGGCGTCGCACGAGGGTGTCGTAGGCGACCACCGCAGCGGCGTGGCTCGTCTTGCCGGCGGCCCGCGCAGCGTCCCTCACCTCCTCCAGCGTGCGGTGGTCCGGCACGTCCGTCGAGGTCGGGAAGTTGTCCGGGACGGCGACGGACGCCCGGGCCGGGTCGGGGGAGGACCGTGGATCGGCCGCCCGGGCGGAGTGAGGCGTCGGGGCGTCGACCGGGTCGGAGAGTTCCGTGGTGATCCGGGTCAGGGTGTCGGCGTCGGAGTCGTTGACGGCGGCGGCGCGGGCGAGGGCCGCGTCGATGTCGTCGCCCTCGGGATCGTCGGAGGCCGCCGGGGCGTCGGCGGGCGCCGGGCCGGCGAGGCCGGGCAGGGCGTCGTGCGGTGACGGGCCGTCGCCGCGCAGCCGGTCCAGCTCGTCGGTCAGCGCCTCGATCCGCTCCTGGAGCCGGGCGGCCAGCTCCTCCGCCTCCCGGCGCTTGTCCTCCGCGCGCCGCAGTTCCTCCCGCGCCTTCTCCTCCTGCGCCTGCGCGCGCGCCAGCTTCCGTTCCGCGGACTCCAGCTCCCGGGCACCTGCGGACCCCAGGCGGTCGCGCTCCCGGCCCAGGGTGCCGACCCGTTCCTGGAGCCGGTGGATCATCCCCAGAAGGACCATGACGAGCTTCGCGGAGTTGTCCGCCGCCTGCCGGAGCTCGACCTGCTGCTCCAGGGAACGGGTCAGCCGGTCGTAGGTCTCGATCTGCCGCGCCTGGAGCGCCGCGAGCTCCGCCGCGGCCGCCGGTCCGGCGGCGTGCCCGGGCGCGGGATGGGTGGCACCGGGTGCGGTCGGTCCGACGCGACCGCGCGGCGGGTGCAGGGCCTCGTGCAACAGGCCGCCCGCCTCCTCCCGGCGCCGGGCCCGGAGCGATGCCGGCACGGTGGCCACGATCAGCTCGTCCACGAACCGCTGCGTCGGGAGCCGGCCGCCCAGGTAGACGCTGATCTGGGACTTGGAGAGGTTCACCTCCCCCGCGAGGACGGCCAGCGTCTTCCCGGACTCGTCCACCCGGCGCCGCAGGTACTCCGCCAGCCGCCGCGCCTGGGGGTTCGCCGCGTGGATCGGCCCCCACGGCCGGCCCCCTGTCGCTGCCTTGCCCGTCACCCGTGCAGCCCTCCCCTTCGAACGCCGTCCGGCCCGTCCGGGACAACCCCGTCCGCGTCCGGAATCCAACTGCATTGTCCCGTCCGGGCGTTCCGGAGAACCCCGGTTTCGGCCAGGGTCGGCCACCGACACGGACGTACGGGCAGAAGGGCACCGAACGCATGCACGACGCACTCTCACTCACGGCCGACGGACTGACCGTCGTGGGCACCCTGCTCACCCTCGCGCTCGAGCTCCGGCGCCTGCGCCGGGACCTGGGGGAAGAGGCCCGGGGCGGCGACGGCACAGACCCCAAGGACGACGTCCGGGGCACCGACCGGGACGACGACGTGGCGGGCGCCGCCGGCTAGGACACCCCCTAGGGCACGAGGTCCTGCCCGCGGTACGACGGCAGGGCGTCGTGGCGGCGGGTGGCGAGGAGGGCGTCGAGGGAGAAGGTGGGGGCCCCGGCGAGGACGAGGGGCAGCCAGGACATCAGGTAGATCAGGTCGTTGCCGTAGTAGTACGGCGTGGTCTGCCAGCTGACGGTCAGCCACAGGCTCAGCGAGATCAGCGCCCCGCCGGCGGCCGCGACGCGGCCGAAGAGCCCGACCAGCGTGCCGAGGCCGACCAGGATCTCCCCGATCGCGAGGAGGACCGCGAAGGTGACGGGCCCCTTCAGGGCGAGGTCCACCAGCGCGGGGATCGCGGAACTGTCGCGCACGGCGTGCATCAGCTCCCCGATGGAGCCGGTCCCGGAGTCCTTGAGGAACGCCGAGTCGGTCAGCTTGTCCAGCCCGGCGTAGACGAACGTCACGCCCAGGAACACGCGCAGCGGGAGCAGCGCGTGGCGGGCGGTCCGCGCGCGCAGCGCGGCGAGGTCGGAGCGAGCGAATCCGGTCACGCCCCATGTCTACCCGCTCGGTCCCGTCCCGTCGACGGCTGGGACGCGACCTGTGGGTCGGGTGGCGCCGCCGGACGGCCGGGGCGGCCCACCGCGCCGCGTCGCCGTGCGGGTCACCGCGCCGCGTCGCCGCGGGTCAGTCGGCCACGTCGATGGGGCAGCGGTTGGACTCCACTCCCGCGGCCGTGACGACCTGGACCTCGACCCGGCCGGGCTCGACGTCCGCCGGCACCGGGACGGTCAGGACCTGGTCGGACGGGTTGGAGAAGCCGCCGGCGACCGGCACCAGGGGCACGTGGACGTGCACCGTCCCGATCCGCACCACCAGCCGGGCCAGCATCTCGGGCGTCTGCGCCCCGGGCGGTACGAAGCCCACGCCGCGGATCTCGATGTCGTCCCCGGTGCGGATCGCCGCGTCGAGGTCCCCCGGCTCCCGGGCCCGTACGACCGACAGGACGAGCGGCCGCGTCCCTTCCGCGTACTTCGCGGCCAGGTAGACCGCCGCCGAGAGCCCGGTCAGCACCGCGAGCGACCACGGCAGGTGCGGCAGCCGGTCCGGGAAGCGGGCCAGCGCCACCGCCGCGAAGGCGAGGGTGACGGTCGAGACCAGCACGTACTGCGCGTCGGGGAAGCTGCCCCGCCCCGCGTCGTCGGTGAGCAGGTCCGCGCCGCGCGGCCGGTCGGCGGGCAGCTTCTGCAGCCGCTGGCCCAGGATCCGTACGGACACCACGCGCCGCACCACCACCGCCACCGCGGAGGTGATCGCGAGCACGGTCAGCAGGGGCAGCGCCCGGTCCAGCTCCAGCCCGTCGTACAGGCCCGCCCGCTCCTGCCCCGGCGGGTTCGCGGCCAGCCGCAGCGCGGGCAGCAGCGCGGCGAAGGCCGTCAGCAGCAGCCACGCGCAGGGCACGGCCTTCGAGGTCGAGAGCCGGTTGTCCTCGCCCACCAGCGGCGCCAGCAGGCCGCCACGCAGGGTCTGGGCGCGGGCGGCCACCGTCAGGAGCCCCGCCAGCAGCACCGCGGCCAGCAGCCCGGCGGTGCGCGCGGCGGACCAGCCGGTGCCCAGGGCGGTGCCGACCTGCACGACGAGCAGCACGCCGGCGGCGATCCACACGGCCAGTACGGCGCGCCGGGACAGCAGGTACAGCCAGGAGTGGCCGGCCTCCCGGCCCCGGTCGGCCACCGTCCGGGCGGCCTGCGTGAGCTCGTCGGACACCCACTGGCGCGAGGCCCCGGCCGAGCGGGCGACGGCGGCCGGCAGGCCCTGGCCGGCGGCGTACTCGTCGCGGCGCTCGACGAAGGCGGCGACGGCCCTGCGGTGGCCCTCGCGGGCGCCGTGCGGGCAGTCGTCGCAGGTGCAGCCGCCGCCGTGGGTACTCCGGTGGATGATCTCTTGGACAGCCACGTACGTGCCGCCTCTCTAACTACCGTGCAGTGCCAGCGAATTGTGCACCACCCCGGCAGTGCTCCCGGCCGCCGCCGACGTCAGAGGGGGTGAGTTCCCGTACGTGATGTTGACCCCGCCGGCCCCGGTTCCCCGGCGACGCGCTGCCACAGCGGCTGGAAGCTGATCCACGCGACCAGGTCCGTGCCCAGCTGCTCCCGGGTCAGCACGGCGCTCTTGTGGTCGATCGGTACGGGCTTCCCGGCGGCCCGCGCGGCCAGCTGGATCCCGCACGAGCGGTCGAGGGAGACGAACCACCACGCGGCCGCGTCGACCGAGTCCCCGACGGTCAGCAGCCCGTGGTTGCGCAGCACGAGGGCCTTGTGGGACCCGAGGGCCGCCGCGATCAGGCGGGCGTCCCCGGTCCCGGCGGCCGGCCCGGTGTAGCGGTCGAGCAGGGCGTGGTCCTGGTAGAAGGCGCAGGCCTCCTGGGTGATCGGGTCGAGCAGCTCGCCGAGGGCGGCGAAGGCCCGGCCGTGGTCGGAGTGGGCGTGGGCCACGGCCACCACCCCGGGCCGGGCCCGGTGGACGGCCGCGTGCACTTCGAAGGCGGCCTGGTTGACGTGCTGCTCGCCCTGCAGGACGCGCCCGTCGCCGTCGGCCAGGACCAGGTCCTCGGGCCCGATCCCGGCCAGCGTCCGGCCGAAGGGGTTGACCCAGTAGCAGTCGGGGAACTCCGGGTCGCGGGCGGTGACGTGGCCCGAGACCCCGTCCTCGTACCCGAGGGCGGCGAACAGCCGCAGCGCCCCGGCCAGCCGCTCCTTCCGGTGCGCCCGCTCCTCGGCCGGCGTCCCGTGCCGCGGCGGCATCGCGAACCGGAGGCGCTCCGCGGGCACGGGCTGGGGCTGCTCGGACATCGTCGGCGCTCCTCACGTACGGCTCGGGTCGCGGCGCACCGTACCCGCGCCCCGTGCAAGGGGCCAGAGCCGGGCGGCCACGAAACGGCGAGGCCGCCGCCCGCTCCCGGAAGGGGCGGACGGCGGCCTCGTCGGCGTACGGGAGGGACTACTCCCACTCGATGGTGCCCGGGGGCTTGCTGGTGCAGTCCAGGACCACGCGGTTCACGTCCGGCACCTCGTTGGTGATCCGGGTCGAGATGCGGGCCAGCACCTCGTACGGCATGCGGGTCCAGTCGGCCGTCATGGCGTCCTCGGAGGAGACCGGGCGCAGCACGATCGGGTGGCCGTAGGTGCGGCCGTCGCCCTGCACGCCCACGCTGCGGACGTCGGCGAGCAGCACGACCGGGCACTGCCAGATCTCGCGGTCCAGGCCGGCCGCGGTCAGCTCGTGGCGGGCGATGGCGTCGGCCTCGCGCAGCAGGTCCAGGCGCTCCTTGGTGACCTCGCCGACGATGCGGATGCCCAGGCCGGGGCCCGGGAAGGGCTGGCGCTGGACGATCTCCTCGGGCAGGCCGAGGTCCTGGCCGACCATGCGGACCTCGTCCTTGAACAGCTGGCGCAGCGGCTCGACGAGCTTGAACTCGAGGTCCTCGGGCAGGCCGCCGACGTTGTGGTGCGACTTGATGTTCGCGGTACCGGTGCCGCCGCCGGACTCGACGATGTCCGGGTACAGGGTGCCCTGGACCAGGAACTCGACGGGCTGGTCGTCGGGGGCCTCGGCGATGATCTCGGCCTGGGCCTGCTCGAAGACGCGGATGAACTCGCGGCCGATGATCTTCCGCTTCTCCTCGGGGTCGGAGACCCCGGCGAGGGCGGTCAGGAAGCGCTCCTGGGCGTCGACGACCTTCAGCTTGACGCCGGTCGCGGCGACGAAGTCCTTCTCGACCTGCTCGGTCTCGCCCTTGCGCATCAGGCCGTGGTCGACGTAGACGCAGGTCAGCTGGTCGCCGATGGCCTTCTGCACGAGGGCCGCGGCCACCGCGGAGTCCACGCCGCCGGACAGGCCGCAGATGGCGCGCTTGTCGCCGACCTGCGCGCGGATGGCGGCGATCTGCTCCTCGATGACGTTGCCGGTGGTCCAGTCGGGCTTCAGGCCCGCGCCCCGGTAGAGGAAGTGCTCGAGGATCTGCTGGCCGTGCGTGGAGTGCATCACCTCGGGGTGGTACTGCACGCCGTACAGCCTCTGCGCGTCGTTCTCGAAGGCGGCGACCGGCACCACGTTGGTGGAGGCGGTCACGGTGAAGCCCTCGGGCGCGGCGGAGCAGGCGTCGCCGTGCGACATCCACACCGACTGGTGCTCGGGGGTGCCCTCGAAGAGGGTGGAGCCGGTCTTGGTGACGCTCAGCGGGGTACGGCCGTACTCGCGCGCACCGGTGTTGTCGACCGTGCCGCCCAGGGTGGTGGCCATCAGCTGGAAGCCGTAGCACATGCCGAAGACCGGGACACCGGCCTCGAACAGGGCGCGGTCGATCGTGGGGGCACCCTCCTCGTACACGGAGGACGGGCCGCCGGAGAGGATGATCGCCTTGGGGTTCTTGGCCAGCATCTCGGCCACGGGCATCGTGCTCGGCACGATCTCGCTGTAGACCCGGGCCTCACGGACGCGGCGGGCGATGAGCTGGGCGTACTGCGCGCCGAAGTCGACAACGAGGACGACGTCCGGGGCGGCGGAGGGTGCTTCTGGCACGGCGGGCCTTCCGGCGGGAAAGAGGGTGTTGTTTTGTCGATTCTAACGGCGCCCGCACCACCGTCTTCGTCTCACCATCCGAACCCGGGCCTCGACCGGTCCTGTCTCACCATCCGAACCCGGTTGGCCGCGGGGCCGCGGGACGGCTAGATTCCGTGCCGTGCGCGAGCAGCTGAGCTTCCTCTTTACCTATGGCACCGGTCGGTCCGGTCGCCATGGGTCGTCGTGATGCTCGCTCCGAGCCGCTGAACAGACCACCCAGAGCGCCCCCGGCCGACAGGCCCGGGGCGCTCTGTCGTCGTACGGGTCGTCGGCCACCACCGACAGGAGAACCCCGTGACCACCACCGCCACCGCCACCGCGCCCGCCGCCCGGACCGCCCGGACCGCCGCCGAGACCACCGGTGCGCGCACCGCCGACGCGGCCGAGCTGATCGGCGGCGCCCGCGAGCGGATCGACACCCTCGACGACCGGATCATCGGCCTGATCCAGGAACGTATGGCCGTCTCGGCCGTGATCCAGGAGGCCCGGATCACCTCGGGCGGGCGCCGCGTGAACCTCTCGCGCGAGATGGAGGTCCTCGCGCACTACA
Organism: Streptomyces sp. NPDC093225; assembly: GCF_044753805.1. Taxonomy (NCBI): domain Bacteria; kingdom Bacillati; phylum Actinomycetota; class Actinomycetes; order Kitasatosporales; family Streptomycetaceae; genus Streptomyces; species Streptomyces sp. NPDC093225. The sequence continues at coordinate 21,923 of NZ_JBIVNX010000028.1, forward strand.
ACGAGGCCCTCGGCAAGCCCGGCACCGCGCTGGCGATGACGCTGCTGGAGCTGTGCCGCGGCCGGGTCTGACCGCCGTGCGGGCGTGCGTTTGTCACCCGTCCGGACCGTGACCGGCCCCGTGGGGCTTCGTTGGTGTGGATAGTCCGTGCCAGCCAGGCGCGGGCCCGCACACACCACGCGTGGCTCCGCTGGAGCGATGAGACGTACGGCCCGTGGAGCGTACGTCGTGGGACCTCGCTCCAGCGCGTGACCGGTCGGCAGGGGACAGCAGCCCGGTCACCCCAAAGGACGGTCGGCCCCGGGGACGCCCGGGGCCGACCGGTCCGATCTTTCCCGGCACCCATGACCGGGACCCAATGACCGGGACCCATGACCGGGACCCGACCCGGTACCTGCGCCCGGGACCCACCCCGGGACCCATCTGGCCGGAAACGGTCAGCTTGGCCGAAATGGTTGCGGGGCGGCGGCCCGTCGAGCACGATGCATGCACTGGCCACGCGGCGCGTCCCCCCGGCGCCGCGCAGCGGTTCCGGCGCTGCCCTGACGCCGGACGACATGTGGAGGGCCCCGCGGACAGCAGTCCGCGGGGCCCTTCTCACGCCCGTACGCCCCCCCCGTGCGTACGGGCCACGCTCCCCCCTCCACGCCGGCGCGCCCGTACCCCCCGGTCCGGGCGCGCCCGCGCGTCAGCCGTGCCGGCCCGTCCGGCGGCGGGTCGCCAGGAACAGGCCCGCGCCGCCGATGAGGGCGATCGCCGCGGCCCCCGCGAGGAGCGCGGCGGAGCTGCCGGTGGAGGCGAGGTTGCCGCCCGGCCCGGTGGCCGTCGGGGCCGTGGCGGACGGGGTCGCGCCACCGGTGGCCGAGGGAGTCGCGGCCGGCGTGGCGCCCGTGGTGGGCGTCGCCGTGGCGCCCGGGGTCGGCTGCGTCGGCACCCGGGTGGGGTTCAGGACCAGGGCGGCGGTGTCGTTGGCGTGCTTGGGGTCGAAGGCGAGCCGGCCCAGGCGGCCGTCGGGGGCCCAGGTGCCGACCGCGACGGAACCCTTGGCATCGGGGACGACGCGGTCGATCCGCAGCTCGAACGGGAAGGTGACGCTCGCACCGTCGAGCACGGTGTACCCGCTCTGGCAGCGGTAGCGCGGGGCCCCCAGCTGCCGCTCGCGCGGGGTGCCGTCGGCGCTGAGCGCGGCGCAGGCCTTGGGCTTGCGGGTGACGGACGCGCCGGCCGGGACGCGGATGTCGACGGTGGCGACGGGCTCGCCGGAGCGGATGTTGCCGATCCAGGCCGGTCCCTGGTTGCGGAACCCGAAGCGGGCCTTCACCTGCTCGCCCGCCTTGCCGTCGAGCGCGAGCGGGGTGGCGGCGAAGTCGGCGGTGTTGGCGGTCTGGAAGTCGAACTCCTGCTGGTTGTCCCAGGGGTTCAGGTCCGACGAGTACGGCTGCGCGAGGACCCGCTTCGCACCGATCCTGACGCCGGTCTTCGGGCCCGCCTTGGAGTCGTTCAGGGCCGTGGAGGCCGCGCCCGTCTCCTTGATCCGGTAGATGAACGAGTCGTACCAGGCCCGCTGCGTGGCCTTCAGGTGCAGCGGCGCGTCGAGCTCGTAGACGTACTTGGGCTCGAAGGAACCCTCGAAGGTGCACACGGTGGTGCCCCAACCGCGCTGCTGCGGGCCGTTCGGGCGGAACGTGCAGTTGTCGTACTTCTCGACGAACTCCAGGCCGCGGGTGTGCAGGAGCTCCAGCACCACGCCGTCGGCGGGACGGGTGCCCTTGTTCTCGAAGGAGATCGGGGTGGCCTGCCGGTCGCCGACCTTCATGCGGTTCTTCAGGTGCAGGCGCTGCATGACCAGGTCGGGGCCGCCGACCGTGACCGTGGTGGTGCGCGGGCTGATGCGGATGCCCGCCGCCTTGCCGGTGACCGCGACCGTGCCGTGCGCGCCGTCCTTCGCGCCCTTAGCGGCGGTCAGCCGCAGCTGTACGACGGTCCGCCCGCCGGCCCAGAGGGACGAGCCCTCGCAGACCAGCGTGTCCGCGGTGCGCTCGCAGTCGTCGCCGACCTCGCCGAGCGCGACGTCGGCGACTCCCTTCAGCCCGGCCAGGTCCAGCGTGAGCGTGTACGTGCCGTGGAAGTCCTTCGACGTGGGATTGGTGATCCCGATGTCGACGGTGGTCTTCTTCGGGCTGCCCTTCGCCGGGTACGGGTTCAGGCCGACCTCGGTGGGGCCGCTCACGGCGTAGTCGGGACCGGCGGCGTGTGCGGGGGTGGTCAGCCCAAGGGCCATCAGGCCCGCCGCGGCCAGCAGGGAGATTCGTCTCATGTCCGCTTCGACTTGCGAAAGCCGAACGGAGTTGCCTCCTCGTGGATCACGAATTGACGACGATGCCCGACGACGCACCAGGACCTTGTGACGCAGGTCACATGCACGGCCTACAACCATCCGCCGGGGCCGCGGGTCACCTTGTGCGGAACCCACGCCCCGGCGTGGACACCACGCATGCGCGAGGGGCTGCACCAGGAGGGGGGTGCAGCCCCTTACGCATCGCTCAGTCCGTGGCCGCGGCCCGCTTCGGCACCTCCGGCACCGCGAGGAACGGCAGCCGCAGCGCCCCGAAGGCGTCCTTCGGCACGGCCGGCCGCGCCGGCTCGACCGCCGCCAGCCGCACGTAGGCCGCGCCCTGCTCCGGACGCGGGTCCGCCTCGCCCTTGTTGGGCCAGAACGACATCGCCCGCTCCGCCTGCGCCGTGATGGTCAGCGACGGGTTGACGCCCAGGTTCGCCGAGACGGCCGCGCCGTCGACGACGAGGATCCCCGGGTGGCCGTACAGCCGGTGGTAGGGGTCGACCACGCCCTCCTCCGCCGAGCCGCCGATCGGGCAGCCGCCGAGGAAGTGGGCCGTCAGCGGGGTGCCCATCAGTTCGCCGACGTTGCTGCCGGCGAAGCCGTTGATCTCCTCGGCCAGCAGGGTCGCGGCCCGCGTGGCCTCCGCGATCTGGGTCGGGTTGGGCGCGCCGTGGCCCTGCCGGGCCGTGAGCAGGCCCTTCCCGATGCCGCCGGGCTTGCGGTACGTGGTCAGGGAGTTGTCGAGGGACTGCATCACCAGGCCGATGATCGTCCGCTCCGACCAGCGCCGGTTGGACAGCGAGCGGACCGCCTGGACCGGGTGCCGGACGGTGCGCCCGAACCAGGCCGCGACCCGGTGCCGGTGGTAGGGCACCTGGAGGACCGTCATCGCGCCCATCGCGTTCGAGCCCTTGCCGTAGCGGACGGGCTCGATGTGGGTGTCCGCGTTGGGGTGCACGGAGGAGGTGATGGCCACGCCCTTGGTGAAGTCGGCGCGCGCGTGCTGCCCGTACTTCCTGCGGTAGCGGCGGTCGTCGGTCTGGGCGCCGACGATGCCCTCGGAGTTGGTCCGGGTCAGGTCGCCGAGCCGGGCCGAGATCCGGGGCAGCTCGCCGCGGTCCTTCATGGTGTGGAGGAGGGTCTGGGTGCCGTACGTGCCGGCGGCCACGACCACGTACCGGGAGCGCAGCACCTGCGCCTTGCCCTTGCGGCGGCGGTCGGTGGGCGCGGTGCGCACCCGGTAGCCGCCGTCGGGGTGCTCGGCGAGCGCGGTGACGGTGGTCATGGGGTGGATCACCGCCCCGGCACGCTCGGCGAGGTGGAGGTAGTTCTCGTTGAGGGTGTTCTTGGCGCCGTGCCGGCAGCCGGTCATGCACTCGCCGCACTCGGTGCAGGCCGTGCGCGCGGGGCCGGCACCGCCGAAGTACGGGTCGGCGACCTCCTCGCCGGGCCGGGCCCGCGAGGCGCCCTCGGCGTCGTCGCCGTCACCGAAGAAGACGCCGACGGGGGCCATGTGGAAGGTGTCGCCCACGCCCATCTTCTCGGCGGCGGCGCGCAGGTGGACGTCGGAGGGGGTCATGGTCGGGTTGAGCCGCACCCCGAGCATGCGCTTGGCCTGGTCGTAGTACGGGGTGAGCTCCTCGCGCCAGTCGGTGATGGCGGCCCACTGCCGGTCCTTGAAGAAGGCCTCCGGCGGGACGTAGAGGGTGTTGGCGTAGTTGAGCGAGCCGCCGCCGACGCCGGCGCCGGCCAGCACCATGACGTTGCCGAGCAGGTGGATCCGCTGGATGCCGTACAGGCCGAGGGCCGGGGCCCACAGGTAGTTGCGCAGGTCCCAGGAGTTGCGCGGGAGGCCGTCGCGGGTGAAGCGGCGGCCGGCCTCCAGGACGCCGACCCGGTAGCCCTTCTCGGTCAGGCGCAGGGCGGAGACGGAGCCGCCGAAGCCGGAGCCGATGACGAGCACGTCGTAGTCGTACGCCTCGTCGTCGGAGGCGGTCGGGTCGCCGGGGTTGCCGGTCGCGTCGGCAGGGGTTCCGGTCGCGTCGGCAGGGGTCTCGGTCATGTCGGCGGCGGCTTCCTTCGTGTCGTGCGCGCGGTCGTCGGACATCGGGCGCCCCCTCAGCGCATCCGCAGCGCCTTCATGATCCGCAGGCTGCGGGTCATGAGGGCCGCGTACGCGTCGTCGTCCATGCCCAGCGAGGGCGCCATCGGCAGCAGCCGCTGGTGCGCCACGGTCTGGGCCTCGGTGTACTTGAGGATGCCCTCGGAGCCGTGCCGGCGGCCGAGGCCGGAGTCCTTCATGCCGCCCATGGGCGACTGGGCGCTGCCGTACGCGGGCGCGTACCCCTCGTTGATGTTGACCGTGCCGGTGCGCAGCCGGGCCGCGACCTGGTGGCCGCGCCGGGCGTCCTTGGTCCACACGCTGGAGTTCAGGCCGTACGAGGTGGCGTTGGCCTGCGCGATCGCCTCGTCCTCGTCGGTGAAGCGGTAGATCGAGACGACCGGGCCGAAGGTCTCCTCGGCACAGACGGCCATGGGGGCCTCGACGCCGTCGAGGATGGTCGGCTCGAAGAAGAGGGGGCCGATGTCGGGCCGGTGGGCGCCGCCCGCGACGAGCTTGGCGCCCTTCTCGACGGCCTCCTCGACGTGCCGGCGTACGGTCTCCAGCTGGCGCTCGCCCACCAGCGAGCCCATGTCCGCGCCGTACGCGAGGGCGCTGCCGAGCCGCATCGCCTTGGTGCGGGCGGCGAAGCGGGCGACGAACTCGTCGGCGATCGCCTCGTGCACGTACAGCCGCTCGATGGATATGCACAGCTGGCCGGCGGAGGAGAAGCAGGCCCGCACGGCTCCGGCGGCGGCCTTCTCGACGTCGGCGTCGTGCAGGACGAGCATCGCGTTCTTGCCGCCGAGCTCGAGGGAGACGCCGACCAGGCGGGCGGCCGCGCCCTGGGCGACCTCGCGCCCGGTGCGGGTGGACCCGGTGAAGGAGACGTAGTCGGCGTGCCGGACGACCTCGGGGCCGACGACCGGGCCCTCGCCCAGCACGACCTGGAAGACCTCGGCCGGCAGGCCCGCCTCGATGAGCAGGTCGCGGGCCCACAGGGCGGTCAGCGCGGTCTCGGTGTCGGGCTTCATGACGACCGCGTTGCCGGCGACGAAGGCGGGCAGGGCGTCGCCGACCGACAGCTCCAGCGGGTAGTTCCACGGGGCGATCTGGCCGACCACGCCGCGGGGCTGGCGCAGTTCGGTGACCTTGGTGAGGGTCGGCATGGCGCCGCCGTGCCGCTTGGGGCGCAGGTAGGCGGGGGCCTTGCGGCCGTAGTGGCGGGCGCCGACCGCGACGGCCTGGACCTCCTCGTGGGCGTGCAGGCGGGCCTTGCCGGTCTCCAGCTGGATGAGGTCGAGCACCTCGGCCTGGCGGGCCAGGACCAGGTCGTGGAAGCGCAGCAGGACCGCGGCGCGCTGCCGGGTCGGCAGGGCGGCCCAGGCCGGCTGCGCGGCGCGGGCGCGGCCGAAGGCCTCGGCCACGTCCTCGGGGGTGGACTCGGGCAGGTCGGCGAGCTTCTCGCCGGTGAAGGGGGTGTGGTTGGCGGTGCGGCCGGAGCCGGCCACCCCGCGGGTGAGGCGGGCGACCAGCTCGGGGGTCACGACGTCGGCTGCGGTGCGCACGCCGGCCGGGGTCGGTGCCACGGGATTGGTGGGGGCGGGGGCCTGCGAGTCCGTCATGGCGGTGAGGGTATGCCGATCGGGCACCTTTGGGTACCCGCCGGTAACCAGATTTTGCCAATCGCGCCAGCGTTCACTGGCGCGATGTCCGGAAGGTGCCTGATCAGAGGCCTGCGGCCCCCCTCCGCGCCGCTCACGCGGCCACCCGCGCGGCCACCCGCCCGGGGGCGGGCGGAGCCGGTCAGGGGGCGGGCTGCCAGTGGCTGAGCACGACGTCGAACTGCTCCCGCGTGGTGTCCCAGTCCTTGGCCGGGCTGGACATGTAGATCGCGTACTCGGTGCCGCCGGGCGTGACGTACATCTGGTCGATGGCGCGCTTGGCGCCCGGGTGGTCCTTCTTCTCCGTCCACGTGAACTCCCAGACGCCCGCCTGGGTCTGGCCGCGGTAGGTGTTCGCGTGCAGCGTCTCCCGGTGGTACTTCGGCAGGCGGCTGCGGACCGACTTCTCCACGTCCAGCAGGTGCATGTACGGGTTCTCGAAGTCGGGCGTGGTGTCGCGGCTGATCCGGATGCGGTGCTTGCCCTCGTCCGGCGTGTAGTCGATCTGGTCGCCGTCCGTACGGCGCTTCCAGCCCTTCGGCACGGCGAGAGTGAAGCCGGCCGGGTCGGTGACCCGCACCCAGCCGGCGGGGAGGGTGTCCTTGGTCGACCGGGTCACCGGGCCGCCGGTGGTGCCGCCGGAGCCGGTGGGGTCGTCGTCCTGCGTGTTCACGTACTTCAGGGCCCCGAACGCGAGCCCGCCGCCGAGCAGCGCCGCGACCAGGGCCACGATCGCCACCCGGCGGGTCCGGCCGCCGTCACCGTCGCGGCGGCGCTCCGCGCGCCCGCGGGGATCGGGGCCGGCCGGCCCGGCGTCGGAGCGGACGAACTGGTGCTGCTCGGGGAGGGGGGCCGTACCGGCGGGGCCGGTGGCGCCGGCGTGACCGGGGTGGCCCCCAGGACCCTGGTGACCCGGGTGACCCGGGTGGCTCGTGTGGCCGGTGGGGCCGTGCGGGGTCTGCGGGGCGAGGTCGGTCGGCGCGGGTCCCGTGATGCGCTGCGTGGGCACGTACGCGTGGGCGGCCCGCGGCTCGCGGCCCTCCATCGCCTCCAGCAGCATCCGCTCGGCCTCGGCCGCGGACGGCCGCTTCGCCGGGTCCTTGTGCAGCAGCGCCGTGATGACCGGTCCCAGCGCACCGGCCTGGCGCGGCGGCGGGAGCTCGTCGTTGACCACGGCCGCCAGGCTGGAGATCGGCGAGGTGCGGCGGAACGGCGAGCGCGCCTCGACCGCCGTGTACAGCGTCGCGCCCAGCGCCCACAGGTCGGAGGCCGGGTCCGGGGCGCCGCCGGTGACCCGCTCGGGCGCCAGGTAGTCGATGGAGCCCACGAGTTCGCCGGTGCGCGTGATGGAGGAGTCGCCCTCGATGGCCGCGATGCCGAAGTCCGTGAGCAGCACCCGGCCGTCCTTGGCCAGCAGCACGTTGCCGGGCTTCACGTCCCGGTGCAGCACGCCCACCGCGTGCGCGGCGCGCAGCGCGCCCAGGACGTGCAGTCCGATGCGGGCGGCTTCGCGGGGCTCGATGCGCCCGGCGGCCTTGGCCGCGTCGGCGAGCGAGGGGCCGTCGACGTACTCCATGACGATCCAGGGCCGGTCGTCGTGCTCGAGGACGTCGTGGACCGTGACCACGGCCGGGTGCTGGATCCGGGCGGCCGCCCGGGCCTCCTTGCGCGTCCGCTCGACGAGCACCGCCCGGTCGGCCTCGGCGACGTACAGACCCGCCGTCAGTTCCTTGACCGCGACGGTCCTGTGCAGCAGCTCGTCGTGCGCGCGCCACACCTTGCCCATGCCGCCGCTGCCGATGGGCTCTCCGAGCCGGTACCGGCCCGCGAGCACCGAGCCCGCGCCTGTCCTGTGTTCCACAAAATCCCGCCGCTCTGTACTTTCGGGGAAAGATTACGGAGCGAAGTAGCTCTCCGTGTACCGCGAGGGCCCGGTGAGACCGCACTGTGACGGAACTGTGGGGCTAGAGCCCGAACTTGTAACTGGCAGTGGCGTGCTCATAGATCTCGGTGACCTTGTCGCGTCCGGAATCCGGACCGATGACCATCAGGATGTGATACCGGCCGGACAGTACGTAGACCCGGTTGCGCACGTACACGGAGCGGCCGCTGCCGTCGGTCCACGTGTACTGCCCCTCGGCCGTCTTGCGCTGACCGACGGTGATCTCGCGGACCCCGGTCTGGGTGCTCCAACTGCTGGTCCGTACCGGCTCCAGTTCCCGCTCCTTGTCGCGCTGGTAGCCGAGCGGGTCGCCGGCTCCGCCGGGGGCCGGATCACGGCCCGGTACGACGATCAGCTCGTAGTCGCCGTCGGAGAAGCGGACCTGGCCGGCGTCGTTGAGCGGGCGCCGCTGCCACCCCTGCGGGACGGCCACCTGGAAGCCCTCGCGGTCCCGGTCGAGGGTGTAGCCGGGGCCGACGTCCGTGGCGGGGGCGGTGCTGGTCTGCGGCCGGGGGCGCGCGGGGGACGTGGACGGCGACGCCTTGGGTGACGCGGCGGGCCCGGGGGTGGTGGGCGCTGCGGTCGACGGGGCCGTTGCGGTCCCGGCGGGGCCGGGCGACTCGATGTCCTTGGCGGTGGGTTCGGCCTTCGGCATGAACACCATCGCGTACGCCACGAAGCCGGCCAGCCCGACGAGCACGACCAGCAGCAGGGTCCGGCCCAGCGCCCGGCCCGGCCGGCCCGTTCCGGGGGCGCGCGCGGGCGCGCGCGGTCCGGCGGGACGGCTCGAACCGGCGGGGCGGGACGGGCGCTTGGCCTTCGGCGGGGGCGGCTGGCGGTGCCGGCCGTGCCGTGCGGAGGACGGCGGTGGGGCGTGCGTCCGGACCTCCGCCTCGGCCCGGGCCAGTGCCTCCTCCTGGGCCCGGGACCGGGCCAGGGCCTGCTCCTGGGCCTCGGCCTGGGCCTCCTCCCGGGCCTGGGACCGGGCCCGGGTCTTGGCCTGCTGCTGCTCGCGCTTCGCCCGTTCGCGCGCGGCGCGCCGCCGGCGCACGAGCTCGCCGCGGCGGCGCACGATGGGCAGTTTGGCCGCGTCCGGGGGCGGCTCGGGCAGGGTCCGGCCGGTCCCGTCCGGCTCGGGGGCCGACCGGACGAGCGACCGCAGCCAGCCGCGCAGCTCCTCGAACTCGGGGCGCTCGGTGGGGTCCTGGCGCAGCAGCGACTCCACCACGGGGCGCAGCGGGCCGCACTCCTCGGCGAAGGCGGGCGGCTCGGAGCAGACCATCTCGACCAGTTCGGCGGCGCTGTCCTCGGGGTACGGGGCGTGGCCCTGGACGGCGCGGTAGAGCAGCGCGCCGAGGGCCCACAGGTCGGTGGCCGGGCCGACGGGTGCGGCGAGCTGCCAGTTCTCGTGGACGGGGTGGGCCTGTTCGGGGGCCCAGCGCTCGGTGACGGCACCGACGACCTGGATCCGGGTCTGCCGCGCCCGCTCCGCGGCCAAGGGGGTGCCGGGCCCGCCGCGTCCGGCCCGGGCCGTCCCGCCGGGCCGGTCCCAACCGGCTTGCGGGGACGGCGGTACGGGGCCTGCGGGCTGCTGCGGGGGCCGGGGGGCGGACGTGGGCCGCTCGGATCCGGACCGAGCGGGTACCACCGGGGTCCGGGAGGCACCGGCCTGCGGCCCGCCGGCCGGCGGGGCGGGGTGGTGCGGGGCTCGCGGGCCGCCGCCCTGCGGGGCGGGGGCGCCCGGGGCGGGGTGGGGCGGGTGCGGAGGCTGCGCGGCCGGCTCCGCCTCGTCGGGGACGGCGGGGGCGTAGCCCTCGGGCAGCGAGGGCCGCGCCGGCAGTGCCGGCCGGCCGCCGGTCGGCGGGCGGTTCCGGGGCGTGGCCCCGTGCCAGGGAGCGGCCCGGCCGTCGGTACCCGGCGCGGCGTCGCCGGCCGGGGCGGCGGGCAGGGCGGCGGCGGAGGGCGGGGCGCTCGGAAGGGCGTCGGTCGGGCCGGAGGTCGCGGGGTCCGGCGGGGCGTCGGCGCCGCTCGGTAGGGCGGGTCGGGCCGGGGCGTCCGGGGTTCCGGGGGTGCGGGGGCGGGCGGCGTCCGGACCGCCGCCGTACGGATACGCGTACCCCTCGGGCACGTTGGAGCCCTGCGGGCGGACGGGCTCGGTCCCGGCGATGTGCTGGGTGACGGCGGCCCGGGTCCCGGCCCGGTACGCGGCGACGGCCCCGGCCCGGGCGGCGGCCTTGAGGTCGGCTCCGCCGGGCGTCCCGTACCCGGGCGCCACCGGCGGCCGCTCCGCGGCCGGCAGGTCCCCGGTCGCGGCCGGGCCCGCCCGGTACGCGGCGGCGGCACCGGACGGGTCCGGGTGGTCGGGCGAGGTCCCGCGGGCGGCCGGCAGGTTCGCCCCCGGACCCGGGTGCCCGGCCGGGTGCTCCCCGGCGGGCTCGGGACGGGCCGCGAGGGTCGCCCCCGGCGCGCCCCGGCCGGGCGGGGCTCCGGGGCCGCCGGGCGGGACCGTGCTCGCGGGCGCCTCGGCGTACGGCGGCGCGGTGCCCGCCGGCACACCCGCCGGGTCGGCGGGCGCCGGGAGCGGGGGCCGGCCGGCCCGGCCGGTCGCCGCCGCGCGGCGGACCGCTTCGTCGGCCGCGCCCGGGCTCGCGGTCGGCCGGCCACCGCCGCCCGTGGCGAAGGACGCGTCCTCGAGCTCGTCCGCGGAGCGGGGGCCGGACGCCGGCGTCGTCGCCGCACCCGTGGGCGGGACCGCGGGGCCCGGGTCCGGTCCGGAGCCCTCGTACGCGGCGCCGTCCGGGTCGGCGGGCGGGACCGGGTCGTAGCCGCACAGGGCCTCTTCGGCGGCGCCGGCGGCGAGGCCGGTGAGGACCACCCGGCCGTCCTCGCAGACCAGCACGGTGCGCATCGTGATGTTCCGGTGCACCCACCCGTGCGCGTGCAGCGCGCGCAGCGCGGTGAGCACGTCGGCGGCCACCTCCGCCGCGCGGTACGGGCTCAGCGGCCGGTCCGCAAGCAGGGCCGCCAGCGGTCGGGCGACGACGAGTTCGCTCACTATCCACAGCGAGCCGCCTTCGGCGAAGACGTCGAAGACCTGGTCCAGCCGCGGGTGGTCGGGGATCCGGGCGGCGGCCTGCGCCGCCTCCAGCGCCCGCCGCACGACGGGGTCGACGGGGCGCCGGGTCGCGCCCCCGGCGGGACCGCCGCGGGGCGCGGGCATGGCGGCCCGCCCGTGGCCGGTCCGCGGCGGGCCGTCGACGGCCGCCTCGCCGTCGAGCAGTTCGGCGTCCACCACCTCGGGCAACGGCACCTGCCTGACCAGGACTTCCTGGCCGCTGTAGGTGTCGAAGGCACGGGTCTCGACCAGGTCGTACTCGTCGGAGGGGGGCAGCGGCAGGCGGTAGCGGTCGGCCAACACCCTGCCCGCGTACTCCTGCACGACCCCTACCCCCTAGTGCCGTTCCCCCGTCACCGCTCCCTCACGATACGTCGAGGGACGCACGCGCGTCGCCGGGTCGGGCGAGGTCAGCCGCCTTATCGGCCACGGAGTTGGCCGGTCGGCGGGCCGCCGGCAACGGGCCAGCGGCCCGGGCGCGCCGGGCCCGGCGTCAGTCGCGGACCTTGAAGGTGTCGAACGCGGTGTCGCGCAGGGTCTTGCACTCCGCGCCGTCCCACCCGTCCACCGGGCACGTGATCATGATGGCGTAGCCGTGGGTGGCGTCCACCTTGAAGCCGCGGTTGAGGACCCGGACCCGCTGCCCCTTCTCCGTGCGCTCGAACTGCCAGTCGGCGACGGTCGGGTAGCCCCGGTACTTGACCTCGGAGAGGCCGAGCAGCTTGTAGCCGGTGCTGGAGCTGGACACGGCTCCGGCGAGCTGGGCCCAGGCGAGCCGGGCGTCGTCGCTCGGGCTCTTGTTGTAGTCGACCTGGACGCGCGGGTAGCCGCCGTCGCGGTTGTATATGCCGCCGGAGTCGTCGCCCGCTATGGCGTTGCGCCTGAAGTCCGAGGGCATGGCCATGGAGAAGTGGAAGTGGGCGTCGGTGACCATGACGTAGCCGGCGGGCAGGGCGCCGATGGTGCCGGGGCCGGTGCCGCCCTGACCGGCGCTGCCGGCCGTGCCGTTCGACCCGTTGGAGCCCGTCGAGCCGTTGGCCCCGGCAGTGCCGTTCGCTCCGCCGTCGCTCGCGCCGTTGCCGTTCGTGCCGTTGGCGCCGCCGTCGTTCTGCTCGGTGCCCGCGCCCGCGGTCGCGCCCTTGCCGCCGGTGCCGTTCTCGGTGCCGCCGGCGGCCGTGCCGGGCTTGCCGGTCGCGGGGGTCCCGCCGGTGCCGCCCGTCGAGGGGGCGGCGCTCGAGCCCGGGCCCTTGCTGTTGTTCTTGTTGTCGTGCGGCTCGTCGTCACCGCTCATGGCCCAGACGATCGCACCGCCGAGGAGCGCCAGGGCGGCGACCACCGCGGCGATCGCGAGGCCGATCGTCTGGCGGGACATCACGTCGGTGAGCGGCGCGGCCACCGGCCGCGGCTTGGGCGCGGGCTGGACCGGCTCCTGGGCCTGGCCCTTCGGCTGCACCGCGCCCTGCCGGGTGCCCGACACGGCCGGCGCGGCCCCGGTCCCGGCGGCGGCAGCGGCGCCGAGCACGGCCTGCGGGCGCTCCTTGGCCTTGGCCTTGCCCTTGGCCTTCGCCTTGGCGGTCGGCTGGACGGCGGCCGCGGGCGCCTCCTGGGACTTGCCCTTCGGCCGCCCCTTGGGCTTCGCGGTGGCGGGCGCCGCCGCGACCGACCCGAGGTCCGCGAGCTCGGGTACGGGCGGCAGCGCGATCACGCGCGTCTCGTCCGCCGGCGGCTCCGGCTCGGGCTCGGGCATGTCGACGACGGCGGTCAGCAGCGCGCGGGCGCCCTGGTCGTCGAGGCGGTGCGCGGGGTCCTTGACCAGCAGGCCGTAGATGACGTCGGTGAGGGGGCCCGCGTTCTTGGGCGGGTCCACCTGCTCGGTCATCACGGCGGTGAGGGTGGCGAGGGCGGAGCCCTTGTCGTACGGGGGCGTGCCCTCGACGGCCGCGTAGAGCAGGCCGCCCAGCGACCACATGTCGGCGGGCGGGCCGGGCTTCTGGCCGCGGGCGCGCTCGGGCGAGATGTACGAGGGGGCGCCGACGAGCATGCCGGTGGAGGTGACCGAGGGGTCGCCCTCGACCTGCGCGATGCCGAAGTCGGTGAGGACGACGCGGCCGGTGTCGGCGATGAGGACGTTGGAGGGCTTCACGTCGCGGTGCAGGATGCCCTGGCTGTGCGCGGCGCGCAGGACGTCGAGCACGGCGAGTCCGACCTCGGCGGCCCGGCGGGGCGTCAGGGTGCCCTTCTCGCGGATGACTTCGGCGAGCGAGGCGCCCTCGATGAGCTCCATGACGATCCACGGGCGGCCGTCGTCGTCGACGACGTCGAACACGGTGACGGCTCCGGTACCGCGGATCCGGGCGATGGCCTTGGCCTCGCGCAGGGTACGGGTGACCAGGCGGCGCTTCTCGTCCTCGTCGACGCCGGAGGTGAAGCGGAGCTCCTTGATGGCGACGGTGCGGCCGAGGGTCTCGTCGACGGCCCGCCAGACCGTGCCCATGCCGCCCTTGCCGAGGACCCGCTCCAGGCGGTAGCGGCCGGCGAGCAGGTGCCCTTCGAGGTCGCCCTCGCCCCGCTCGCGCGCCTTACGGGCCGCCGTGCCCGCGGCGGACGAACCCCGGCCGGTGCGCGGTGCCTTGTCGGTCGCGCCGCCCTTGGCCTCCGGGGCCCGGGACGGCTCGTCCTTCGTGGCGTCGACCTTCGTGGCGTCGACGCGGGTGGCCTCCGCCTTCGCGGGTGCGGCGACCGCCTCGGCCTTGGCCGGCTCCGGCTTGGCCGGCTCCGGCTTGGCCGCCTCGGCCTTGGCCGGCTCGGCCTTGGCGGGCTCCGGCTTCGCGGCTTCGGCCCCGGCGGGCACGTCCTCGGCGGCCCCGGTCCTGCCCGGTGCGGCTGCGTCGGCGTCGGCCCCGCCCTCGGCGGGCGTGGCGGGCGCGGCCGGCTCGACCGGCTCGGCCTTGGCCCGGGCCGCCTCGGCCCTGACCGCCTCGCTCTTGGCGAATCGCACCGGCCCGGCCGACGCCGGCTTCGCCGCACGTTCGGTCTCCGTCGGGGCCGGCTTCGCCTCGGGCGCCACGCCGGCGGAACCGCCACCGCCCGCGAGGGAGTCCTGAGTGTGCTCCGGCTTCGACATGCGTCCCCTCAACGATCGTGCCGCCTGCTCCCGGGCCTCCCCCGGCGGGGCCCGGCGTGGTCTCCGGGGCGCTCGGCAACCCGCCCCGGCAGGAACCTTATTGTTCCTCACTCCGGCACGGACGGGTGTCCCGGGTCCGCGGTTCCCGCCAACCCGTGGCGCACCCCTTACCCCTGGTTCACCTCACGTCACATCGCGCTCCCATGCCCCGCGTTCCGGGCCCCGGAGGCCCGAGTCGTGCCCGTACGCGGGCAGCAGGGCGGCCGTGGCACGCGCTCCTGACCGACCGTAAGACGCCCCCTCCGGGCTACAGGGGGACGATGTCCGGCGCGCCGAGCCGCGCCGCGTCGGCCGTCTGGTCGTCCGGCTGACGCTGCGACTCCCGCTCCGCCTGCACCCGCTTCTCGTAGTGCTCCACCTCCCGGTCGACCTGCCCCTGGTCCCACCCCAGCACCGGTGCCATCAACTCCGCGCACTCCCGCGCGCTGCGCGTCCCGCGGTCGAAGGTCTCGATCGAGATCCGGGTCCGCCGGGTCAGTACGTCGTCCAGGTGCCGCGCCCCCTCGTGCGAGGCCGCGTAGACCACCTCCGCGCGCAGGTAGTCGTCCGCACCGCCCAGCGGCTTCGCGAGTCCGGGATCAGCGGCGATCATCTCCAGCAGTTCCTCCGTCAGGGCCCCGTACCGGTTGAGGAGATGCTCGACGCGGGCCACGTGCAGCCCCGCCCGGGCCGCGATCCGGGCCCGGGCGTTCCACAGGGCGCGGTAGCCCTCGGCGCCCACCAGCGGGACGTCCTCGGTGACGCAGGCCGCCACCCGCTGGTCGAGGCCGTGCACCGCCTCGTCCACGGCGTCCTTCGCCATCACCCGGTACGTCGTGTACTTGCCGCCCGCGATGACCACCAGCCCGGGCGCCGGGTGGGCGACCGTGTGCTCGCGCGACAGCTTGCTCGTCGCGTCCGACTCGCCCGCCAGCAGCGGCCGCAGGCCGGCGTACACGCCCTGGACGTCTTCCCGCGTGAGGGGGACGGCGAGCACCGAGTTGACGTGCTGCAGGAGGTAGTCGATGTCGGCGCTGGAGGCGGCCGGGTGGGCCTTGTCGAGGTCCCAGTCGGTGTCGGTGGTGCCCACGATCCAGTGGCGGCCCCAGGGGATGACGAACAGTACGGACTTCTCCGTCCGCAGGATCAGCCCGGTGCTGGAGTGGATCCGGTCCTTCGGTACGACCAGATGGATGCCCTTGCTCGCCCGGACGTGGAACTGACCGCGCTCCCCGATCAGCGCCTGGGTGTCGTCCGTCCACACCCCGGTGGCGTTGACGATCTGCTTGGCCCGGATCTCGTACTCGCCACCGGTCTCCACGTCCTGCACCCGGGCACCGACCACCCGCTCGCCCTCGCGCAGGAAGCCCGTCACCCGCGCCCGGTTCGCGGCCAGCGCCCCGTACGCCGCGGCCGTGCGCACGAGCGTCGCGACGTACCGCGCGTCGTCCATCTGGGCGTCGTAGTACTGCAGGGCGCCCACCAGGGCGTCCTTGCGCAGGCAGGGGGCCACCCGCAGGGCGCGGTGGCGGGTGAGGTGCCGGTGGACGGGCAGTCCGCGGCCGTGCCCGCTGGAGACGGACATGGCGTCGTACAGCGCCACGCCGGAGCCCGCGTACAGCCGCTCCCAGCCCCGGTGCTGCAGCGGGTACAGGAACGGCACGGGCCTGACCAGGTGGGGCGCGAGCCGCTCCAGGAGCAGGCCGCGTTCCTTGAGTGCCTCGCGGACCAGCGCGAAGTCGAGCATCTCCAGGTAGCGCAGGCCGCCGTGGATGAGCTTGCTGGACCGGCTGGAGGTGCCCGAGGCCCAGTCCCGGGCCTCGACGAGGCCGGTCGAGAGCCCTCTGGTGACCGCGTCGAGCGCCGTGCCGGCCCCCACCACGCCCGCGCCCACCACCAGCACGTCGAGTTCCCGCTCGGCCATCCGAGCGAGCGCCTCGGTGCGCTGGGCGGGTCCGAGTGTCGCTGTCCTCACCGCTGCCTCCCGTCGGTCGCACCACGTCCGTGTCCGTACGTCCGTACGTCCGTGTCCGTCCGTGACGTCCGTGTCCGCCCCATCGATTCTGACCGGGCCGCCCCCGGCCGGCCACCGGCTGTGGACAACACAAAGGTGGCCACCACATCACAATGCCGCAGATCGGTCATATATACGCCTAGTCTGACATAGCGCCAGCTCGCCCTGTCCACAGGACTTGCGCGGCCCGCCACCTCCGGTTAGGGAAGGACGGCCACCCCCCATGCCCGCAGATCTCGCCGTCATCGGCCTCGGCCACCTCGGCCTGCCGCTCGCCCAGGCCGCCGTCGCCGCCGGGATCGAGACCGTCGGATACGACACCGGCCCCGCCACGGACAGCTCCCTCACGGCCGCGGAGATCCGCCGGATGTCGGCGGCCGGCTTCCGCGTCGCCACCGATCCGGCCGAACTCGGCCGCGTCCGCACCGCCGTCATCTGCGCGCCCACCACCCTCGGCGCCGACCGCACCCCCGACCTGTCGGCCGTCGGCGAGGCCGCGCGCGCCCTGGCCGCCCGACTGCGCCCGCACACCACCGTCGTCCTGGAGTCCCCGGCCTACCCCGGCGCCACCGAGGACTACCTGCGCCCGATCCTGGAGGCCGGCTCGCGGCTGCGCGCCGGCCGGGACTTCCACCTCGCCTACTCCCCCAGCCGCCACGACCCGGGCAACCGCACCCACGCCCTCGCCAACACCCCCAAGGTCATCGGCGGCCTCACCCCCGCCTGCACCGAGTCCGCCGCGGCCTTCTACGCCCGGCTCACCGACAAGGTCGTCCGGGCCCGGGGCCTGCGCGAGGCCGAGACGGTGCACCTGCTGGAGACCACCTACCGGCACGTCAACATCGCCCTGGTCAACGAGATGGCGGTGTTCTGCCACGACCTCGGCGTCGACCTGTGGGACGTCATCCGCTGCGCCGAGACCAAGCCGTACGGCTTCCAGGCCTTCCGGCCCGGCCCCGGCGTCGGCGGCCACGGCGTCGCGGTGGACCCCGGCCACCTGCCGCTGCCCACCCGCACCCCCGGGCCCCCGCTGCGCATGGCGGGCCTGGCGCAGGAGGTCAACGGCCGCATGCCGCATTACGTCGTCCAGCGCTGCACCACCCTGCTGAACGAGCACGGCAAGTCCGCCCGCGGCGCCCGCATCCTGCTGCTGGGCGTCACCTACAAGCCCGACCTCGCCGACCAGGAGGGCGCCCCGGCCCGCGAGATCGCCTCCCGGCTGCTCGACCTCGGCGCGCTGATCAGCTACCACGACCCGTACGTGGCCGGCTGGCGGGTCCGGGACCGGCCGGTCCCCAAGGCCGACTCCCTCTACGAGGCCGCCGCCAACGCCGACCTGACGATCCTGCTCCAGCACCACCGCACGTACGACCTGCAAGGCCTCGCGGTCAAGGCCCAGCTGCTCCTCGACACCCGCGGCGCCACCCCGGCCGGCTCCGCACACCGCCTCTGACCGAGCACTTCTGTGCAACATTTGTTGCACAGAAGTTGAGCAGAACCCTACGGTGGAGGCATGGTGACGACCATAGGGTTCCGGCCGACCGAAGAGGACGAGCGCATCATCGCCACCGCCATGCGCGAGGGCGAGCGGACCAGCGACGTGATCCGCCGCGCCCTGCGCCTGCTGGAGCGCGAAGCCTGGCTCTCCAAGGCCCGCGAGGACGCCGAGCGACTCGCGGACGAAGACCTCTGCGGCGAGGCGGACGCCTGGTGATCCGCGGCGCGGTGTACCGGGTCGACCTCGGGGACGCCAAACCGGGCCACGAACAGCGCGGCCGCCGCTACGGACTGGTCCTCAGCCCCAGCGGCATGCCGTGGAGCGTCGCGACGATCATCCCCACGTCGACGAGCGCCCAGCCCGCACAGTTCCGCCCCGAGGCGGAGATCGACGGGGCGCTCACCCGCTTCCTCGTCGATCAGATCCGAACGATCGACGTCACCTTCATCCACGGGGATCCCGTCCACTACCTCGACCACGACGAACTGGCCGCGGTCGAGCGGGCGGTCGCCCTCTACCTGGGGCTGTGAGCCACTCGACCGGAGCCCGCACCACGCGGAAGTCCGCCCGCCGACCCGGCCCGCCGGCCTGCGCCGGCCCAGGGCCGGTGCCACAGCCCGGTACGCCGAAGGCCCGGCCCCCGCGATCGCGCGGGAGCCGGGCCTTCGGTGCGTACGGGGTCCGTACGCGCGGGGGTCAGCGGCGGTGCTGGGAGTCGGCGACCGTGACCTCGACGCGCTGGAACTCCTTCAGCTCGCTGTAGCCGGTGGTGGCCATCGAGCGGCGCAGGGCGCCGAAGAGGTTCATCGAGCCGTCGGGGGTGTGGGACGGACCGGTGAGGATCTCCTCGGTGGTGCCGACCGTGCCGAGGTGGACCTTCTTGCCGCGCGGGACGTCCTCGTGGACGGCCTCCATGCCCCAGTGGTGGCCGCGGCCGGGCGCGTCGGTGGCGCGGGCCAGCGGGGAGCCCATCATGACGGCGTCGGCGCCGCAGGCGATGGCCTTGGGCAGGTCGCCGGACCAGCCCACGCCGCCGTCGGCGATGACGTGCACGTACCGGCCGCCGGACTCGTCCATGTAGTCGCGGCGGGCGGCGGCCACGTCCGCGACGGCGGTGGCCATCGGGACCTGGATGCCCAGCACGTTGCGCGTGGTGTGCGCGGCGCCGCCGCCGAAGCCCACCAGGACGCCCGCGGCGCCGGTGCGCATCAGGTGCAGGGCCGCGGTGTAGGTGGCGCAGCCGCCGACGATCACCGGCACGTCGAGCTCGTAGATGAACTGCTTCAGGTTCAGCGGCTCGGCGGCGGAGGAGACGTGCTCGGCCGAGACGGTGGTGCCGCGGATGACGAAGATGTCCACGCCGGCGTCCACGACGGCCTTGGAGAACTGCGCGGTGCGCTGCGGGGAGAGCGCGGCGGCGGTGACGACGCCGGAGTCGCGCACCTCCTTGATCCGCTGGCCGATGAGGTCGGCCTGGATCGGGGCGGCGTAGATCTCCTGGAGGCGGCGGGTGGCGGCCTCCTCCGACAGCTCGGCGATCTCGTCGAGCAGCGGCTGCGGGTCCTCGTACCGGGTCCACAGGCCCTCGAGGTTCAGGACGCCGAGGCCGCCCAGCTCGCCGATGCGGATGGCCGTCTGCGGGGAGACGACGGAGTCCATGGGGGCGGCCAGGAAGGGCAGCTCGAAGCGGTAGGCGTCGATCTGCCAGGCGATCGAGACCTCCTTCGGGTCCCGCGTCCGGCGGCTCGGGACGATGGCGATGTCGTCGAACGCGTACGCCCGGCGGCCGCGCTTGCCGCGCCCGATCTCGATCTCAGTCACGTGTGGTGGCCTTTCCCTACTCGGCTACTGCCCGTCCAGTATCCCCGAAGGGCGGACGGCCGCGTTCCCGTGACCGCTGTACGGACGCACGGCGAAGGGGCGGGCCCGCCCGTGCGGACCCGCCCCTCGCGGTCGTTCTCGGTGCCGTGCTCAGCCCTTGCGGGAGTAGTTCGGCGCCTCGACGGTCATCTGGATGTCGTGCGGGTGGCTCTCCTTGAGGCCCGCCGAGGTGATCCGGACGAACCGGCCGCGGTCCTGCAGCTCCGGAACCGTGCGGCCGCCGACGTAGAACATCGACTGGCGCAGGCCGCCCACGAGCTGGTGGACCACCGCGGACAGCGGGCCGCGGTAGGGCACCTGGCCTTCGATGCCCTCGGGGATCAGCTTGTCGTCGCCGCCGACGCCCTCCTGGAAGTAGCGGTCCTTGGAGAACGACTTGCGGTCGCCGCGGGTCTGCATGGCGCCCAGGGAGCCCATGCCGCGGTAGGACTTGAACTGCTTGCCGTTGATGAAGAGCAGCTCGCCCGGGGACTCCTCGCAGCCGGCCAGCAGCGAGCCCAGCATGACCGTGTCCGCGCCGGCGACCAGGGCCTTGGCGATGTCGCCGGAGTACTGCAGGCCGCCGTCGCCGATGACCGGGACGCCCGCGGCCTTGGCGGCCAGCGAGGCCTCGTAGATCGCGGTGACCTGCGGGACGCCGATGCCGGCGACCACGCGGGTGGTGCAGATGGAGCCCGGGCCCACGCCGACCTTGATGCCGTCCACACCCGAGTCGATCAGCGCCTGGGCGCCGTCGCGGGTGGCGACGTTGCCGCCGATGACGTCGACCGAGGAGTTCGACTTGATCTTGGCGACCATGTCGCCGACCAGGCGGGAGTGGCCGTGCGCGGTGTCGACCACGATGAAGTCGGCGCCGGCCTCGATGAGCGCCTGGGCGCGCTCGTACGCGTCACCGGCGACGCCGACCGCGGCGCCGACCAGCAGGCGGCCGTCCTTGTCCTTGGCGGCGTTCGGGTACTTCTCCGCCTTGACGAAGTCCTTGACGGTGATGAGGCCCTTGAGGATGCCCGCGTCGTCGACCAGCGGCAGCTTCTCGATCTTGTGGCGGCGCAGCAGCTCCATGGCGTCCACGCCGGAGATGCCGACCTTGCCGGTGACCAGCGGCATCGGGGTCATGACCTCGCGCACCTGACGGCTGCGGTCGGACTCGAAGGCCATGTCGCGGTTGGTGACGATGCCGAGCAGCTTGCCCGCGGGGTCCGTGACCGGCACGCCGGAGATGCGGAACTTGGCGCAGAGGTCGTCGGCCTCGCGGAGGGTGGCGTCCGGGTGGACCGTGATCGGGTCGGTGACCATGCCCGACTCGGAGCGCTTGACGAGGTCGACCTGGTTGGCCTGGTCGGCGATCGAAAGGTTGCGGTGCAGGACACCGACGCCGCCCTGGCGGGCCATGGCGATGGCCATGCGCGCCTCGGTGACCTTGTCCATCGCCGCCGAGAGCAGCGGGATGTTGACTCGGACGTTCCGGGAGATCAGGGAGCTGGTGTCGATCTCATCAGGGGCCATGTCGGACGCGCCGGGAAGCAGCAGCACGTCGTCGTAGGTCAGCCCGAGCGAGGCAAATTTGTCGGGCACTCCGTCGACGTTGACAGTCATGACACCTTCCCAGATGGTCTTGCTCAGCGCGGATGTCCATGCTAACGGGATCGCGACGCGTCTCATTCCACGATGAAGATCGACCGCGATTTTCGTACCTTGCTACAAGTTTGAACGTAAGAATTACCGCAAACGGAATTGCTGTTCGACGAACACGTCGCGGCCCGGAAATCCCGCGGAACGGCCCGAGGGTCGAGCGGAACGGCCCGACACGCGGGCGGGAGGGTCCGGCGGATGCCCGTCACTGCTCGGCGAGCGCGCGGAGCCGGCTGAGCGCGCGGTGCTGCGCCACCCTCACCGCACCCGGGGACATCCCCAGCATCTGCCCGGTCTCCTCGGCGGTGAGCCCGACGGCCACCCGGAGCACCAGCAGTTCGCGCTGGGTCTCGGGCAGGTTGGCGAGGAGCTTGCGGGCCCAGGCGGCGTCGCTGCTCAGCAGCGCCCGCTCCTCCGGACCGAGCGAGTCGTCCGGCCGCTCGGGCATCTCGTCGCTCGGTACGGCCGTGCTGCCCGGATGGCGCATCGCCGCGCGCTGGAGGTCGGCGACCTTGTGCGCGGCGATGGCGAAGACGAAGGCCTCGAAGGGGCGCCCGGTGTCCCGGTAGCGCGGCAGGGCCATCAGGACGGCGACGCAGACCTCCTGTGCGAGGTCCTCGACGAAGTGCCGCGCGTCCCCCGGCAGCCGGGAGAGGCGGGTGCGGCAGTAGCGCAGCGCGAGCGGGTGGACGTGGGCGAGCAGGTCGTGCGTGGCCTGCTCGTCGCCCTCGACGGCCCGGCGTACCAGCGCGCCGACGGCTCCCTGGCCGCCGTCCTTCGAGGGCCCCGCAGGGCCGGTGGCCGTGGGGGACCCCAGGGCCTCGTCGTCGCGCATCGGTCCATGGTGCCCCGCCGCGGCAGGTGATGCCGCACCACGGGCCGGGTTGTGCATCGAAGCGTTATGAGCGGGCGCGCCGGAAGTCATCGTCGTCGCCCTCCCCTCCCGCTCGGCCGAATAGTCCCCGAGGAACCGCCACATCTCCAGAATGCGGCACACCTTCAAGGATGCGGCATCGCGCACGAAGCGACACGTCCCCCGGATTCTGCCCCGCCAACCCCCTCGCGCACACCGGATCCGGCCGAGTCGAGGGGGCTGTGGTCAGGTTCGGATACGGCGGACCCGTCGGTGGACCGGCACCCGGACGGTCAGCGGACCAGTCCCCAGCGGAACCCGAGCGCCACGGCGTGCGCCCGGTCGGAGGCGCCGAGCTTCTTGAAGAGCCGGCGCGCGTGCGTCTTGACGGTGTCCTCGGAGAGGAACAGCTCACGGCCGATCTCCGCGTTGGAGCGGCCGTGACTCATGCCCTCCAGCACCTGGATCTCGCGCGCGGTGAGGGTGGGCGCGGCGCCCATCTCGGCCGAGCGCAGGCGCCGGGGGGCGAGCCGCCAGGTCGGGTCGGCCAGCGCCTGCGTCACGGTGGCCCGCAGCTCGGCGCGCGAGGCGTCCTTGTGGAGGTAGCCGCGGGCGCCGGCGGCGACCGCGAGGGCGACCCCGTCGAGGTCCTCGGCCACCGTGAGCATGATGATGCGGGCGCCGGGGTCGGCCGAGAGCAGTCGGCGCACGGTCTCCACGCCGCCGAGACCCGGCATCCGTACGTCCATAAGAATCAGGTCGGAGCGGTCGGCACCCCAGCGGCGGAGGACTTCCTCGCCGTTGGCGGCCGTCGTCACACGCTCGACGCCGGGCACGGTGGCAACCGCGCGACGGAGCGCCTCTCGGGCAAGCGGGGAGTCGTCGCAGACGAGGACGGAAGTCATGACCGCCCTCCGCAGCTGCTGATGCGCGTCACCTTGAGCCTCCAGGCTGGTACGTATCGTCACCTGTGCGGTCGATGCTCTCGGACACCTGTCCGGGAACTTGTTCTTTCAACCGCCTTCGCTCTCTCAACGATGGTCACTCGAAAGAGTTACGGGTCGGACGGACACCTTCGGCACTCTACGTGAGGAAGCGAACACAGCGCTGGAGCCACAAGCCAACTGTCCTCCGTCTGGAGCTATGCCCTATTTGGCGGCTTTCCTTCCATCTGGCACGTGTCTGAGGCTAGATTCCCAATGAGTCATATTTACATCTACTCGGATAGTAGATGTGGAGACACGGACCGTATCCGCTTCAGTACCGGCTTGAAGAGGACTAGCAATGGCAGATTTCTCCCGCCTCCCCGGACCGAACGCCGACCTCTGGGACTGGCAGCTGCTGGCCGCCTGCCGGGGAGTCGACAGCTCCCTCTTCTTCCACCCGGAGGGCGAGCGGGGCGCGGCCCGGAGCGCGCGCGAGGCCTCGGCTAAAGAGGTCTGCATGCGGTGCCCGGTGCGTTCGGAGTGCGCCGCGCACGCCCTGGCCGTACGCGAGCCCTACGGCGTGTGGGGCGGCCTGACCGAGGACGAGCGCGAGGAGCTCATGGGTCGCGCCCGCCACCGCCTCATCTCCGCCTCCGGCGTGGGCGGCACTGCCGCGCACTGAACACCAGTGTGCGAAGGGCACTGGGAGTAACGTTTCCTCAACTCATTGGGGACACGACCCCGCCCGGGCGTGTCCCACGGGCCGCCGCACGCCCGACGGCGTGCGGCGCGCCCGGCAGGCCGGTCAGCGTGCCGCGGCCCGCTCCAGCTGGTCGAGCGTGGCCGCCACCGCGGGCACGCGCGCGAGGTCCGGCAGCGTCAGCGCCACCACCTCGCGCTCGACGGCCGGCTCCACGGTGACGGTGCGCGCCGCCTTGGTCCGTACGGACTCCACGGCGAGCTGCGGCAGCACCGCCACGCCCAGCCCGGCCCCGACGAGGCCGACCACGGCCGGGTAGTCGTCGGTGGCGAAGTCGATGCGCGGGGTGAACCCGGCCGCCTCGCACACCTCCACCAGGTGCCGGCGGCAGCGCGGGCAACCCGCGATCCACGGCTCCCCGGCGAGCTCCGCCATCTCCACCTTCTCCGCCTCGGCCAGCCGGTGGCCCTCGGGGACCAGCCCGATCAGCCGGT
The DNA here is from genome assembly GCF_044753805.1 of Streptomyces sp. NPDC093225. Taxonomy (NCBI): domain Bacteria; kingdom Bacillati; phylum Actinomycetota; class Actinomycetes; order Kitasatosporales; family Streptomycetaceae; genus Streptomyces; species Streptomyces sp. NPDC093225. The sequence continues at coordinate 46,247 of NZ_JBIVNX010000028.1, forward strand.
CGGTGAGCAGCGGCCGCACCACCAGGTCCGCCCACTCCGCCGGGTCGCCGCCGCCCGCGCCGGTGTAGCGGAAGGCCAGCGCCACGTCGCAGTCGCCCTCGCGCAGCATCTCCACCGAGCGCGGCGGCTCCGCCTCCACCAGCGAGACGCGCGTGCCCGGGTTCGCCTCCCGCATCGCCGCGAGCGCGGTGGGCACCAGCGTCGAACTGCCGCTGGGGAAGGACACCAGCCGCACCCGCCCGGCGCGCAGCCCGGCGATGGCGGCCACCTCCTCCTCGGCCGCGGTGAGCCCGGCCAGGATGCCGGCGGCGTGCCGGACCAGCGCCTCGCCCGCCTGGGTCAGCCGCATCTCGCGGCCGGTGCGGATCAGCAACGGGGTGCCGGCGGACTGCTCCAGCGCCTTCATCTGCTGGCTCACGGCGGGCTGCGTGCAGCCCAGCTCGCGGGCCGCGGCGGAGAAGGATCCGGTCGCGGCCACCGCGCGCAGGACTCTCAGATGACGTGCCTCGATCACCCCTCGAGCATAAGCCCTGCTTTGAGTCGCAAGCCAATATTCCCGAGCCCGCTTTGGGAGTGCTGGGCTAGCGTTACTGCCATGCAGCTCATCTCCGTGAACCTCGGCCGCCCCGTCCCCGTCCCGTACACGGACGCGCCCGACGGCTGGACCGGCATCGGCAAGCAGCCCGTCGCCGGCCCGGTGAAGGTCACCGCCCCGGGCCCCAAGGGCGTCGCGGGCAGCGGCCTCGCCGGCGACTCCGTCGGCGACCTCCGCCACCACGGGGGCGACCACCAGGCGGTCTACGCGTACGCGCGCGAGGACCTCGACCACTGGGAGCGCGAGCTGGGGCGCGAGCTGCCGGGCGGGATCTTCGGCGAGAACCTCACCACCACGGGGATCGACGTCAACGGCGCGCGGCTCGGCGAGCGCTGGCGGGTGGGCCGGGACCTGGTCCTGGAGGTGGCCTCGGCGCGCATCCCGTGCCGCACGTTCGCCGGACACCTGGACGAGAAGGGGTGGGTCCGCAGGTTCACCCGGGAGCTCCGGCCGGGGGCGTACCTGCGGGTGGTGGAGCCCGGCGAGGTCTCCCCCGGCGACCCGGTCGAGATCGTGCACCGCCCGGACCACGAGGTCACGGTGGCCTTCTGGTTCCGCGCCTTCACCACCGAGCGGTCGCTCCTGCCGCGCACCCTGGCCGCCGGGGACGCGATGGATCCGCAGGACCGGGCCAAGGCGCAGGCCTACGCGAACGCGTACGGCGACGCCTGACGGACCCGCGGCGGGGACACGGACGCGGGACGAAACCCGCGGCGGCTAGGTTGCGCGTATGACGACTGCTCTGATCACCGGATCCACGGCGGGCATCGGTGCCGCCTTCGCGCGCAAGCTGGCCGCCCAGGGACACAACCTCGTGCTCGTGGCCCGCGACACCGGGCGGCTGCGCGAACAGGCCACCGAGCTGCACGACCGGCACGGCATCGAGGCGGAGGTGCTGACCGCCGACCTGTCGACGGAGGAGGGCATCACGGCGGTCGAGGAGCGGCTGGGCGACCGTCGGGACCCGGTCGACCTGCTGGTCAACAACGCCGGGTTCGGCAACAAGGGGCGGTACCTCGACGTGCCCATGGCCGACGAGCTGACCATGCTCAAGGTGCACGTCGAGGCGGTGCTGCGGCTGACCTCGGCGGCCGCGGAGTCCATGCGCTCGCGCGGGCGCGGCGGGATCGTCAACGTCGCCTCGGTGGCGGCGTTCCTACCGCGCGGTACGTACGGGGCGAGCAAGGCGTGGGTCGTGCAGTTCACCCAGGGCGCGGCCAAGGACCTGGCCGGCTCGGGCGTGCGGATGATGGCGCTGTGCCCCGGCTTCGTGCGGACCGAGTTCCACGAGCGGGCCGGGATGGGCACCGACAACATCCCGAACTGGATGTGGTTGGACGCGGACAAGCTGGTCGGGGCCGCCCTGGACGACCTGGCCCGGGGCCGTACGGTCTCCGTGCCGGACCCCCGCTACAAGGCCCTGATGGGCGTCGTGAAGATGATGCCGCGCGGCGTGCTGGGCGGCGTGTCGTCGCGGACGGGCCGCAAGTACGGGCCCCAGTAGCTCTGGCGGGGCGGGTGGGTCAACCGTCAACCAACGCCCGAAAAGCCGCTGAACGGGTGGTTTCTCACTAAAATTGAGACCGTCCCTTCCAGCCCGGGAGACCACCATGACATTCGTACAACTGGTCGATTACACGACCCACCAGCCCGAGGCCATGAACAGCCTGCTGGACAAGTACGTCTCGCAGAGCCAGGGCCGGCGCACGGTGACGCACACCGTCGTGGGCAAGGACCGCGACAACTCCGAGCACTACGTCGACGTGGTCGAGTTCCCGTCCTACGAGGAGGCGATGAAGAACTCCAACCTCCCCGAGACGGACCGAATGTTCCACGAGATGGTGGCGCTGTGCGACGGCATGCCGACGTTCACCAACCTCGACGTGATCCGCGACGAGTCCCTCAACACCATGCTGGTGAACCGGATGTTCGAAGGGCTCATCCAGCAGGGCGACATGAGCCTCCTGGAGGAGTGTTACGCCACCAACTACATCGACCACGACATCGGCAAGGAGCAGCAGACCGTGGTCGGTCGCGAGGAGATCCGCAAGGACGTGGAGATGTGGCGCGGCGGCTTCGACATGGAGTTCACCATCGACACGCAGCTGGCCCAGAACGACTGCGTCACCACGGTGTGGAGCTGGAAGGGCGTCCACAAGGGCGAGTTCATGGGGATGGCGGCCACCGGCAAGACCTGCACGATGACCGGCACCACCACCTTCCGCTGCGAGAACGGGAAGATCGCCGAGGGCTGGTGGCACTACGACGCCATGAGCCTGATGCGCCAGATGGGCATGACCGGCTGAACCGAGCGCGCACCCGGTCGAACTGACGGACCGCCACCGGCCCGCCGTACGCGCACGGCGGTACGCGGCCGCGCACGGCGCCCGCACGAACGGGGAGGCCCCCGCCGCACAGGGTGCGACGGGGGCCTTGCGCGTCAGCGTCGGCCTCGGCGTCCGCGTCCGCGCCGTGGGGCGCGGCGGGTGCGAAGGTCAGTGGCTGTGGCCGTGACCGTGGCCGTGACCGTGGCCGTTCGCCTCTTCCTCTTCCTTCTTCTCGACGACCAGGGTCTCGGTCGTCAGCAGCAGGGAGGCGATGGAGGCGGCGTTCTCCAGGGCGGAACGGGTGACCTTGACCGGGTCGATGACGCCGGCCTTGACCAGGTCGCCGTACTCGCCGGTGGCGGCGTTGAAGCCCTGGCCCTTCTCGAGCTCGGCGACCTTCGAGGTGATGACGTAGCCCTCGAGGCCGGCGTTCTCGGCGATCCAGCGCAGCGGCTCGACGGCGGCGCGGCGGACGACGGAGACGCCGGTGGCCTCGTCGCCCTCCTTGCCCAGGTTGTCGGCGAGGACCTTGGAGGCGTGGACCAGAGCGGAGCCACCACCGGAGACGATGCCCTCCTCGACCGCGGCGCGGGTCGCGGAGATGGCGTCCTCCAGACGGTGCTTCTTCTCCTTCAGCTCCACCTCGGTGGCGGCGCCGACCTTGATCACGCACACGCCGCCGGCCAGCTTCGCGAGGCGCTCCTGGAGCTTCTCGCGGTCCCAGTCGGAGTCCGTGGCCTCGATCTCGGCCTTGATCTGGTTGACGCGGCCGACGACCTCGTCGCTGCTGCCGGCACCGTCGACGATGGTGGTGTCGTCCTTGGTGACGGTCACGCGGCGGGCGGAGCCCAGCACGTCCAGGCCGGCCTGGTCGAGCTTGAGGCCGACCTCCTCGGCGATGACGGTGGCGCCGGTCAGGACGGCCATGTCCTGCAGCATCGCCTTGCGGCGGTCACCGAAGCCGGGCGCCTTGACGGCGACGGCGTTGAAGGTGCCACGGATCTTGTTCACGACCAGGGTCGACAGGGCCTCGCCCTCGACGTCCTCGGCGATGATCAGGAGCGGCTTGGAGCCACCGGCCTGGATGACCTTCTCCAGCAGCGGCAGCAGGTCCTGGATGGAGGAGATCTTGCCCTGGTTGATGAGGATGTACGGGTCCTCGAGGACGGCCTCCATGCGCTCCTGGTCCGTCACGAAGTACGGCGACAGGTAGCCCTTGTCGAAGGCCATGCCCTCGGTGAACTCGAGCTCGAGACCGAAGGTGTTCGACTCCTCGACGGTGATGACACCGTCCTTGCCGACCTTGTCCATCGCCTCGGCGATGAGCTCGCCGACCTGCTGGTCCTGCGCGGAGAGCGCGGCCACGGCGGCGATGTCGCTCTTGTCCTCGATCGGACGGGCGGTGGCGAGGAGGTCCTCGGAGACGGCCTTGACGGCGGCGTCGATGCCCTTCTTCAGGGAGGCCGGGGAGGCGCCGGCGGCGACGTTGCGCAGGCCCTCGCGGACCAGCGCCTGGGCCAGCACGGTCGCGGTGGTGGTGCCGTCACCCGCGATGTCGTTGGTCTTGGTCGCCACCTCCTTGACGAGCTGGGCGCCCAGGTTCTCGTACGGGTCCTCGAGCTCGACCTCGCGGGCGATCGTGACACCGTCGTTGGTGATGGTGGGGGCGCCGAACTTCTTGTCGATGACGACGTTGCGGCCCTTGGGGCCGATCGTCACCTTGACGGTGTCGGCAAGCTTGTTGACGCCGCGCTCGAGGGCGCGACGGGCGTCCTCGTCGAACTTCAGGATCTTCGCCATGGGAGCGTTCTCAGTCCTCTACGTAGAACGGAACGCGCCCTGGGCACCCGGATATGAAGGTCAGGGAGCCCAGGGCGCGTTCACAGCATCTGCTTCGCGTACTCGCGAGCTTGCGGGGTGATTACTTCTCGACGATCGCGAGCACGTCGCGAGCCGAGAGGACGAGGTACTCCTCGCCGTTGTACTTCACCTCGGTGCCGCCGTACTTGCTGTACAGCACGATGTCGCCGACGTTCACGTCGAGCGGAAGGCGCTGGCCGTCCTCGAAGCGGCCCGGGCCCACGGCGAGGACGACGCCCTCCTGGGGCTTCTCCTTCGCGGTGTCCGGGATGACCAGGCCAGAAGCCGTGGTCTGCTCGGCGTCGAGCGGCTGGACCACAATGCGGTCCTCGAGCGGCTTGATGGCAACCTTGGAGCTGGCGGTCGTCACGATCCGACCTCCCCCTTCGGAGATCTCACGGGGTTAACTGTCTGAGGTGGCGACCAGGTCGATCCGTCGTCGCGGGTGCCGGACCTGCCCGTCGCTGTGTTGGCACTCCCCAGTGGCGAGTGCCAGGGCCGAGACTATTCCGGCGATTAGCACTCGGTCAAGCGGAGTGCCAATTCACAGCGCGGCGGTGTCGGCCGGAGGCACCTCCGGGAGCCCCGGTGCAGCTGTCCCGCCGGTGTGACCCTTCCCATCGCAGCCCGCCGGAGGAACCTCGCGGCGGACCCCGACGTCGTTGAAGACATGAAGATAAAGCGCCTCATAGGCGAGCAGAACGGACGGACTGCCTCCACCTACGCCGACGACGGCGGGCTCCCGTGCGGGGACTGAGGCCGCTGACGACGGCGGGCGCCCGGCGCCGGACCGAGGCGCTGCTGCTGGCGTTCGTCGTCCTGATCACCGTCGGCGGGCACGCCTGCGTGGGCCTGTCCATGACGGGCGAGCTGCCCGCGGAGCTGCCGAAGTTCGCGATCAGCATGACCCTGCTGGCGCTGGTGGGACACCTGGCGGTGCGCCGGTTCGCCGCGTACGCCGACCCGCTGGTCCTCCCGCTGACGTTCCTGCTGTCCGGGATCGGCCTGGTCCTGCTCGCACGGCTGGACCCGACGTACCTGGAGCGCTGGCCCAAGGCCGGCACCACCGCGCCGAACCAGCTCCTGTGGACGGTCGTCGGCACCGCCGCCTGCATCGGCATCCTGATGCTGCTGCGCGACCACCGGCACCTCCAGCGGTTCATCTACATCACGATGCTCGTGGCCCTCGCGCTCCTGACCGCTCCCGTGTTCTTCGGCGCGGACATGTACGGCGCCAAGCGGTGGATCATCATCGGCGGGCAGTCGCTCCAGCCGGGCGAGTTCGTCAAGATCATGATCTCGGTGTTCTTCGCCGGCTACCTCGTGGTCCACCGCGACTCGCTGTCGCTGACCGGGCGCAAGCTCCTGGGGATGCGGCTGCCGCCGATGCGGCAGCTCGGCCCGATCATCACCGTCTGGATCATCTCCCTGCTGGTGCTGGTCTTCGAACGCGACCTCGGCACCTCGCTGATCTTCTTCGGCGTCTTCGTCGTCATGCTGTACGTCGCCACCGAGCGCACCAGCTGGATCGTCTGCGGCCTGCTCATGGCCGCCCTCGGCGCCTTCGTCGTCGGCTCGACCGAACCCCACGTCAAGGGGCGCGTGGCGGCCTGGCTGGACCCGCTCGCCATCTACCTGCCGCCGGAGCAGCGGCCGCCCGGCATGGTCTCCGACCAGTCCGCGCAGGCGCTGTTCAGCTTCGGCAGCGGCGGGATCACCGGCACCGGACTCGGCCGGGGCCACCCCGAGCTGATCGGCTTCGCCGGGCGCAGCGACTTCATCCTGACGACCATCGGCGAGGAGCTGGGCCTGGCCGGGGTGATGGTCGTCCTCGTGCTGTACGGGCTGCTCGTGCAGCGGGGGCTGCGGATGGCGCTGGGCGCCCGCGACCCGTTCGGCAAGCTGCTGGCGGTCGGACTCTCGGCGGCCCTGGCGCTCCAGGTCTTCGTCGTCGCGGGCGGCGTCACCGGGCTGATCCCGCTGACCGGCAAGGCACTGCCGTTCCTCGCGAAGGGCGGCTCGTCCCTGGTGGCCAACTGGATCATGGTGGCGCTCCTGCTGCGCATCTCGGACAGCGCCGAACGCCAGCGGGAGGCCGACGCCCGGGGCCCGGTCGAGACCACGATCACCCCGGTGGTCGCCGCCCCGTCCGCGTCAGCGGGTCAGAGGTAGTCCTCCAGACGGCCTATGGCGTAGCCCTGGTCCTGGATGCGCCGCAGCATGCGCGCCGTCATCTGCGTGATGGTCGTGCCCTTGAGCTCGCTCGGGCCGCGGAAGTGGGCGAGGACGATGTCGCCGGGCCGGAGGGCGTCGCCCTCCGCGTACTGGAAGTCGTGGATCTGCATCGAGACCCGCCACAGCACGAGCTTCTCCAGGCCGCAGTCCGCGGCGGCGCGCAGCGTGGCGTCGTTGTAGTTGCCGTAGGGCGGGCGGAAGAGCCTCGGGGCCGCCCCGAACCGCTTCTCGAGGCGCTCCTGCTGCCCGCATATCTCGGCCCGCTGCCGCTCGTAGGGGAGGGTGCGCAGGTTGGGGTGGGTGAGGGTGTGGTTGTTGATCTCGCTGCCCGGTCCGAGCTTCTTGATCTCCGCGAAGTGCCCGTAGTCCGACGAGGCGACGCCGTCCGTGAGGAACATGCTGATCGGCAGCTTCAGGTCGGCGACCATCCGCAGGAACGCGGGGTCCTTCTCGGCGCCGTCGTCGTACGTCAGGAAGACGGTCTTCTGCCCGGCGGGCACGGGTATTCGGTCCACGACGGGTATCCGGCCGGGCTCGGCCGGCGGCAGCTGAGCCTTCCGCGCCGGCCGCGGCGCGAACCGCAGCGGCCGGGCCAGCCCCCACCGGCGGTACGCGGTCGACACCGCGGCCCCGGCCGAGCCGCCGGGCGACGGGGTCGGGGTGGCGGTGGCGGCCGGGTGGCCCGGCCGGCCGCTCCGCCCGTCCTGCACTCCCTCGGTGGCCTTGCGCCCGAGCCGCTCGATCGGGTCCACGCTGTTCGCGCAGCCCGCGAGGGCGCCCGACAGCGCGAGCACGAGCGTGAGTGCGAGCGCACCGGCCTTCGCCGTCCCGGCCCCCGGCCGGCGCGCCTTGATCACAGATAGTCCTCCAGCTTGGCCACGGCGTACCCCTTGTCCGTGACGGTCTTCATGACGCGACGGATCATGTCAGGCATGGTGCCCTTCCAGTCCTCGCGCCCCCGGAAGTGCGTGAGGATGATGTCGCCGGGGTGCAGGTCCTGGTCGTACTCCCGCCACTCCATGTGGTCGACGAAGGCCTCGGAGTTCCACAGCGGGACCGCCTTGACGCCGCAGGACTTGGCCGCGCGCAGGGTGTCCTGGTTGTAGTTGCCGTACGGCGGGCGGAAGACGGTCGGGCGCTTGCCGAACTGCTTCTCGATGGTGTCCTGCTGACCGCAGATCTCCTCGCGCTGCTTCTCGTACGAGAGCGCGGGCAGGTAGCGGTGGTTGAGGGTGTGGTTGTTCAGCGTGACGCCGAGGTCCTGCATCTTGCGGAAGTACGGGTAGTCGTCGCGCACGAGGTAGTCGCTGAGGAACGCCGTGTACGGGATCCTCAGCTCCTCCATCATCTTGAGGAACTCCGGGTCCTTCTCGGCCCCGTCGTCGATCGTCAGGAAGACGACCTTCTGCGTGGTGGGCACGGTGGTGAAGACCGGTGGCAGCTGCAGGCTCTGCTGGTCCTCCACCTCGAACCCCTCGCGCGGGGAGATCTCCGGCTTCTCCTTCGGCGGAGCCGGCGGCAGCAGCGGGGTGCCCGCCAGGCCCCATTTCCGCGCGGCGGCGATCAGGGCCTGCCGGGGCTGCTGGACGCGGAGGGCGTACGAGCCCGGCAGGCCGGCCGGGGCGCCGAGGGCCTTGGACTTCTCCTTCTCCCGCTCCTTGGCCGTCTTCGGGTGCGGGGCCGCGCCGTCCGGTGCCGACGAGCCGCAGGCGGTGCCCAGGGCGGCGACGAGGAGTGCGGCCAGGGCGATGCCGAGGCGCCGCCGACCACCCGACGCGTGCGTGTTTTGTTCCGTTTTTCCTACTAGCTGCATGGCGCCGGATCTTGTCACCCCGGGCCCCCGGCCCCCGGCCGACACCGCGGCCCGTGGCGATACGTTCCTTCGCCTGGCCGACACCGGGGGCCGCACCGGCGGGCAGGACAATGAACCCGTGAACGACCTCGCCGCCTTCGCCGCCCTGCTCGCCCCCGAGGGCCGCGCCCTGCTCGACGCCCTGCGCGACTACGACCCGGCCCAGGAGCTCGCCACCGCCACCCGGCTGCGCCGCGAGCACCCCGCCGAACTGGTCTCCGCCGCCCTCGGACAGGCCCGGCTGCGCCAGCGCGCGGTGCCCAAGTTCGGGGCCGAGGACGCCTTCCGGATGTTCTTCACCCCGGCCGGGGTCGAGATGGCCACCCGTGCCTCCGTCGCCTCCTACCGCGCCGAGCGGCTGGCCGCCCTGGGCGTGCGCAGCCTCGCCGACCTGTGCTGCGGCATCGGCGGCGACGCGCTCGCCCTGGCCCGGGCCGGGATCCGGGTGCTGGCCGTGGACCGCGACCCCCTGACGGCCGCCGTGGCGCGGGCCAACGCCGAGGCGCTGGGGCTGGCGGAGCTCGTCGAGGTCCACGAGGCGGACGTGACGGAGGTGGACACCACCGGCTACGACGCGGTGTTCCTGGACCCGGCGCGCCGGGGCGGGCGGGGCCGGACCTTCGACCCCGAGGCGTACTCCCCGCCGCTGTCGTGGGCGGTCGAGGCGGCCCGTACGGCGAAGCACGCGGCCATCAAGATCGCCCCCGGCATCCCGCACGAGGCGGTGCCGGCCGAGGCCGAGGCCGAGTGGATCTCCGACGCGGGCGACGTGAAGGAGGCCGTGCTCTGGTTCGGCACCGCACCGGGCGCGGTGCGCGCGACGCTGCTGCCGCGCGGCGCCTCGCTGGTGACGGCCGCCCCGCTGCCCGACCCGGCGGCCGGGCCGGTCGGACGCTACCTGTACGAGCCGGACGGCGCCGTGATCCGGGCCCACCTGGTCGCGGAGGTCGCTGCGGAGCTGGACGGCCGGCTGATCGACCCCACCATCGCCTACGTCACGGCCGACGCGCTGCGCGCGACCCCGTACGCCACGGCGTACGAGATCACCGACGTGCTGCCCTTCAACCTCAAGAAGCTCAAGGCCCTGCTGCGCGAGCGCGGGGTCGGGAACCTGACCGTCAAGAAGCGCGGCTCCGCGATCGAGCCGGAGGAACTGCGCCGGAAGGTCAAGCCGCAGGGGCCGAACGCGGCCACCGTCATCCTGACGCGGGTGGCGGGTGCTCCTTCGATGCTGATCGGTCACCCTGCTCCGGCACCCGCGTGAGGGGCGGCGCGGTGAGCACCGGGTACGCCGCCGGCCGGTCCGCCGTGCCGGCGGGGCGCCCGGCGCCGGCGCATCCCGGGCCGAGGCCGGTGAAGGCCCGTACCGCCCAGCGGTAGTGCACGGCGGCCTTCGCCACGCCCGCCAGTCCGGTGATCCACAGGATCACCGCCAGCCCCATGAAGTACACGACCTCGCCGTACGCGGTCCCGCCCGACCGGGGCCGGACCGCCACCCCGAAGGACACCCACAGCCCGAGCGCGCACACCGCGAGCGAGGAGAGCAGCCACACCAGGCTGCGCCCCGGCGCCCGGTGCCGGGGGTCGCCCGCCGGGTCGCGCCCCGACGCCGCCCAGGCGCACAGCAGCCGACGCGCCTCCCGGTCCAGCCGGACGGCCGCGGCCAGCCCGAAGCCGGCCGGCACCAGGACGCCCGCGCCGAGGGCGGCGAAGAACAGCCCGAGGATGTTCTCGGCCCCGCCGCGCCCGAAGGACATCCCCGCCATGCCGAGGAACGACCAGCCCAGTGCGGCGACCGCGGACACGCACCACATCAGGAGCAGCCGCCCGTAGCCGAGGCTGCACCGCACCAGCTCCGCCAGGACGCGGGCCCGCTCCTCCCGCGCGACGACCGCGGCGGCCGGACCGCCCGGGCCGTCGTGGCCGCGGGCACCGCACGTGCCGCCGGCACCGCCCGCCGTGCGCGCGGCGGGCCGGGGCCGTATGTGCGCGGGCGGCGGCGGGTGCGGCAGGTCACGGCGGAACATGCCCCGACCCTAGCGGGAGGTGATCACTCCCGGCCCACCGACTCGAAGCGCCAGCGGTGCACCGGACGGGTGATCAGGTCCGCGGCGGGTTCCGGCAGTTCGGGCAGCCGGGCCGCGAAGTCCGCGGCCGACCACCAGGTGATGACCAGCACCCGGTCCTGGGGGGCGCGGAAGAGCTCGCAGTGCAGCGGGCGTTCGGCGAGCTCGGCCGCCCGGGCCCGGGCCCACTCCAGGAGTTCGGCGCCCCGGCCGGCGGTGGCCCGGGCCTCCCACATCAGGGCCAGCGTCGTCGTACGGCTCGTCTCCGGCTCACTCACGAGTACAGGTTGTCCTTGCTCATCTCGTGGACGTGGTCGTGGTCGTGGGAGTGACCGTGGGAGTGGGAGTGGCCGTGGCCGCCCGTGCCCGGCACGTGCGGGTCGGTGACCGGCAGGGACGAGTCCGCCGACAGGTCCCAGTCGGACGCCGCGCGGCCGCGCGCGACCATCTCCGCCCCGAGGGCGGCGACCATCGCGCCGTTGTCGGTGCACAGCTTGGGCCGCGGTACGCGCAGCACGATCCCGGCGTCGTCGCAGCGCTCCTGCGCCAGCGACCGCAGCCGGGAGTTGGCGGCCACACCGCCGCCGATCATCAGGTGGTCGACGCCCTCGTCCTTGCACGCCCGGACGGCCTTGCGGGTGAGCACGTCCACCACGGCCTCCTGGAACGACGCGGCCACGTCCCGGACCGGCACGTCCTCGCCCGCGTTGCGCTTGGCCTCGATCCAGCGGGCCACCGCCGTCTTGAGGCCGGAGAAGGAGAAGTCGTACGCCGGGTCGCGCGGCCCGGTCAGCCCGCGCGGGAACGCGATCGCCGACGGGTCGCCCTCCTTGGCGAGCCGGTCGATGACCGGGCCGCCCGGGAAGCCGAGGTTCAGCACACGGGCGATCTTGTCGAAGGCCTCGCCCGCCGCGTCGTCGATGGTCGCGCCGAGCGGCCGTACGTCGGAGGTGATGTCGGGGGCCAGCAGCAGCGAGGAGTGCCCGCCGGAGACCAGCAGGGCCATCGTCGGCTCGGGCAGCGCGCCGTGCTCCAGCTGGTCCACGCAGATGTGCGAGGCGAGGTGGTTCACGCCGTACAGCGGCTTGCCGAGCGCGTACGCGTACGCCTTCGCCGCCGAGGTGCCGACCAGCAGCGCCCCCGCGAGGCCCGGGCCGGCGGTGACCGCGACGCCGTCGAGGTCGCGGGCGCTGACACCGGCCTCCTTCAGGGCGCGCTCGATGGTCGGGACCATCGCCTCCAGGTGCGCGCGGGAGGCGACCTCGGGCACGACACCGCCGAAGCGCGCGTGCTCGTCGACGCTGGAGGCGACGGCGTCGGCGAGCAGGGTGTGGCCGCGGACGATGCCGACGCCGGTCTCGTCGCAGGAGGTCTCGATGCCGAGGACGAGCGGTTCGTCAGCCATGGGTCTCACTTCGTACGGAGCTAGCGGAACTTACGGATCGGGCGGGGTCGGACAGGCGCATCACGAGGGCGTCGACGTTGCCGGGCTGGTAGTAGCCGCGCCGGAAGCCGAGGGGCTCGAAGCCGAAGCGCTCGTACAGGCGTTGGGCGCGGGTGTTGTCCACCCGTACCTCCAGCAGGACCTCGGCGCACTCGAAGGAGGTCGCGGCGCGCAGGAGTTCGGTGAGCAGCCGGGCGCCGAGGCCGGTGCCCCACTGGTCGCGGGCCGCGGCGATGGTCTGGACGTCGGCCAGGTCGCCGGCGGCGGCCAGGCCCGCGTACCCGACGATGCGGCCACCGTCCTCCGCGACGAGGTAGCGGCGGGTGGCGTGCGGGCCGCGCGCGTGGGCGAGCTCGGACCAGAACATCCCGGCGGACCAGGCGTCCTCCGGGAAGAGGTCGTGCTCCAGCTCCAGCACCGGCGCGATGTCCCACCAGCGCATCTCGCGCAGCACGGCCGTTCCCGGTGCGTCCGGCGCGTGCGGTGCCTGCGGTGCGCCGGTCACTTGGGGGTGACCACCTTGTAGTTCTTGGGCACCTGGGCGTCCGGGCGGCGCAGGTACAGCGGCTGCGCGGGCAGGAACTCCTCCCCGGCGGCGAGCTTCACGGCCGCCAGCGCCGCCAGGGCGGCGGCGGACTGGTGCTCGGGACCGCGCGGGTCCTTGAACACCTCGGGGTAGAGGAGCGCGCCGGCGCCGACCGCGGGCAGGCCCGCGACCTGGTCGGCGATGTCGGCCGGACGGTCCACGGCGGGGTCGCCGACGCGGGTGCGCGGGTCCTCGTACCGGGCCCAGTAGACCTCCTTGCGGCGCGCGTCGGTGGCGACGGCGAAGGGGCCTTCGATGCCGCCCTCCAGGCCGGCGGCGTACGCCAGACCGTCGAGGGTGCACAGGCCGTGCACCGGCACGCCGAGCACGGACGCGAAGGTCGCGGCGGTCACGAGGCCGACCCGCAGGCCCGTGTACGGGCCGGGGCCGACGCCGACGACGATGCCGGTGACGGCGTCGAGCTTCAGCCCCGCCTCGGCGAGGACCCGGTCGACGGAGGGGAGCAGGAGCTCCCCGTGGCGGCGGGCGTCGACCTGGTTGGCCTCGGCGACGACGGACTCGCCGTCGTGGAGGGCGACGGTGACGGCGGGAGTAGCGGTATCCACAGCGAGCAAGAGCACGCGAACAGCCTACGACCACGGGGCGGGAGCCATGGCGGGCCCGCTGTCCGGCGCCCCTGCTGCTACCGTCGGGCCAAGCATTGGCGGAGCGTGAACGCGAAGGTGGGACAGGGTGGCACGGACCAGCTCGGGAATCGTGGCCGGGCTCACGGCCGCGGCGATCGCCGCCGTCGGTTTCCTCGCCTACCAGGCCCAGGCCAGCGAGCCCCGGATGCGCGCCGCGTCCCCGCAGCAGCCGGGACGGACCGAGCCCAAGCCGAACGCCCCGACCGGTACCGGCACGGGCACCGACAAGCGGCACCCCGACGCCCTTCCCACGGACTCCGGCACGGGCGTGCGGGTCGTCTACTCGGTCGGCGGCAAGCGGGTCTGGCTGGTCGCCGCGGGCGCCAAGACCCCGAGGACCTTCGAGGTGATGCCCTCGACGGTGCACCCGAAGCCCGGCACGTACGCCGTGACCTCGCGGTCGGGGCAGGTGCAGGGGTCGGACGGGGTGCCGATCGAGCACGTCGTGCGTTTCACCAGCGTGGGCGGGGTGGCGATCGGGTTCAGCGCGCGGCTGGACGGCAAGCTGCCGGCGCCGAACGCCGGGCAGAAGACGGGCGGCATCCGCATGACGCGGGCCGACGGTGACGCGATGTGGAGCTTCGCGACGGTCTCGTCGAAGGTCGTCGTGGTCCCGTAACCCGGCTTCCACCCGGACGGAGTACCCCCCACCCGCTCGACGCCCCCCGACGCCGCGCCTCCGCCCCGGACGTCGGCCGTCCGCCCCGGCCCCCGCGCCCCGAACGCCGGCGAGGCTCGCCTTCCGCCCCGGCGCCGATCCGGCCCGCGCGGCGTCCGAAGCGCGCCCCGGGGCAACTCCCGCCCGCGCGGCGTTCGAGCGCACCCGGCGCGGAGCGCCGGGGACGTCGCCCCGCAGGGCCCACCGGCCCGCACTCTTTCCCGACAACTCGTCGGCAACATATTGCGCAGCGCCCCACACCCGTGGTGACATGGTATCCACGACCTGGTTAGGTATACCTAACCTCGGCTCTCCGGGGCACAGGAGGCGACCATGCCCGCACCGCAGCGCGAGCACGAAGACCACCCCCACCGCCGTCCGCCGCGCCCCGTACCCCCGACACTGTCCATGCGGGACCTGCTGGCCTCCTGCGCCGCCGCGACCGCGGTCTCGACGCCGCCGTCCGACGAGCCGGCGGTGCGCCCCGGCCCCCCGGACGCCCCCGAGCACCCCTCCCGCGCGGACCGCCCCGCCCCACCCGCAGCCGCCGCGTAGGGCGCGCGAGGGCAGGGCGGAGCGAGCGCGGGCCGGGCCCTACGCGTCCTTGAGGAGCGTCAGTTCGGCCGTGTCCCAGCGGGCGCCGATACCGGTGACGACGACCTCGCGCACGTCGTCGAGGACCTCCTCGTGCCCGACCGCCCGCGCGATGACGACGTGCAGCCGGTCGTCCGACAGCTCCTCGACCTTCCCGTCGCCCCACTCCACCACGACCACCGAATCCGGCAGCGAGACGTCGAGGTCCAGGTCCTCCATCTCGTCGAGCCCCCCGCCCAGCCGGTAGGCGTCGACGTGCACCAGCGGCGGCCCGTCGCCCAGCGACGGGTGCACCCGGGCGATCACGAACGTCGGCGAGGTCACGGCCCCGCGCACGCCCAGCCCCTCGCCCAGACCCCGGGTCAGCGTGGTCTTGCCCGCCCCCAGTTCGCCGGTGAGGAGGACGAGGTCGCCGGGGCGCAGCAGGCCCGCGAGGGCACGGCCGAGCCGCTGCATCCGCTCGGGGGAGTCGACGGTGACGCGCACGGCGGGCGCGGGCTCGGGGTCCGGCCCGGTGAGCGGCTCCATCCCGGTGACGGGGTCATCGGCCTCAGCGGGCCGGATGTGCGGTGCTTCCATACGCGCCAACGTTAGCCGCTGCCGGCAGCACGCCCGCCCGCGCCAGCAGCTCCGTCAGCCGCCCGGTGACGGTCTCCGGATGCTCCAGCATCACCAGGTGCCCGGCCTCGGGGACGACGGCCAGCTCGGCCTCCGGCAGCCGGCCCGCGATGACCTCGCTGTGCGCGAGTGGGGTGATCAGGTCCTCGTCACCGGCCAGCACCAGGACCGGCAGCCCGTCGAACACCTCCAGCGCCGCCGTCTTGTCGTGGGCGTGGAAGGCCGGGTAGAACTCCGCGACCACGTCGATGGGGGTGCTCTCGATCATCCGCTCGGCGAACCGCGCCACCGCCGGATCGACGTCCTTCCCCGCGAACGAATACTTCTTGATCATCCCGGCGAACAGGTCCGCGGTCGCCCGCCGCCCCCGCTCCACCAGGTCCACCTCGGCGCCGAGCGCGCGCAGCACCCCCGGCAGCACGCGCCGTACGACCGGCACGCTCGCCGCCGGCAGACCGTACGTGACCTCCCCCAGTCCCCCGCTGGAGGTCCCGACCAGGGCCACGCCCACCACCCGCTCGCGGACCAGCTCCGGGAACTGCTGCCCCAACGCCATGATCGTCATACCGCCCATGGAGTGCCCCACGAGCACCAGCGGCCCCTCGGGCGCGGCCGCCCCGATGACGGCCTCCAGGTCGCGGCCGAGCTGGTCGATGCTGACGGGTACGCCGTCGGCCTGGGCGAGCCCGCGCCCCGAACGACCGTGGCTGCGCTGGTCCCAGTGGACCGTGCGGACGAGCCCGCGCAGCGCGGCGCGCTGGAAGTGCCAGGCGTCCTGGCTGAGGCAGTAGCCGTGGCAGAACACCACCGTCGGCGCCGCCGCGGCCTTGCGCCGCAGCCGGCCGCGCTTGGGCTCGGGCGCCTCGTCGACCTCGTAGTACAGCTCGGTGCCGTCCTCGGCGCGCACCCGGCCCGGGGTGCCGCGCAGCGACCCGTACGGGCCGGCGGCGTCGAGCGCCAACCGCGCCTGCCGGCGCACCCCGCGCCCGACGGTCAGCCGCTCCACGGCCACGCCGGCCGCCGCGCCGGCGGCTATGACGCCGATCGCGGCACCGGCCAGGCCGGCCTTGCGCCAGTTCTCGCTCACGGCACCCACCTCGGGGAAGGGTCAGGTCGTCGGGAGGTTCAGGACGTCGCTTCGGGTGCGGACCCGGACGCGGGTTCCTCGTTGAGGTAGACGCGCGGGACGCGGGGACCGATGCGCGTCACGATCTCGTACGCGATGGTGCCCGCGGCCTGGGCCCAGTCCTCGGCGGTGGGCTCCCCGGCGTCGCCCGGCCCGAACAGGACGGCCTCGTCGCCGGTGCGCACCGTGTCGGTGCCGAGGTCGACCACGAACTGGTCCATGGCCACGCGCCCCGCCGCCGTCCGCACCTTGCCGCCCACGAGCACCGGACCGCGTCCGGAGGCGTGCCGCGGGACGCCGTCGGCGTAACCGGCCGGGATCAGGGCCAGGTTGGTCTCGTGCCCGGTGACGTAGTGGTGGCCGTAGCTCACCCCGTGACCGGCCGGGACGCCCTTGACCAGGGCGACCGAAGCCTTGAGGGACATGGCGGGGCGCAGCCCGAGCTGGGCGGACGTGCCGAGTTCGGGGGCGGGCGAGACGCCGTACACGGCGAGGCCGGTGCGGACGAGGTCGAAGTGCGAATCGGGGAGCGTGAGCGTCGCGGGCGAGTTGGCGATGTGCCTCACCTCCGGCTCCAGGCCTTCCTTCTCCGCGTACCCCACCATGTCGCGGAAGAGCGCGAGCTGAGCGGCGATGGACGGGTGGCCGGGCTCGTCGGCGCAGGCGAAGTGCGACCACAGGCCGGTGACCTTGATCGCGCCCTCGCTCTGCGCGGCGAGCGCCGCCTGGACGAGCTCGGGCCAGTCGGCGGGCTGGCAGCCGTTGCGGCCGAGGCCGGTGTCGGCCTTGAGCTGGACACGGGCGGTACGGCCGCTCGCCCGCGCGGCGGCGAGGACCTCGCCGAGGGCCCACATGCCGGAGACGGCCACGTCGAGGTCCGCCTCGATCGCCTCGCGCCAGGGGCCGCCGGGGGTCCAGAGCCAGCACAGGGTGCGGGTGGTGATGCCGGCCGCGCGGAGGGCGAGGGCCTCCTGCGGGGTGGCCGTGCCGAGCCAGGTCGCGCCGGCCCGGAGGGCGGCGCGCGCGCAGGGGACGGCCCCGTGACCGTAGGCGTCCGCCTTGACGACGGCCATCAGCTCGGCCCGGGGAGCCCGCTCGCGCAGTGCGCGCACGTTCCCCCGTACGGCGGCCAGGTCGATCTCGGCGCGTACGCGCGGCGGTGTCTCGTTCATCGCGCCCAGTCTCTCATCCGGGCACCGGAGGGCCGGGCTCCGGCCGCCGCCCCGCGCGCCCGCTCCCCCGCGGGTCCGGTCACCGCGCCTACCGGAGCTGCGTCGCGGCCCACTCGGCCCACTCGCGCCGCATGGCGTTGAACCGCAGGCCGTACTCCAGAGCGATCCGGCCGTATACGGACAACCCGTCCTCGCCCCAGTCGGCGGACGCCTCCAGCGCGCGCAGGTGCTCGCCACCCTGCTCCGACATCTCGACCAGCCGGCCGAGGTACCCGCGGGCCTCCTCCGGCGTGAGGACACCGAGGAAGAACACCCTCAGCAGGACGTCGCTGCGGGTGTTGCGCTGCGGGGCGGTCTCCGTCAGCCAGTGCCGCAGCTCGGCCAGCCCCTCCTCGGTGAGCGCGTACTCCTTGCGGCCGCGCGGTCCCTCGGTGGTGACGCTGATCAGTCCGGCGTCCGCGAGCTTGGTCAGCTCCGTGTAGATCTGGCTCTGCGTGGCCGGCCAGGCGTTGGCCAGCGAGGTCTCGAAGGTCTTGAGCAGGTCGTACCCGCTGGCGGGGCGCTCGGACAGCAGGCCGAGCAGGGCGTGGCGAAGGCTCATGCCCCCACTCTACCTTCCAGTCTTGACATGTCACTCCCAGAGCTTCTACTTTCGACATGTCACAACAGGAATATCCGAAGACCGAACCGAGGGGCTTCCGCCATGTCGTACGTACGCACCTTCCTCCCGTGGATCGTCTTCGCGGTCTTCCCGTCCGCCCAGTGGCAGTGGGCCTCGCTCGCCGCCCTCGTGGTGGCGGTCGCGCTCGTCGTCCAGCAGCGCAGGGCCGGAACGGGCTTCGACGCCCTGGTCGTCGAACTCGGCTCGGCGGCCTTCTTCGCGGCCCTGGCGGCCGTGGCCCTCGCCGACCCGCACTCCGCCGTCCACTCGTACTCGGCGGCGCTGTCCTCGGCCGTGCTGGCCCTGATCGCGGGGGTGTCCCTGCTCGTCGGCCGCCCGTTCACGCTGGGCATCGCCAAGCGCACCACCCCACGAGAGGTGTGGGGACTCAAGCCGTTCCGCCGCGCGAACACCGTCATCACCACCATCTGGACCGCCGCCTTCGCCGGTACGGCCGCCGTGCTCGCCCTCCTGGCCCACGCCGGCCAGGGCCACTCCACGACCGCGACGCTGGTCCAGGTGGCCGGCTTCGCCCTGCCGATGCTCTTCACCGTCCGCCACGTCGCCGCGGCGGCCACCCGATGAGCGCCGGCACCACTCCCCCGCGCCCCCGTCCGCGAGGAACTGACCTGCGGACGCCCGTCGCGGTGATCTGCACATTGCCCGCGCCCCGGTCCGCGAGGAACCGACGGTCACCGACCTGCGCGTCACCGGCGCGATCCCGCCCGAGACGGACCCCGCCGGCGGCGCGTACCTCGCACCCGACGCAGCCCCGTCAGGCCGGCCCGTGGTGTGTGGGGGAGGCGCTTGACAGGGGTGGCAGGCTGGACCGGAGGCAGGGCCGGGCCAGGGGTGGCCGAAGGCCAGGGCGAAGCCCCTTGCCCCTGGGGTGGGCCTGCCGCAGGGCCTGCAGGCCGCCCCTGTCAAGCGCCGAGGGGACCCACACACCACGGGGCGGCCGACACCGGAGCGACCCCACCCCGACACCGTTGGCCCCACACCCGGACCACGCACCACCAGAGCAAAAATCAGTCAAACCCCTCCAACCCCTCCACCCCGTCCAACCCCTCCAGATCCACCATCGGCACCGCCGCCGGCAGCTCCGCCGCCGTCAGGGGCAGCTCCGCCCAGATGACCTTCCCCCGCTCCGTGTACCGCGTGCCCCACCGCTCCGCGAACTGGGCCACCAGGAACAACCCGCGCCCGCCCTCGTCCGTGGTGGCCGCGTACCGCAGGTGCGGGGAGGTGCTGCTGCTGTCGGACACCTCGCAGATCAGGGTGCGGTCGCGCATGAGGCGGACCCGGACGGGCTGGCCGCCGTACCGGATGGCGTTGGTGACGAGCTCGCTGAGGATCAACTCGGTGGTGAAGGCGATCTCGTCCAGGTCCCACGCGGAGAGCCGGGCCGCGGCCCGGGTGCGCACCCGGGCCACCTCGGCCGGCTCGGGCAGCACGTCCCATTCGGCGACCCGGTCCGCCTCCAGCAGCCGGGTACGGGCGACCAGCAGCGCGATGTCGTCGTCGCCCGGTTCCGGTGCGAGCAGCGCGTCCAGGACGTCGCCGCAGGTCTCCTCCGGCGTGCGGCTGGCCCGGGACAGGGCGCCGCGCAGCAGGTCCAGGCCGGCGTCGAGGTCGCGGGTGCGGTTCTCCAGCAGGCCGTCGGTGAAGAGCACCAGCCGGCTGCCCTCGGGCAGGTGCAGCTCGCCGGCCTCGAACGGCATGCCGCCCAGGCCCAGCGGCAGCCCGGCCGGCAGGTCGGGGAAGTCCACGGAGCCGTCGGGGTGCACCACGGCGGGGCCGGGGTGGCCGGCCCGGGCGAGCGCGCACCGGCCGGAGGCCGGGTCGTAGACGGCGTACAGGCAGGTGGCGCCGGTGATGGCCAGCGCACCGGGGGCCGGGGTACCGGTCTCCGGCCCGTCCGGATCGCCCTCGGCGCGGGCCCCGGCGCCCTCGTACTGGTCGATCCGGCCCACCAGGTCGTCCAGGTGCCCGAGCAACTCCTCGGGCGGTAGGTCGAGGGTGGAGAAGTTGTGCACGGCCGTCCGCAGCCGGCCCATGGTCGCGGCCGCGTGCAGGCCGTGCCCGACCACGTCGCCCACCACCAGCGCCACCCGCGCCCCCGGCAGCGGGATGACGTCGAACCAGTCGCCGCCCACCCCCGCCAGGGCCGGCAGGTACCGGTACGCCACCTCCACCGCGCTCTGCTCGGGCAGGCCCCGGGGCAGCAGGCTGCGCTGCAGGGTGAGGGCCATGGTGTGCTCGCGCGTGTAGCGGCGGGCGTTGTCCACGGCCACGGCCGCCCGCGCGGCCAGCTCCTCGGCGAAGGACTGGTCCTCCTCCTCGAAGGGGCCGGAATCGCCGGCCCGCCAGAAGTTGGCCATGCCCAGGACCACGCCGCGGGCCTGCAACGGCACCGAGATGAGGGAGTGGATGCCGTAGGCGAGGGTCTCCTGCGCCCCCGGCGGGTCCTGGAGCCGCCAGCCGTGGGCGGTGGTGAGGTCCGCCTCCAGGACCGCGCGGCCGCTCTCCAGGGCGGCGGCCATGGGCGTGGTCGGGACCACGAACCGGATCAGGTCTCCCACGGGCTGGAGCGGCTGGTCGTCGCGGACCCCGCCCATCGCGGCGCGCCGCATCTCGGTGTGGACCCCGGTGGGCTCCTCGCCGTGCAGCACGGGGTCGAGCAGTTCGACGGTGACGAAGTCGGCGAACCTCGGTACGGCCACCTCGGTGAGCTCCTCGGCCGTCCTGACCACGTCGAGGGTGGTGCCGATCCGCACCCCGGCCTCGTACAGCAGCTGGAGCCGGCCGCGGGCCACCTCGGCCCGGCCGGAGAGGGCCGCCAGCTCGGTGGTGTCGCGCAGGGTCATGACGGTGCCGGTGTGGTGGCCGTGGCTGCCGTCGGTGGTCGGCCGGACGTTGACGGCGAGCAGCCGGTCGCCGGCCAGGTGCACCTCGTCGGTGGCGGTGCGCCCGGAGGCGAGCAGGTCGGCGATGCCGGGGTCGAGGCCCATCTCGGTGACGTGCCGCTGCTCGGCGTCCTTGGGCACGTTCAGCAGCCGCCGTGCCTCGTCGTTGGCGAGCAGCAGCCGGCGGTCGGCGTCGACGATCAGGACGCCCTCGCGGACGGCGTGCAGGACGGCCTCGTGGTGCTCGTTCATGCGGGTCATCTCGACCGGTCCGAGGCCGTGGGTCTGCCGGCGCAGCCGCCGGCTGACGAGCGCGGAGCCGACGATGGCCAGGCCCAGGGCGCCGGCCGCCGCGCCGAGCAGGACGGGCAGTTGGTCGCCGACCGCGTCGGAGACGTTGCGCACCTCGATGCCGGTGCCGACCAGGCCGATGACGACGCCGTGCACGTTGCGTACGGGGACCACGGCGCGGACGGCGTCGCTGGGCTTGCCCTCGAAGAGCTCGGTGAAGGCCTCCCCGTTCGCCGCCCGGGACAGGTCGCCCTTGGCCCGCTGGCCGATCAGGGCGGGCACGGAGTCGGTGTAGCGGATGCCGTCCTTGGTCATGACGGCGATGAAGTCCACGCCCGCCGCCTGCCGGGCGGCCTCGGCCCGGGCCTGGAGGACGGCGGTGGGGTCCGGGGACTCGAGGGCCGCCTCGAGGCCGGGGGCGTTGGCGAAGGCCTCGGCGGCGGCCAGCGAGCGGTGCCGGGCGTCGCGGAGGCCGTCGTAGCGGGCCTGGAGGACCAGGGCGAGCACGGCGGCGGCGATGAGCACCAGCGCGATCAGTGCCTCGAGGGCGAAGACCTGCCCGGAGACGCTGCCCAGCGTGCTGCGGGCCCGGGAGCCCTCGCCGGGCACCGGGCGGGGGCGCCGGTGCGGGTTGTGGCGGCCGGTCGGTCGACGGTCCGCGGGGCCGGTCACCGCTCGCCCCTCCCCGGGCCGGGCGACCCGGTCGGCAGGTCGCGGGCCCGGGCGATGAGCAGGGCCACGTCGTCGGGGTCGCCGGGGCTGCGCAGGTCGCGCAGCAGCCGGTCGCAGGTGGCCTCGAGCGGGCGGTCCGGGTCGTCCAGCAGGTCGACGAGCGCCTGGAGCCGTTCGTCGATGGGGTCGTGCCGGGTCTCGACGAGGCCGTCGGTGTAGAGGACGAGCTGGTCACCGCTGCGGAAGCGCACGGTGGTGGTCTCGAACGGGATGCCACCGACGCCCAGCGGGGCGCCGGTGGGCAGCTCGATCAGCTCGGCGGGGCCTTCGGCGTGCACGAGGGCGGGTGGCATGTGGCCGGCGTTGGCGATCCGGCACAGCCCGCGCGCGGGGTCGTGGACGACGTACAGGCAGGTGGCGAGGTAGTGCTCCAGGCCCTCGGTGATGCGGTCGAGGTGGCGCAGTACGTCGGCGGGTTCGAGGTCGAGGTCGGCGAAGGCCCGGGTGGCGGTGCGCAGCCGGCCCATGGTGGCCGCCGCGTCGAGGCCGCTGCCCATGACGTCGCCGACCACCAGGGCGGTCTTGTCGCCGACCAGCGGGATGACGTCGTACCAGTCGCCGCCGACCTCGTTGGAGGCCTGGGCGGGCTGGTAGCGGGAGGCCAGTTCGAGCGCGGCGGGGTGCGAGGGGGCGGCCGGCAGCAGGCTGCGCTGGAGGGTGACGGCGGAGTTGCGCACGCTCTGGTACCAGCGGGCGTTGTCGATGCTGACGGCGGCCCGGGCGGCCAGCTCCCCGGCGAGCACGACGTCGTCGTCGTCGAAGGGCAGCGGGTTGCGGGCCCGGATGAGGCCGAGGGTGCCGAGCACCTCGCCGCGGGCGATCAGCGGGACCGCGAGGTACGAGTGGACGCCCGCCCTGGCCAGCAGGTCGGCGGCCTCGGCGTTGCGGGCGATCCGGGCCAGGTCGGCGGCTCCGGCGCGGGCGACGAGGACGGGGCGGCCGGTGTGCACGCAGCGGGTGACGATGCGGTCCGCCCCGTACATGGCGAGTTCACCCTCGCGGTCGGGCGCGAACTCGGCCTCGGTGGGGTACGCCGCCTTGACCGCGAGGGCGCGGAACAGCTCGGGCCCGCTGTCCGGGCCGCCCAGGCGGCGCAGGGACAGCACGGAGTCGAGGACGTCGACGGTGGTGATGTCGGCGAGCTCGGGGACGGTGACGTCGGCGAGCTCGTGGGCGGTCCGGTCGACCTCCAGGGTGGTGCCGACCCGGGCGGAGGCGTCGGCGATCAGGGCCAGCCGCCGGCGGGCCCGGTCGGCCTCGAGGGCGGCACGGTGGCGTTCGGTGACGTCGACGACCGAGATCGCCACGCCCAGCACCCGTTCCTGGCGGCCCTCCAGCCGGTAGAAGGACACCGACCAGGCGTGCTCGCTGCCGGGATCGGCGGGGGTGCGGCCGACGGCGTACTGGTCGAGCAGCGGCCGGCCGGTCTCGAGGACCTGGCGCATCGCGGCCTCGATGGTGTCGACGTCGAGGAAGGGCAGGGTCTCGCGGACGTGCCGGCCGAGGTGGTCGGCGGCCGGTATGCCGTTGATGCGCTCCAGGGCCGGGTTGACCAGGACGTACCGCAGTTCGGTGTCCATGAGGGCGAGGCCGATGGGCGACTGCGAGACCAGTTGCTCGGACAGGGCGAGGTCGGTCTCGACGCGGCGCACGGTCTGGTGGTCGGCCGCGATGCCGAGCGCGTAGACGTCGCCGAGGCCGTCGAGCAGACGCATGTTGCGGAATTCGACCAGACGGGTGGTGCCGTCCTTGTGGCGGACGGGGAACGCGCCGGCCCAGCTGTCGCCCTGCTCCAGCACGGTGGCGAAGAGGCGCAGGACGAACGGGAAGTTCTCCTCGTGGACCAGCAGGCGGGCCGCGAACCGGCCGAGGGCCTCGCCGGGGGTGTAGCCGAAGAGTTCCTCGGCCTGCGGGCTCCAGAAGACGATGCGGCCGTCGGAGTCGAGGACCACGGCGGCGATGCCGAGGATGTCCAGCAGGCCGCTGGGGTGCTTCGCCTCGGTGCTGGGCCGCAGGTCACCGCCCCGGCCGCCGTCGTCGTCGGGCGCGGGGGACCTGCCGGCCGGCGCGGAAACGCCGTCGGCCCGCGCGGGACCGCTGTCGTCCGGCGCAGGACCGCCGACTTCCGGCGCGGGACCGCTGTCGTCCGGCGCAGCACCGTTCGCGGCCTGCGCGGCACCGCTGTCCCGTACGGAACCGCCGTCGGTCGGCACGCTGTCGTCCCGGCCGGCCGCTCCGCGGGAGGCTTCGCCCGTCACGAAATCACACTATCCGGGTCGTCCGCGCGCGGCGCTCCGCGAGCGTTCACAGGGAGCGGTGCTACAAAGGGTGGGTGACCGATTGGGTGACCGATCCCTTCCGCCTGTGCCGGGTTCTTCGGTGCGGTCACTGAGCGCGCGCCGCCGGTCGCGGGAGGGTTCCGCCAGGGCGGCTCGCCAGCGCAGCGTGGCCGGACAGGTGTTCGTCCTGCAGGTGGCGATCGTGGCCCTGCTCGCCGCGGGCGCCGTACTGGCGCTCGTGCTCCAGGCGCGCCACGACAGCGACCGCGAGGCCCGCACCCGTTCGGTGGCGGTGGCCCAGACCTTCGCCCACTCCCTGGGGCTGCGCCCGGCGCTGCGCACCTCCGATCCGTCCAAGATCCTCCAGCCGCTCACCGAGGCCACCCGCAAGGTCGCCGGGGTGGACTTCATCGTGGTCATGGACACCAACGGCATCCGCTACACCCACCCGCACCCCGACCTGATCGGCAAACGGTTCGTGGGCACCATCGAGCCGTCGCTGGACGGCAAGGTGTACACCGAGAGCGTCCAGGGGCCGCTGGGCCGGGAGATCCAGGCCACGGTGCCGGTCAAGGACGTGAACGGCAAGGTGGTGGCGCTGGTCTCCTCGGGCCTGACCGTCAAGAACGTCACCGGCGTGGCCGGCCGCCAGCTCCCCGTCATCCTCGGCGCGGCCGCGGCGGGCATGGGGCTGGCCACCGTCGGCACCGCCCTGATCAGCCGCCGGCTCAGCCGCCAGACGCACGGTCTGGGGCCGCTCGAGATGACGAAGATGTACGAGCACCACGACGCGGTGCTCCACTCCGTCCGCGAGGGCGTGCTGATCACCGACGGCGAGGGCACGCTGCTGCTGGCCAACGACGAGGCGAAGCGGCTCCTCGGGCTGCCGCCGGACCCCGAGGGGCGGCCCGTCGCCGAGCTCCCGGGCCTGTACGGACCGCTGGCCGGACTGCTGCTGTCGGGCCGGGACGCCACCGACGAGATGTTCGAGGCGGGCGACCGGCTCCTCGTGATCAACCAGCGGGCCACCGTGCGCGGCCCGGGCGGCCGGACCGACGGGGTGGCGGTCACCATCCGCGACTCGACCGAGATGCGGGTGCTGAGCACCCGCGCCGAGGCGGCCCGCCGACGGCTGAAGCTCCTGTACGACGTGGGGCTGGGCGTCGGCACCACCCTGGACGTGGCGCAGACCGCCCAGGAGCTGGCCGACGTCGCCGTACCGCGCTTCTCGGACTTCGTGACCGTGGACCTCGCCGAGGCGGTGCTGCGCGGCGACGAGCCCACCGCCACCATGCCGGAGATGCGCCGCACCGGCGTGGCCGGCATCCGCGACGACTTCCCGCTCTACGAGCGGGGCCGGCTGATCGGCTTCCTGCCCTCGACCCCGCAGGCGCGCGGGTTCAGCAGCGGACGGGCCGAGCTGATGCCGGACCTTTCGCAGGCCCCCGGCTGGTTCGTCCAGGACCCGCCGCGGGCCCAGGCGATCATCGACTACGGCATCCACTCCCTGATCACCGCGCCGCTCAAGGCGCGCGGCGCGGTGCTGGGCATCGTGAACTTCTGGCGTTCGGAGAAGCCCGAGCCCTTCGACGACGACGACCTGTCGCTGGCGGAGGAGCTGGTCGCCCGGGCCGGGATGACCATCGACAACGCTCGCCGCTACACCCGCGAGCACGCCCTGGCCGTCACCCTCCAGCGCAGCCTGCTGCCGAGGGACCTGCCCGAGACGAGCGCCGTGGAGGTGGCACACCACTACCTGCCGGCCCAGTCCGGGGTCGGCGGTGACTGGTTCGACGTGATCCCGCTGCCCGGCAGCCGGGTGGCGCTGGTCGTCGGCGACGTGGTCGGGCACGGCCTGCACGCGGCCGCGACCATGGGCCGGCTGCGCACCGCGGTGCACAACTTCTCCGCCCTGGACCTGCCGCCGGACGAGCTGCTGGCCCGGCTGGACGACCTGGTCCAGCGCATCGACCAGGTGGAGGAGCCCGGCGAGGGGCCGACCGCCCCGGCCGCCGGCCTCGACAGCCCGACCCGGGGCCTGGCCGGCGGCCTGACCGGGGCGACGTGCCTGTACGCCGTCTACGACCCGGTCTCGCGACGGTGCGTGCTCTCCCGGGCGGGCCACCTGCCACCGGTGCTGGTGTACCCGGACGGCTCCGCGCACCTGCCGGACCTGCCGGCCGGCGCCCCGCTGGGGCTGGGCGGCTTCCCGTTCGAGACGGCGGAGCTGGAGCTCCCCGAAGGCAGCCGGCTGGTGCTGTACACCGACGGCCTGGTCGAGGACCGGGCCCGTGACATCGACGAGGGGCTGGCGATGCTGTCGGCGGCCGCGGCGCACGCCGGCACGAGCCCGGACGAGACGTGCACGGCGGTGCTGGACGCGCTGCTGCCCGCCCGGCCGCGGGACGACGTGGCCGTCCTGGTGGCCCGTACCCGCACGCTGGGGGCGGACCGGGTCGCGGAGTGGGACGTGCCGCACGAGCCGAGCTCGGTGGGCGACCTGCGGGCCAAGGCCGCGGCGAAGCTCGCGGAGTGGGGGCTGTCGGCCCTGGAGTTCGGCACGGAGCTGGTGCTGAGCGAGCTCGTCACGAACGCCATCCGGCACGGCTCGGCGCCGGTCCGGGTCCGGCTGCTCCGCGACCGGGTGCTGACCTGCGAGGTCTTCGACGGCAGCGGCACGTCCCCGCACCTGCGGTACGCGGCGTCGATGGACGAGGGCGGGCGCGGCCTGTTCCTGGTGGCGCAGCTGAGCCTGCGCTGGGGCGTCCGCTACACCGCCGACGGCAAGATCATCTGGTCGGAGCAGGCCCTTCCGGAGCCGGAACACCCGGACGTGTGAGGACCACCACGGGACTTACGGGACCGGACCGACAGGACCAACGGCACCCCCGCGCCCCCGGCCGTCAGGAGGGACGCACGGACCGCGCCGGAGCGGGGTAGACGCGCGACTGCTTGACGCTGCCGAAGGCGAAGCTGGACTCGATCGAGGCGATGCCGGGGATGGCGTGGATGCGGTGCCGGACCAGGGCCTCGTACGCCTCCAGGCTCTCGATCACGACGCGCAGCAGGTAGTCGCTGCTGCCGGCCATCAGGTAGCAGTCCTGGATGTGCTCGATGCGGGCCACGTGCTCCTCGAAGACGCGGACCGCGTCCCCCGTGTGCCTTTCCAGCCGTATCCGGACGAAGACCGTGATGGGCAGGCCGAAGGCGGACTGGTCGACCATGGCCGTGTAGCCGCGTATCAGGCCCGCCTCCTCCAGCCGCCGGACGCGGCGCAGGCAGGGCGACGGGGAGAGCCGGACGCGGTCGGCCAGCTCCTGGTTGGAGAGCCGGCCGTCGGCCTGCAACTCGCGGATGATCTGCAGATCGATGGCGTCCATGACCACTCCTGAGCGCTTCGCGCCGTTCTCCGGGCATTCCTTGGCAGATTCTGCCCTCAAGCTATGCCTGGGAGGCAGAACTGGCAATCGGCTGCCCCGACGATCGGTCTAGCGTTGCGGTGTGGCCGGATCCGGCCCCTTGAAGCGGGAGGAGCCACCCCTTGGTCAGCGTCAGCAGCGTGGCGGGCGCGTCGCGTGACGGCGCCGCCGGTCCGGCGGTCGTCGACGGTCCGACGGTCGCCGACGGTCCGACGACGGCGGTCGCGGGCGGTCCGGCGGTACCGGCCGCCGGCACGGTGGGGGTCGCCCCCGCCGGGCGTCCCGGTCGCCTCTCCCCGCAGGCGCAGGGCGTCGCCGCGCTGGCCCTGACCGTGCTGATCTGGGCCGCCTTCGCGCTCAGCGCCCGGGCCCTGAGCACCTCGTCCCTGAAGCCCGCCGACGCGGCGCTGCTGCGCTTCGGCGTCCCGCTCGTCGTCCTGGCCCCCGCCCTGTGGCGGCGCCGCCGGCAGTTCGCGTCGGTCCGTCCGGCGGCCGCCGCCAAGATCGTGTGCGGCGCCGGCGTGCCCTTCTTCCTGGCCGCGATGTACGGCGGCTCCCTGACCTCGGCGGCCTTCGTCGGCGCGATCGTGCCCGGCATGGTCCCGCTGTTCGTGTCCGCCCTGATGGTCGCCGCCGGCCGGGGCCTGCCCCGGGGCGGCCAGGCGGTCGGCCTGGGCCTGATCGCGCTCGGCGTGGTGGCCCTGGTCTGGCGGTACGTCCTGCCCCTGAACGGCCACGTGCTGGCCGGCTCCGGGATCCTGCTGGTGGCCAGCGGCCTGTGGGCCCTGTACACGGTCGGGCTCAAGGAGGTCACCCTCGACCCCGTCGGGTCGATCGGGCTGCTGTGCCTGCCCTCGCTCGCCGTCATGGCCGTACTGGTGCTGACCGGGGTGCTGCCCACCGGCCTGGCGACCGCCGCCGGCTCCGACATCGCGCTGTTCCTGGTGGTCCAGGGGCTCGGGGTGGGCCTGTGCGCGGGGCTGCTGTACGCCTTCGCCATCCGACGGCTGGGCGCGGAGCGCAGCTCCGTGGGCGGCAGCCTCAGCCCGGTGCTGGTGGTACTGCTCGCCGTGCCGCTGCTGGGCGAGTCGCCGACCGCCGCCGTGCTGGCCGGCGTACCGATGATCGCCGCGGGGGTGGCCCTGGCCAACCGCCGCCCCCGCCCCGCCACCGCCTGACCGCGGGCACCCGCCCCACAGGCGCCGGCCGCCGCCCCGCTCCCGTTCCCGTCCCCCCTCCCCCGAGGTTGCCGCAGATGCTCGAGCTTCTCCTCCCGCCGCCCGTCGACCCGCTGTGGGACCTGACCGAGGCCTACGGCCTCGACCCGCGGCCCGAGCGGCTCAACCTGGTGCTGGGCGTGTACCGCGACCAGACGGGCGACACCCCGGTCATGGCGGCCGTGCGGGAGGCCGAGCTGCGCCTGGCGGAGCGGTCCGCCTCGAAGGAGTACCGCGGGCTCTCCGGGAACCTCGCCTTCAACCGCGCGATGCTCTCGCTGGTCCTGGGCTCCGGCTCGGCGGCCGAGCGCGCGGTGGCCGTGCAGACCGTGGCCGGCAGCGGCGCCCTGCGGCTGCTGGCGGACCTGGTCTGCCGGACCCGCCCGGGCACCACGGTGTGGATCAGCGACCCGGCGTACGTCAACCACCGGCCGATCCTCGAGGCCGCCGGGCTCACCGTGCGCACGTACGGCTGGGTGGACGCGCTGGGCCGGGCCGACAGCGCGGCGATGCTGCGGGACCTGGCGCAGGCGCGCCGCGACGACGTCGTCCTGCTCCAGGGCTGCTGTCACAACCCCACCGGCGCCGACCCGTCCGCGGAGGCCTGGGCCGCGCTGGCCGAGCTGGCGGGCCGCAACGGCTGGGTGCCGTTCGTCGACCTGGCGTACCACGGGCTCGGCGACGGGCTGGAGGCGGACCTGGCGGCGACCCGGCTGCTGGCGGACCGGGTGCCGGAGCTGCTGATCGCGATCAGCTGCTCGAAGAACTTCGGCCTCTACAACGACCGCACCGGCTGCGCGATCGTCGTCGGCGGCTCCCGGCAGTCGGCCCGGCACGCCGAGGCCGCGCTGCAGAACGCGGCGCGCACCCTGTACTCGATGCCGCCCGAGCACGGTGCGGCCGTCGTGACGGCCGTCCTGGAGGACCCGGGTCTGCGCACGCTCTGGCAGGCCGAACTGGACGGCATGCGGGGGCGGATCGAGGTCAACCGCACCGAACTCGCCGGCCGGCTCACGGTGTTGGGGCACACCGAGGAGGCCGCGACGCTCGCCCAGCAGAAGGGCATGTTCTCGATGCTGCCCCTCACGGCCCAACAGATGCTGCGGCTGCGCGACGAGTTCGCCATCTACGGCACGACCACGGGCCGCATCAACATCGCCGGCCTGCCGACGGACCGGGTCGACTGCGTGGCCCGGGGCATAGCGGGCGTCCTGGCCTGAGGCGCCGGGGCGCGGCGGTCGCCCGCGGTCAGCCGTCGCGGGCGGCCCGCCAGGCCCGCACCTCGGCCTCCACGTCGAACTCGGTCAGGCGCAGCGGCGGGCCGGGCGGCGGCCGGCGCAGTGCCGCGCGGATCTTCTCGTTGACCTCCGTGAGGACCTCCCGCACCCGTCGCTCGGTCCGGGCCGCGCGCACCGCCTCGCGCGCGTCCTCCGCCTCCTTGCGCAGCGCCAGCGCGGGCGGGAGCACGCCGAAGCCCTCGCGGTGCATCTTCTCCCTGATCCACCACATCTCGTCGTACGGGGCCTCCAGCGAGGCGAGCGGCTTGCCGTATCCCGGCAGGTCCTCGAAGGCGCCCTTCTCGGCCGCCTCGCGGATCTGCCGCTCCACCCAGGTCTCGAAGCCGACGCCCGGCGGCTTGCGCTCGGTCACGGTGCCTCCTCGCTCCGTCCCACGGATCCAACGTACCTCGCCGGCGGCCGGTGCCGCGGAGCCCGGGAGGGCGGGCGTTCTGGGAGGCTGGGGGCATGCACGCGCAGCAGTTCACCCGCGCCGACTCCGTCCCGGCCGACGTCCCGCGGGAGCTGGCCTCCTGTTGGGCGGACGTCCTCAACGCCGGGGGCGCGGTGGTCGCCCCCAGCCTCCCGATGCCTCCCGTCACCGCCGCCCAGGTGGCCCCCACCGTGGCGGAGCTGGTCGCGGGGCTGGACCCCGAGCGGTGCCGGCTGCTGGTGGCGCGCCGTGCCGGGGAGCTCGCGGGCTGGCTGGTCGTACGCCGGGATCCACACCCGCTGGTGGCCCACTGCGGGGTGGTCAACCACGTCCAGACCCATCCGCGGTTCCGCGGCCGGGGCGTCGGCGCGGCCCTGATGACGCGGGTCGCCGAGCTGGCCCGCACCGATATGGGGCTCGAACGGCTCCAGCTGAGCGCACGGTCCGGGTGCGGGTTGGAGGGGTTCTACCGGCGGCTGGGCTGGGTGGAGGTCGGGCGCTGGCCCGGGGCGCTGCGGGTGGCCCCCGGGGACGACCGCGACGACGTCCTGATGAGCCTGGTCCTCTGACCCGTCCAGGCCCCTCCCCTCCCGGCCCTCTCCCCACCGCCCCGACCGTCCCCGGCCACGCGAACGGCCCCACCCGCCACGCGGGTTACGGCGGCCCGCGCGCCGTCCGCCCCCCGTGCACCCGTGCCCCCTGGAGGTACCGCACGAAGCGAGCGATGATGGCCGGAGCCGTACGGATGATCGCGGATCACGGGGCCGCTGCCCGGGGTCCGTACCAGTGGCCCGCACCCGCGGTCCGCGCCCGCCGTCGGCCCGCATCGTCGGTACTCCGTCGAGAGGGGACGGCCTGCATGAGCGACGCCCCGCTGTACCTGGAGCCCCGGCTCAGCCCGGTCCCGGCGGCCCTGCTGCGTTCCGGGGCGTTCCTGCACTCCCTCGTCGAGGCCCTGGGGTCGCCGCTCAACGTCGTCCTGCCCGGGGAGATCGGGCGGAACGCCGCCGCCTTCGGCGCCGTGCTGCGCCGCCACCGACTGGCGGGCCGGATCTTCCTCGCCCACAAGACCACCGGCTCCAGCAGCCTGCTGCGCCACCTGGCGGCGACGGACACCGCACCGAGCACCGACCCGGTCCCCGGCCCGGAGCCCCGAACGGGCCCCGGACCGGGACCCGGACCGGGCCCCGGCTCCCCGCCCGGCCCCCGCGGCGCCCCCGGCGCGGCGACCGCCGCCACCGGTCTGGACGCCGCCTCCCTGGCGGAGCTGCAGCACGCCCTGGGCGCCGGCTTCACCCCCGACCGGATCCTGGCTACCGGCCCGAAGGACCCCGCGTTCCTCTGGCTCGCCGCGCGCTCCGGCGTGACGCTGGGCGCCGACGGGCCCGGCGAGCTGGAGCACGCGGCCCGCCTGGTGCGCAGGTACGGGCTCCCCCGCCTGCGCGTCCTGGTGCGGCTCTCGGAGTTCGAGACGACGGGGCCCCGCACCCTGTCCCGGCGCAGCCGCTTCGGCACCTCGGTCAAGGCGCTCGGGTCCCTGCTGGACCTGCTGGACAGGGAGCGGGACGCCCTGGACCCGGTCGGCGTCGGCTACCACCTCGACACCACGAGCCAGGACGAGAAGGCGGTGGCGCTGGAGGGGTGCCTGCGGGCCCTGGAGGAGCTGCGGTTACGGGACTTCCGGCCGCGCGCCGTGGACGTGGGCGGCGGCTTCGGCATCAGCTACCTGGCCCACGCCGCCCAGTGGGAGCGCTACACCACCGCCCTGACCGACGCCGCCCTGGGCCGCCGGCCGCCGCTCACCTGGGGCGGGCACGGCTACGGGCTGCGCGCCGAGAACGGCACCCTCAAAGGGGCGCTCGCGCTGTACCCCGCGCACCGCTCCGCCGCCGGAGCGGCCTACCTCGACGAGTTGCTGTCCCACCCGGCGCCCTCCCTGGGCCGCCCGCTGGGCACGCTGTTGCTGGAGAGCCTGTGCGACCTGTACGCCGAGCCCGGCCGGGCCCTGGCCGACCAGTGCGGGTTCACCCTCGGCCGGGTGCTGGAGGTGCGTACCGACGGCGCGGGACCGCCGTGGGTGCGCCTGGCGCTGAACGCGGGGGACGTCGGGCTGGAGGACCACGGCGTCCTGGTCGACCCGGTTCTGGTCCCGCGCGGACGGACCCCGTCCGGCCGGGAGGCCCCGTACGACCCGGCGGACCGGGCCGCCGCGGCCGACCGGACCGCCCCGGCAGGACCGCCGGTGGGCGTCCACCTCATGGGCAACCTCTGCCTGGAGGCCGATCTGATCACCCGCCGGACCGTCTTCCTGCCCCGGCTGCCGCACCCCGGGGACCTCCTCGCCTTCCCCAACACCGCGGCCTACTGCATGGACTTCACCGCCACCCGGGCCCAACGGCAACCCGTGGCCCGCAAGGTCGCGGTCACACCGGCCCGGGCCCTCGCGGGAACGGACGGCCGGGAATCGGACGACGGAGGAACGGACCACCGGGGCGGGAAGGAGGACGGAGCCTGGCGCTGGTGCCTCGACGAGCAGTACTGGCCGACCACGGAGACGGGGGTTTGAAGGGCGTGAGGTACGACAGCATCACCGAGGCCATCGGCAACACCCCGCTGGTGCGCATCGATCCGCGGGTGCACGGACTGAGGAACATCGACCTCTACGCCAAGCTGGAGATGCTCAACCCCTTCGGCTCGCTCAAGGACCGCGCCGCCTGGAACATGGTGCGCGACCGGCTCGCCGGCGCCGCGGACCGCGGCGAGACGGTGGTCGAGCTGTCGAGCGGCAACACCGCCAAGGCCCTCGCGCTGATCGCCGGCCTGCACGGGCTGCCGTTCAAGAGCGTGACGAACCGCATGCGGGTGCCGGAGATCAAGGACCTGCTGCTCCTGCTCGGCGCCGAGATCGAGGAGCTGCCCGGCCAGAGCGAGTGCCTCGACCCGACCGACACGGCCGATCCGCTGACCGTGTTCCACCAGCGGCTCGGCGAACCCGGCGGCGTCCACCTGCACACCGACCAGTACTTCAACCCGCTCAACGCCGATGCCCACGCGGCGGGTACCGGGCCGGAGATCATCGCGGACCTGGACGGCCGGGCACCCGACTACCTCGTCGCCTGCGTGGGCACCGCCGGGTCCTCGTCCGGGGTGGCCCGCGCGCTGCGCGCCCACGACCCGGGGGTGCGCGTGATCGGCCTGGTGGGCGGGAAGGCGGACTTCATCCCGGGCATCCGCACCGCGGACGAGGTGCGGGAGGTGGGCCTTTTCGACCCGGCGGTGTACGACGCGATCGAGCCGGTGGGTTCGGACGAGGCGCTGGACGGCATGCTGGTGCTGCTGCGCCGGTGCGGGCTGCTGTCCGGGCCGACCGGTGGGGCCGCCTACTTCGGTGCGGTGCGCCATCTCCGCCCGGTGGACGCCGAGTTGACGGAGCGTCGGACAGCGGTGTTCGTGGTGTGCGACCGGACGGAGAGCTACCTCAGCTACGTACGGGCGCGCCGGCCCGAGCTGCTCGGGCGGCCGGCCGTACGGAACTCCGTGGCCACCGTCACCGCGGCCGAGCTGGCAGCCGCGAGGACGGTGGAGGTGGACGAGGCGCGCAAGTGGACCGAGTCGGGGCAGCCGCTGGTGGTGGACCTGCGCGGCCCGTTCGCGTACGGGGCGCTGCACATCGACGGCTCGCTGAACATCGTCGACGAGCTGTTCGCCGAACTCGTCCGGGGCGGAATGCCGTTCAGCACCAGCCGGCCGGTGCTGCTGGCCTGCCCGGTCGGGGAGCAGTCGCTGCGGTACGCGGCCCTCCTCACCCGTATGGGCCATCCGGACGTGCGCAGCCTCGCGGGCGGCATCGTCGCCTGGCGGGACGCCGGCGCCCCGCTGGTGCGCGACTGATGGCCGACCCGACGCCCGACCCGACGCCCGACCGGACGCCCGACCGGACGCCCGACCGGACGAACCGCCCGACGGCCGGCCCGACGAACCGCCCGACGACCGACCCGGCGACCGTCCCGAGGACCGGTCCGACCGGTCCTGCGACGGGTCCGACGACCGCCCCGGTACAGGTGCCCGATCCGCGCGCCGAACTGGCCGCCCTGGCCGCGTGGCAGCTCCCGTTGCGCGCCCAGTTCCCGATCGTGGCGGGGGCCGACGGGGGCGCGGGGGCGCCGACCGGGGTGCCGGGCCCCGCCTACCTGGACAGCGCCGCGACCGCGCAGAAGCCGCGGGCCGTGCTGGACGCCGTCCACGCGTACCTGACCACCTCCAACGCGAACTCCGGCCGCGGCTCCTACCCGTGGGCGAACGCCACGACCGCCCTGGTGGCGGCCACCCGCGACCGGGTCAAGCGGTTCCTCGGCGACCCGGATCCGGAGCGTTCCACGGTGCACTTCACCAGCGGCGCCTCGGAGGGCCTGCGCACCGTCGCCCGGGACTGGCTGCCGGACCTGCTCGCGGACGGCGACGAGATCGTCGTCCCGTACGGCGACCACCGGGCGAACCTGGTGCCGTGGCAGGAGGCCCGCGACCTGCTGGCCCGGCAGGGGGTGCGGATCACCGTGCACGAGCTGCCCTGCCAGGCCGGGTCCGGCGACTACGACCCGGCGGCGCTCGGCCGGATCGTCGGGCCCCGCACCCGGTTCGTGGCCGCCACGCACGTGCACCACGTCTACGGCGCCGACATGAACGTGCACCGCATCCGCGAGGCGGTCGGACCGGACGTGGTGATCTGCCTGGACGCGGCGCAGAGCGTGGGCCACCAGCCGGTGTCCCTCGCCGGTCTGGACGTGGACTTCCTGGTGTTCTCCGGACACAAGGCCCTCGCCCTGCCCGGGACGGGGGCGGTGTGGGCGCGGGGCCGACGCGGACCCGCGTTCCGCCCCGGTGGCTGGCCCGGTACGCCCAACACCGCGGGCATCGCGAGCCTGGCGGCCGCGCTGGACTGGCTGGCGGACGCCGACGTCGGGCGGATCAGCCGCTGGACGACCGCGCTGACGGCCGTGCTGACCGACGGCCTGAGCCGGCTGCCGGCGTACGAGGTGCTCGGCTGCACGACCAGTCTCGCGGCGGACTCCCCCGTGCAGCGGCGGGGCAGCATCGCGACCTTCCGGCACCACGGGATCGGCTCGCAGGACCTGGGGTTCGTGCTGTTCAGCGAAGGCTTCATGGTGCGCTCCGACGACCACTGCCAGGCCGGGCGGAGTGTACGGGAGGGGTCGGTGCGCGTCAGCCTCCACGTGTACAACACACTCGAAGAGGTGGAGAAGTTGCTGGAGTCCCTCGCCAAGCTGCAATGATTTTCACTATGCAGGTGAGTGCGGTGACGGCCGGGCACTGGGTGGAGCGCTGGGAGTGCCAGCAGCAGCGGTACGCGGTCGACCGGGAGGAGCGGTTCACGGTCATCGCGGACGTCGTGGAGCACATCGCGCTGGACCGGCCCGCTCCGCTCGTGCTCGACCTCGGCAGCGGACCGGGGGCCCTGGCCGCGCTCCTGGCCGACCGGCTGCCCGGCGCCGAGGTGCTGGCGGTGGACGCCGATCCCCTGCTGCTGGAACTGGGCCGGGCCCACTACGGCGACCGCGTGCGGTACGTACGGGCGCTGATCGGCGCGCCGGGCTGGCTGGCCGAACTCGAACTGGACCGCCCGGTGGACGCGGTGGTGTCCGCCACGGCGCTGCACTACCTGAGCGAGTCCGCGCTGCGCGGGGTGTACCGGGAGCTGGCCGGGCAGCTGCGGCCCGGTGGGGTCCTCGTCAACGGCGACCACATCGGCCCCGACTCCGCCTTCCTGCGCGAGCTGGCCCTGGACGTCGGCCGCCGCCACGCCGAGCGCAACCTGTCCTTCACCCACGAGGACTGGCAGTCCTGGTGGTCCGGCGCGGCCGCGGACCCGGAGCTGGCGCCGTTCCTGACCTGCGACACGGACTCCGCCCACCCGCCGTGCGAGGGCAACGACCTGCCCGTCTCGGCCCACGTCGCCCTGCTCCGCGAGGCCGGCTTCCGGCACGTCGGCACGGTCTGGCAGTACGGCAACAGCCGCGTCCTGACCGCCGTCCGCTGAGCGGCGTCCGGTCCGCCCCCGGATCCGCCCTCGCCGCGGGCGGGGCGGATCCGGGGGGCACACCGGTGGGCGGCGGGGCGCACCTCGGCGGGAAAGCGGAAAGCCGCTTGCCGGAGGGCCACGCGGCGGACGATGCTCGCCGTATGGATCTCCCTGCACAGCAGCCCCCGCACGTCATCACGGTCGACGACACCCTCGTCCTCCGCCGCTTCGAGGGCGAGGCGGACCTCCCGGAGTTGCACCGGGTCATCGACGAGTCCCTCGACCACCTGCGGCCGTGGCTGGACTGGGTCGAGGACCACAGCCCCGCGCGCACCGCCGAGTTCCTCGCGGTGCGGGACGAACGCTGGGAGGCGGGCGAGGAGTTCGCGTACGCCGTCGTGCTCGACGGCGCGCTCGTCGGGGCCTGCGGGCTCCACCGGCACGAGGACACGCCCGCCGACGCGTTCGAGATCGGCTACTGGCTCCACCCCGCCGCCACGGGCCGGGGCGTGGCGGTCCGGGCCGCGCGCGCCCTGACCGGGGCGGCCTTCCGGCTGCCCGGCGTCGAGCAGCTCCTCGTCGTCCACGAGCCCGGCAACCACGCCAGCGCCGCGATCCCGCCCCGCCTGGGCTTCACCGAGCGCGCGCGGATGCACGACGGCGGCACGGAGTTCCGCGTCTGGGGCCTGGCCCGCACGTCCTAGTGCTGTGCCGCGTCAGCTCGTGGAGGGGTGCAGGTGGACGGCTCGACAGTTCGAAGCCTTCCGGTCTGCCGTAAGGCTTCTCGCGTTCTCGAGGAGGATCAGATGGCAGACCTTGTTGTCCGCAGAGCGGGCGCCGAGGACCGCGACGTCCTGGAACGACTCTGGCCGCTCTTCCTGCACGACCTGTCGGAGTTCTGGGGCGTCCTGCCGAACCCGGATGGAACATACCGCCGCGAGTGGCTGGAGTCGGCGATCGGCGACCCCACCTGGTCGGCGTATCTCGTATGGTCTGGCGACCGGCCGGTCGGCTTTGCGTTCGTACGCGCGCTGGACAGCGAGGTGCGCGTGCTGAACAGCTTCTTCGTGGTGCGTGGGGCACGCCGGTCGGGCCTCGGGTTGCGAGCGGTGCAGGCCGTCCTGGCCGCGCACCCTGGCCGATGGGAGATCGCTTTTCAGGAGGAGAACGCGGGCGCGGCACGCTTCTGGCGTCACGTCGCTTCCGAAGTCGCGGGCGAGGCCTGGACCGAGGAGCGGCGACCGGTGCCTGGGAAGCCTGAGCTGCCGGGGAACACATGGGTTGCCTTCGATGCGCGGTAGTCCTCCTTCGCGTGAGT
This sequence comes from Streptomyces sp. NPDC093225, assembly GCF_044753805.1. Taxonomy (NCBI): domain Bacteria; kingdom Bacillati; phylum Actinomycetota; class Actinomycetes; order Kitasatosporales; family Streptomycetaceae; genus Streptomyces; species Streptomyces sp. NPDC093225. The sequence continues at coordinate 84,597 of NZ_JBIVNX010000028.1, forward strand.
TCGTGAAAGGGGTGTTGGTCAGGCCGGCCGATCACCGAGGTAGGGGTGGCAGGCACAGTCCGTGCAGTCGATAGGTAGGCCCGTGGGCACGCGTACTGCGACCCGCGCGTCGGGATGTCGGCGCCCGGCGGCCGGCGTCAGACCCCGCCCGACAGCCGGACGGCGGGGTCGGCGAGCGCGAGGGTCGCCGCGGTGAACGTCAGCGACCGGTGGGGGCCGACGACCGACACCGCGAGCCGGCCGTCCGGGAGCGGTTCGAGGGAGACCTCGCGCCGCTCGTCGGCGAGCAGCCCGTGCACGCGCAGTCCCGCCGCGCCGCCGAACACCAGCGAGAAGACGAACGTGTTGTACGGCTTCCCGCCCCACTCCGGCCGGGGCCGGTCGGGCAGCTGCCGGGTCTCGAAGGCGAGGGTCACCGACACGTCGCGCTCGTCGACGTGCGCGGAGAACATCAGGCAGTCGCCGAGCGCCGGCGGGGTCGCGTACAGCTCGTGCAGCGCGGCGAGCGCCGCCCGCACGTCGGGGTGGGCGGCGGGGTCAGAGGTGCTCATAGAACGTCTTCGCGGTCGTGGGCGGAACGGTGCGGTGGAGGCGGGCGTCGAGCCGGCGCACGAACTGGTGCGGGCCCCCGTCCCCGCCGTCCGCGGCACGCGTGAACGCGCTGAGGTGCCCGGCGAGCACGGACGCGTTCGCCGTGAAGCGCAGCAGCACGCCGGCACCGGCGGCCCGCACGGCCAGCCGGTGCCCGGGCAGTTCCTCGAAGCCGAAGTCCACGGTGGCGGGCGGCTGCCAGCCGTCCATCTCGAGGTCCTCGACGTGGGAGAACTGCAGGTGGCACTGCACGGTGTCGGCGGGCTGCCCCTCCCAGCGGTCGGCGAAGCCGGGCAGGTCGAGGCGGAGGGTGACGGTGGGCGCCCACCCGTCCAGGTGCACCGACCGCAGCCGCACCCCGGTCAGCGCCGGCAGGTCGTCGTACAGCGGGTCGAACACGGCCGCCCGGTTGTCGACGAGATCGCTCCAGGTCATCGGACCGGGTCACTCCAGGTCATAGTAGTAGTGCTCCTCGGCTCCCGGGATCTGCCCGTTCCGGGTGTCATCGTACGGCCGCACGTGGACGTGGGGCGGTTGGTAGCCGGGCTCGCCGGGCGTCTGGTGGCCGAACCAGTGGTCCTGGAAGACGACGATGTCCCCGTTGGGGTGCTCGTACCACTCCTCGGTGTAGTAGATCGGCTTGCCGTCGGGGCCCAGGATCTGCTTGCCGCCCGCCCACTCCGGGCCGCGGGCCGGCGTCCACTCGTTCACGTCGAAGGGTTCGGTGCCCTCCGGGATGCCCGCGTCGCGCAGGGCCTGCTGCCTGGCCTCCTCCATGGAGCGCCCGACCTTCGGGCAGGCATCGGGGGCCAGGCCGAGCGCGTCGGACCAGACGAACGGGTTGAGGACGTAGGCCGACGGGTTCGGAGCGGGGGCCAGCCCGAGGGGGTCCGCCGTGGCGTAGCGGGCCGTCTCCGGGTCGTAGTAGCGGAAGAGGTTGTAGTGCAGACCGCTCTCGTGGTCGGCGTACTGGCCCGGGTAGCGCAGCGGCGTGTAGGCGGTGGCCCCGGCATTCCAGCCGGTGCTGCCCCAGGTCGTGGCGCGGGCGCGCCAGGCGATCTCCCCGTCCTCGGCGACGAGTTCCAGCGGGGTGCCGATGAGGTCGGTGACGACGGCGAAGAACCGGCGGTCGATCTCGCGCTGGGACAGCGGGCCGGTGGTCCCGGCGAGCGGTCCGACGGCGGCGCCCTCGGGGTCCGTGCCGCGGGTGCCCGCGCCGGTGGGCGCACCGCCGGCCGGGGCGAGCATCCGCTCCGTCTGTGTGATCGGCCGCAGGCCGTCGTGGTCCCACGTCAGGGCGACCTGGTGGCCGGCCGCGGTGGTGGTGAGCTCCTCGCAGAGGGTGGTGCCGTCCCAGACGAAGACGGTCTGCTCCGCGACGGTGACGCCGTCGGCGGCCAGTCGCTGCTTGCCGCTGCGGCGGCCCAGCGGGTCGTAGGTGTAGCGCCAGACCGTGCCGTCGGGGGTGGTCACCCCGGTGAGACGGTCCTCGCCGTCCCACGCGTAGCGCCAGGTGTCGGGCCGCCGCGACGGGCGGCTCTTGCGGCGCAGCGTCATCCGGCCCAGGTCGTCGTGCTCGTAGCGGACGGAGCCGGCCCGGACGATCCGGGTGCCCGCGTAGGTGCGGGTGCCGGTGGCCTCGGCGCCGCCCGGGTGGTGGCCCGGCCAGGACGCCTCGGTGACGTTGCCGGCGGTGTCGTAGGCGTAGCGCTCGGTCCAGCCCTCGGCGGTGACCGCGGTGACCCGGCCCACCGGGTCGAGGTCGAAGCGCCGCTCGCCGCCGAGGAGGTCGTCGACGGCCAGCGGGACGCCGTCCGACCGGTACTGGTAGCCGCGCCGCTGCAGGGTGCGTCCCCCGGTGGTGCCGACCCGCTGGTCCAGGACGCGGCCGAGTTCGTCGCGCGCGGTCTCCACCACGAGGGCGCCGGTGCGCAGGGCCGTCTCGTGACCGAGGGCGTCACGGTCGAAGTCGACGCGGCGGTCGCCGGCCGTGAGCGAGGCGCGGCGGCCCGCTCCGTCGTACGTCCACGTGCTCACGGCGCCCGACGGCGTGGTGCGGGAGGCGACCCGGCCGAGGGCGTCGTACGTGCGGTGCAGGGTCCGGCCGTCGACGGTCTCGGAGCGGATCCGGCCGGTCCGGTCGCGCACGTAGACGATGCGGGACGTCGGTCCGGTGACGGCGGCGAGGCGGTCGGACGCGTCGTACTCGTAGCGGGTGACGCTGCCGTCGACCTCGCGTTCGACGCGCCGGTCCAGCTCGTCGTAGGCGAAGCGGGTGGTGCGGCCGGCGGGGTCGGTGCGCGCGGTCAGGCGACCGGCTGCGTCGTGCTCGTAGATGACGGTGCGGCCGTCGTAGTCGGTCTCGGTCGCGGGCAGGCCGGCCGGGTCGTAGGTGTACGTCCAGCGGCCCTGCGGGCCGGTCACCTCGGTGAGGCGCAGTTCGGCGTCGCGGGCGAAGGCGTGGTGGGCGCCGTCGGGGTCGGTGCGGCCGGCCAGGACGTCGAAGTGACCGTAGGAGAACGAGGTCAGGCCGCCGGCCGCGTCCCGGTGGGTGAGGCAGTTGCCCTCGCCGTCGTAGGTCCACTCCTGGTACGCGCCGTCCGGCTCGGTGCGGCGCGCCGGGCGGCCCTCGCGGGTCCAGGCCAGCCCGGTGGTCCGGCCGAGGGCGTCGGTGACGCGCACCGCCCGGCCGAACGCGTCGCGCTCGTAGCGGGTGACCGCGCCCAGCGGGTCGGTGATCTCGACGGGGAGTCCGGCGCGGTCGTTGCGGATCCGGGTGGTGCCGCCGAGCGCGTCGGTGACGGCGGTGAGGTGGCCGTGCTCGTCGTAGGTGTAGCGGGTGGTCGCGCCGGCCGGGTTGGTGAGGGTCAGGCGGTTGCCGTGCTCGTCGTAGGTGTGGCGCCAGGTGGTGCGGTCGGCCCTGGTCTGCAGCTCCGGCCGGCCCTGCTCGTCGTACCGGGTGGTGAGTTCGCGGCCGTCGGGCCGGACCACCCGGGTCAGCCGGCCGTGCTCGTCCCGGTGGAACCGGGTGGTGCGCCCGAGCGGATCGGTGCGGGAGACGAGCCGGTCCCGGCGGTCGTACGCGGAACGGGTGACCGCCCCCGTCGCGCCGGTCTCGGACACGATCCGACAGCGCTCGTCGACGGTGTAGCGGCGGACCTGTCCGGCGGCCGTCGTGGTGGTGGTCACGCGGTGGCCGGTGGCCGGGTCGGTGGCGCCGTAGGAGAGGGTCAGGGCGTAGTGGCCGGCGGCACCGCCTTCCGCCGTGCAGCGGTCCTCGTCGTCGTAGGCGTAGTCGTAACGGCTGCCGTTGGTGTCGGTCCAGGAGGTGATCCGGGCCCGGTCGTCGTACGCGAAACGCAGGGGCAGGCCTGAGGAGTTCACGACCTCGGTGAGGTGACCGTCGGTGTAGCCGTAGTCGAGGAGGCGGCCGCCGTCGGCCAGCGAGAGCGCGGTGACCCGGCCCTCGGAGGTCTCCAGCAGCAGGTGGTAGCCGCCGCTGTGGTGGATGCCGGTGGGGGCGCCCGCGTGGTCGTACGCGAACTGTGCGAAGTTGCCGTTGCGGTCGGTGATCTGCTCGATCCGTCCGTCCGCGTCGAAGTGGTGGACCCGTCCCGTCTCCGGGTCGGTGAGGGTGTAGTCGCCGTCGGGGGTCCGGGCCAGGGGCCGGCGCGGGCCCCTGGGCGCGTACACGGGGACGCCGGGGGCCGGGTGGGGGTAGGGAAGGATCAGTCCGTCGTCGGTGACGAGGACGACCCCTTCGGCGTCGATCTCCAGGTGCTGGTCGACGGTGCTGGCCCAGGTGGGGCCGAACCAGCGGCCGGCGCGGTAGCCGGACTCCGCGCGCCGGGTGAAGGCGAGCGGCAGCGTGCCGGGCAGGACCACGTCGGTCTGCGGCAGGAACATCCGGCCGGTGGCGAGGTCGACGGGGTCGGTGCCGTCGCACTTGCGCTCGGCGTCGGGCTGGTCGTGCCGGGTGTGGGAGTGGGGGCGGTCGGCGGCCTTCTCCGCGGCGCGCGCGGGTCCGGGGACGTCGTCCGCGAGGCGGGCGGCGCGGGCGATGCCGGCGCCTTCCTTGAGGGCGCCGAGGCCCTTGGTGCCGACGAGTTCGGGGATGAGCTTGCCGATGCCCTCCCCCGGGTCCTTCATGAAGTCGTCGACCATCGTCCTCGCCGTGCCGACCGGGTCGTTGACGGCGGTCACCAGGCCCGCGGCGGTCGAGTTGAGGCCGGTGAGGTACTCGGCGGGGTGGGTGAGATTGTACGGGTCGGTGGGGTTGACCGAGCGGGCGAAGTTGAGGAGTCCGGCGGTGCCCTTGACGACCCCGCCCACGACGTGGTTGGCGTCGATCTGCATGCCGACGAAGCCGTCTTCGAGCTGCTCGCCGTACGAGGGCTTCGGCGGGGCCGTGTCGCGGGCGGCGGCGATCGCGGTGTGCGCGGTCTTCGCGGCGTCGTTGCGCTGGCGGCGGGCCTCGGTGAGCTTCTCGTACGCGCCCTTGAGGGCGGACTCGCCGGGGTCGGTGAAGCCGGACGGCCGCTCGGGCAGGTCGTCCTTGCCGCCCTTGAGCGCCGTGTTGTAGGCGTCGACGCGCTTGTTGTAGTCGGCCCGGGCGTCCTCGGAGGCCTTCTTCGCGGCCTCGTACTCCGCGAGCGCCTCGGCGGCCTGGCCCTGCGCCCACTCCACGGTGTCCGCGAACGCCGTCAGGGCGCCGGCCGCCTTCTCGAAGGCGTCGGCGGCCTTGAACCACTTCGGCGGCTGCTTCGCGGACGCCTCCCCGAACGCCCGCGCCGACTCGCCCTTGATGGCGGAGGAGTCCAGGCCCTTGAGCCCGTTGCCCACCTGGTCGAAGTGCGTCTGGAAGCCGGACAGGCTCTTCGCGGCGCCCCGGATCGCCGGCACGCTGCCGTACACCAGCTTCTTCGGGTCGTCGGTCTCGTCGAGCTCCAACTCGGCGACGTCCGCACCCATCTGGTTGGCCAGCGAACGGCTCTTCTCGCGCAGCCAGTCGGCGCCGCTGTCCCAACCCGCCTTCTCGACCAGGTCCGCGGACTTGTCGCCCAGCCACTCGGCGCCGTCGCCGAGGCCCTCGACCAGGTCCTCGCCCGCGTCTTCCACCACGTCGGGCACGAAATCGCGCCACCCCATCGGCAGCCGCCCCCTTCGTACCCGTCGCCGTCCAGCGGATCTTCACCGTATCCCGCTGCTCGGACGGGGCGGCCACAGGGGGTGCGCGACTCCGGCGCCCGGCGCCGGATCCGTCAGGGGTGGGGCCGCGCGGGACACCGCCCCACCCCCGTGTGCGGTCAGCTCATCAGCGGGGAGCCGTTGAGGTTCCAGGTGATGGGGCCCTTGTTGTCGCCGGCGACGTCGTACACGGCGGTGGCGTCGCCGGACCACTGCTTGCCGTGGTCGAGGGCGGCGGCCGGCGTCACGCAGCCGACCTCCGCGTTCGGGTTGCTCTCGAGGGCCTTGTTGATGTCCTCGGCGAAGTCACAGGTCTTGCTGGTGACCACGGTGTCGGCGCCGCCCGGGAAGCGGCTCTCCAAGCGCACGGTCACCTTGAAGGAGGTGAACCGCTTGCTGGTGAAGTCGGACTGGCCGTCGTTGGGGCCGACCTTCCAGTGGAAGCGGAAGGTGCCGCGGACCTTGTCGCCGGGGAGGGCCTCGACGCAGGTGGGGATGCCCACCCACGTCTCGGGGATGGCACCCGACATCGCGATGATCCTGCTGTTGTCCTTCGTGGTGCACGTCTCCGCCGCGGCGGCGGGCTGCGCGGTGGCCAGGATCCCGCAGAAGGAGACCGCGGTTGCGGCGAGAGCGGAAGCGCGCATGCGCGTCTGATTCATGATCATCTCCAGATGGATGGTGGTTGACCGGAGTCAAAGGGGTGAAGGGCGGAGCCGCGGGCGACGGCCGCGGCGTTCGGCCCACGGGCCGCTCGGTCGCTCGACCGCTGGGCCACACGGCAGCCCGGGACCACAGGGGCGCATCCGCGCCGGGATTCCGGCACGGGCCCGAACGGTGCGGGTACTTCGCCGATGAGTTGGGGCCGCTCGCCCGTGCGTTCAAATCCGCCGGCAAGCCGACGCGAAGAACGGGCCTTCGGGCCATGACGGCGTGCCATGCCTCGGGCTCGACCCTCCCGGATATCCGGGAGAGGGGAATGGTCACGACATCCCCGAGCACAGCCGTCTGCAAAAGACCATACACACGATTTCCGGCTCCGCGGCCTCGGACGCCTCCGGGCCGGGCGTTCGAAATGCGTGTGACGTAGATCGCGCCACGAGTCCGGACCAAGATCGTCTTGACTGGTCCACGTATGTCCGGTTCGCCGGGTTCCAAAGGTGCTCTAATGGGCCAAGTCGCCGCGGGAGGTCCTGACCAGACTTCGCCGCACCGAGAAATTGCGACAGACCAAGTACCGCGCACTTCGGGGGAGTTCGGGCCGCGGCACCGGTGCATCCGGGGGGATGCCGAATTGCCGTACGCGTGCTGCGAAACCAGTGCCCACGGGCGTCTTCACGACGTCTGACGGCACACCCTTGCCCTGCCATGCTCCGGGCCGTCGGCCTGCCCATGGGAGTGCGCCCCATAAGGGGGCTGAAAACCATGAAGACCACTGGATCCCGCCTTGCCCTGGCTGCGGTGTCCGCCCTTGCGGCGACCGTGCTGACCGTGCCGGTGGCCCACGCCGACGGGCAGGAGCCCAACACGGGCTACGAGAACCAGATGAACCCGACCGTCTGCGACGACCCGGACAGCTCGACGTTCAAGTTCACGCTGTACTACAACTCCAACTTCGCCAACAGCTACCGCAACATCGGCTACAGCGTGTGGAACTTCGCCGACGAGCGCATCGGCGGCGCCCCGCAGGCGGGCACGCAGCCGCTGCGGTACTGCAGCTTCGGCGTGAGTTCACCGTGGCCGGGCTCGGGCCAGAACATCAAGAACAACGCGGCTTCGGCGAAGAACCGCCACTCCAGCTACGTGGCCAACGTGTACTACAACAGCGGCTACAAGGGCGCCGTCGACGACGTGGCCTGGGGCCGGAACCTGAACTACACGAAGAACAACAACGCTTCCTTCGCGTGGCGGGCCTAGCAATACCCCCTTCCCGGACACCGCAGTGAATTCCCTGCCGGGCCGTCGGTCACGACGGCGGCCCGACAGGGGCCTGCGCGCGTCCGGTCCCACCGCCATTGCCCCGTGGTTCCAGAACGGTCTTCCAGCATGCGCTTCTCTTCCTCCCTCCCCACGAAATGGGCGGGATTCCTCGTTCTCGGCCTGGCCTTCTCCGCGACCGCGGGGTGCTCGGCCTCCTCCGACGGATCCGGTGCGCCGGGCGGTTCGGAATCCCTGCGGCCCGCGCCGGCCCGCGCGTTCAACGAAGGCGACCCCGCGACCTGGACGCTTCCGATGGAGGCGTACCTGCCGTCCGACGACGAACGGCGTCAGATGGCGCGGGCCAAGAACGTCCTCATCGGCGACTGCATGAAGAAGGCCGGCTTCGGCCAGTGGCGTGCGGCACCCGAACTGCCCAAGGTCGGGCCGAAGACCCTCACCGACTGGCGCTACGGCATCCACGACGCGGGGCTGTCCAAGCGCCGCGGTTACAAGCCCGAAGAGGGGGAGCAGGAGGCGTACGACGCCGCGGTCGAGATCGGCGCGGTCGACGGGACGTCGGCCGGCGGCGCCGACGGCAAGGCGCTGCAGGTGTGCCGCGGCGAGGCCCGGACCCGTCTGAAGGGCGACGTCGTCGACTACGCCGCGGAGGCCCAGCGACTCGGGAACGAGGCGTACGTCCGGGCGAAGGAGGCCCCCGAGGTGGTCGCGGCCTTCCGGGCCTGGTCGTCGTGCATGGCCGAGCGCGGCTATCGGTACAAGCAGCCGTTGGACGCGAGTGACGACCCGCGTTTCGCCACGCGCGACGTCACCGCCGAGGAGATCGCCGCCGCGACGGCGGACATCTCCTGCCGGGACCGCACGCACGTGGCGAAGGTCTGGTGGCAGGCCGAGACCGGGTTGCAGACCGCGTCGCTGGAGAAGCACGCGGAGACGTTGAACAAGTCCCGGAAGGACATGGAGACCGCGGTGAAGGCGGCGGCCGCCGTGCTGGCCGGCCGGCAGTAGGGACCGGGACAGTGGAGCCGACGAGCAGGGACGAGCTCGCAGGGACGCCGACCCGGGCGGCACGCAGGCGGGCCGACGCGCAGCGCGGCGGTCTGGTGCGGCGGCGGCGGATCCTGGGCGGTGTCATCGGGGGGACCCTGGTGCTGACCGGCGTGGGGGCCGCGGCGGCGACGGTGCTGAAGTCGCCGGCGCAGGTGGCCGCGGAGACCGCTCCGCCGCCGCCGGACGTGCTGACGGTCCCGGTGGAGAAGCGGGTGCTGTCGACGTCCTTGGTCACGAGGGGGAAGGTGGCCGCCGCGCGGCGCGTCGAGGTCCTCTCGGCCGGCCTCAGCGGTCCCGACACCATGCGCCCGGTGGTGACCAAGGTGCTGGTGAAGCCGGGTGACGCCGTGCGGGCCGGGGCGGCGCTGGTGGAGGTCGCCGGTCGTCCGGTGCTGGCCCTGAACGGCTCGCTGCCGGCGTACCGGAACCTGGGACCCGGCTCGGTGGGCAAGGACGTGGAGCAGGTCCAGCGCGGGCTCTCCATGCTCGGCTACCGCCGTGGCGGCGACGCGCCGGGCACGTTCGGGCCGGGCACGCAGCGCGCCGTCAGGTCCCTGTACCGCGCGGCCGGCTACGCCGCGCAGGCCGGTGCGCCGGACGGGCCCGGGCCCACGGGTCCGGGCACCGGCAAGCCGGGCGAGAAGCCCGCCGGACGCACCTCCTCCACCGGACGCACCTCCACCGGACGCACCTCCTCCGTACCCACCGAGGCGGGCTCGGCGGGTGTGGTCCTGCCGGCGTCCGAGATCGTGTTCCTGGGCGACGGGCCGGCCCGCGTCGAGTCGGTCGACGCCGTCGTGGGTGCCACGGCGGGCGAGAAGCTGCTCACGCTCACCGCGGGCGCCCTGATGGTGGACGGCTCGCTGGAGGCGTACCAGAAGCAGGCGGTCAGGCCCGGGCAGCAGGTGGAGATCTTCGCCGAGACCACCGGTGGGCGGGCGACCGGCACCGTGGTGGCCGTGACGGCCGCCCCCGCCGCCGCGGCCAAGGACGCGGCGGCCGGGTCCGGTGCCGGGGCCGCCCCCGGCTACGTGGTCAAGATCGAGCCCGCGCAGCCGCTGCCGGCCGACTTCGCCGGTCAGAACGTGCGCCTCACCATCCGTGCCGCCTCGTCGCAGGGCGAGGTCCTCGTCGTGCCCGCCTCGGCGGTATCCTCGGGGGCCGACGGGCGCACGACGCTGACCACGGTGTCCGGCGGCGGCCGGCAGACCCGGATCGAGGTCCGCGTCGGCATGACCGGTGACGGCAGTGTCGAGGTCATCCCCGTGCAGGGCTCCCTCCGGGTCGGGGACCGGGTGGTCGTCGGCGCGGGTCCGACGACGGCCGTCGGCGGGGGTACGCCGTGACCCCGTCCGGCTCCGCCCCCGTGATCGAGTTCCGTTCCGTGGGGCTCACCTACCCCGGGCCGCCGCCGGTGCCGGCCCTGCTGCCGTGCGACCTGACCGTGCGGCGGGGCGAGTACGTCACCGTCGTGGGACCGTCCGGTTCCGGCAAGTCGACGTTCCTGAACGTCGCCGGCCTCCTCGACGTACCCACCCACGGGACGTACGTCCTGGACGGCCTCGACACCACGGGGATGCGGGAGCGCGACCGCACCGCGCTGCGCGGGTCCCGCATCGGCTTCGTCTTCCAGGCCTTCCACCTCCTGGCGCACCGCAGCGCCGCGGAGAACGTCGAACTGGCCATGGTCTACCAGCGCGTGCCCCGGGCCCGGCGGCGCACGCGGGCCCGGGACGCGCTCGTGCGCGTGGGCCTGGGCCACCGGCTGGAGGCCCTGCCCACCCGGCTCTCCGGGGGCGAGCGCCAGCGGGTCGCCATCGCGCGGGCCCTGGTGACCGAGCCGTCGCTGCTGCTCTGCGACGAGCCGACGGGAAACCTGGACACCGCCACCGCCGAATCGGTCCTGGCCCTCCTGGACCAGCTCCACGCCGACGGGGCGACCATCGTGGCGATCACGCACGACCCGCAGGTCGCGGCGCGCGGCGAGCGCACCGTGTCGATCCGCGACGGCCGCCTCGCCGCCGCCGGTGCCGGTGCCGGTGCCGGTGCCGGTGCCGGTGCCATCCGGGCGGGCGTATGACCGGCCGTCGCAGATCGGACCGCGCCCTGCGGAGGCCGGCGCCGCGGAACCCGGCGCTGCGCCGCAGGTCGGGGCTCTCGCCCCGGGACCTCCTCGCCGAGGCCCTCGCCGGCGTCCTCCAGCGCCCGGCCCGGTCCGCCCTCACCAGCCTGGGCACCGTCCTGGGCGTGGGCGCGTTCATCGCGGTCCTCGGCCTCACCGGCACGGCTGCCTCGCAGATCGACGGCCGTTTCAACGAGCTGACGGCGACCGAGGTGACCGTGCAGGACACCGGCGGCGACGACACCCGGCACGTCCCCCTCTCCTTCCCGGCCGACGCCGATCGGCGCATCACCGCGCTCAACGGCGTGACCGCGGCCGGAGTCCTCTGGAACGTGCGCCTGCCCACCGATCAGGCCGTCGGCACCTCCCTGCTCGGGTCCGGCACCGGATCGGGGATGCGCCCCGAGGTCGTCGCGGCGTCCGCGGGGGCCGTGGCCGCGGCGGGGCCGCACCTCGGCCAGGGACGGAGCTTCGACGCCTTCCACGAGGACCGACGGCTGCAGGTGGCCGTCATCGGCTCCGCCGTCGCCACGCGCCTGGGCATCACCACGCTCCAGAACGGTCCGGCGGTCTTCATCGGCAGCACGCCGTTCACCGTCATCGGCATCCTCGAGGACGTCGACCGCAGGCCCGACCTGCTGATGTCCGTGATGGTCCCCCGCTCCACGGCCGAGCGGATCTGGGGCCCGCCCGCCGACGACCGCGCCACCATGCTGATCTCCACCCGGCTCGGCGCCGCCCGTCAGGTCGCCGACGAGGCCGCCCTCGCCCTGCGCCCGGACCATCCGGAGTACTTCAAGGCCGTGGCGCCGCCGGATCCCCGGACCCTGCGCACCGGGGTCGGCGGGGACCTCAGCTCCCTGTTCCTCCTGCTGGCGGCCGTGTGCCTGGTCATCGGGTCCGTGGGCATCGCCAACACGACCCTCGTCGCCGTCATGGAGCGGACCGGCGAGATCGGACTGCGGCGGGCGCTGGGAGCCAAGGGGGCGCACATCACCTGGCAGTTCCTGGCCGAATCCGCGGCCCTCGGCCTGATCGGGGGGCTCGTCGGCACGTCCGTCGGAACGTCCGTCGTCGTCGTGGTCTCGGCCTCCCACCGGTGGACCCCGGTCATCGACCCGCTGACGCTGGCCGCCGCGCCCGTACTGGGCCTGACCACCGGACTCGTGGCCGGTCTCTACCCCGCCTGGCGCGCCGCCCGCATCCCCCCGGCCGAGGCCCTGCGCCGCTGAGGGTTGGCCGGGAGGCGGGCCAGGGGGGTCCGCCTACTTCGTGAAGACGAGGCTGACGTTGTGGCCGCCGAAGCCGAACGAGTTCGCCAGGGCGGCCGACCACCGGCCGGTGCGGGGCTCGCCGCGCACCACGTCGAGGTCGACCCGCGGGTCGAGCCGGTCCACGTTGATCGTGGCCGGGACGCTGCCTTCCCGGAGGGAGAGCAGCGCGACCATCGCGCCCACCGCGCCCGAGGCGCCCAGCATGTGACCGGTCATCGACTTAGTGGCCGTCACCGCCGCGTGCCCGCCGACGGCCCGCCGGATCGCCTCGGCCTCGGCGACGTCACCGGACTCGGTGGAGGTGGCGTGCGCGTGCACGACTCCGATGCCCTGCGGGGCCAACCCCGCGTCGGCCACGGCCAGTTCCATGGCGAGGACCTGGCCGTCGGCGTCGGAGGCGGTGATGTGGTGCGCGCTGGAGCCGACGGCGCTGCCGGCCAGCGCACCGTACGTCCGGGCGCTGCGGGCCCGGGCGAACTCGGGGCGCTCGAGCACCATGACGCCCGCGCCCTCGCCCATGACGAAGCCGGAACGCGCCACGTCGAACGGGCGGGACACCGCCTCCGGGTCGGCGGACTCGGTGGACAGCGCCTTCATCTGGGCGAAGGCGGCGAGGGTGAAGGGGTGGATGCACGCTTCGACACCTCCGGCGACCACCACGTCGACGCGGCCCGCGCGGATCAGGTCCTGGGCCATGGCGAGGGCTTCGGCACCGGACGCGCAGGCGCTCACCGGCGTCCGGGCGCCGCCCTTCGCGCCGAGGTCCATGCTGACCCAGGCGGCCGGGCCGTTGGGCATGAGCATGGGGACCGCGAACGGCGACAGGCGGCGGGCGCCCGAGCGCTCGTACAGGTCGTCCTGGCCGAGGGTGGTCAGCACGCCGCCGGTGCCCGTGCCGATCACCACGGCCAGCCGCTCGGGTGCGACCTCGGGTGCGCCGGCGTCCTGCCACGCCTCCCGGGCGCTGAGGAGGGCGAGCTGCTCGCCGCGGTCCAGCTTCCGGGCCTCCACGCGGGGCAGCATCGCGGCGGGGTCCACCGGCAGGCCGGCCGCGACGTGCACGGGCAGGTCCTCGGCCCACTCCTCCTCGAGGAGCCGCACCCCGGACTTTCCGGCCAGCAGGGCCGACCAGGAGGACCGCGCATCGCTGCCCACCGGCGTCATGGCACCCATGCCCGTGACCACGACCTGACCGTTTCCAGCCATCCCCTGCCTCCTCGGATTAGTGGGGAGTTCACAACTCCTTTGCCGATCTGATGAAGATCATGCCAGCCAGAACCCTGTCGGCCAGCGAGGGGATCGACCGATTCGAGGCAACGGCCGTTATAGGGTTCCAACAACTCCGTGGGTCTTCGCTGCACCCGCGCCGCGCCGCCTCGGGTCACCGGGACCCGGACGACGCGGGGGTTCGTCACCCGGTTTCCGAGGAGCCGATCCGCTCGGCGAACGCCTGGTACGCCGGCTCGTCGAAGAGGACGAACCTGACCTCCTCGACGTCGGTCGCCGCGCCCCGCACCGCCTCCACGGCGATGCGGGCGGCATCCGCCATGGGCCACCCGTAGGCACCGGTCGAGACGGCCGGGAAGGCGACCGTCCGCGCTCCCAGCTCGTCGGCGACCCTCAGCGACTCGCGGTAGCAGGAGGCCAGCAGCGACGGATCGCCCCCGGAGGCCTGGTACACCGGGCCGACGGTGTGGATGACCCAGCGGGCGGGCAGCCGGCCGGCGGTGGTGGCCACGGCCCGGCCGGTGGGCAGGCCCTTGCCGTAGTGGGAGGCGCGCAGCTCGCGGCAGGCGGCGAGGATCTCGGGCCCGCCGCGGCGGTGGATCGCGCCGTCGACTCCGCCGCCGCCCAGCAGGGAGGAGTTGGCGGCGTTGACCACCGCGTCGACCTCCTGCTCCGTGATGTCGCCCCGGACCAGCGTCAGCCTCGTCATCCGTCCGTCCCCGTCGCTCGGTTCCGCCGCCGGCGGTACGTCACCGCCGGGTCTGCCGCAGGTGCCGCCAGACCGCCTTGGCCGCGTTGTGGCCCGACATGCCGTGCACCCCGGGGCCGGGCGGGGTCGCCGACGAGCACAGGAACACCGCCGGGTGCGGGGTGGCGTACGGCCGCAGGGACAGTCTGGGCCGCAGCAGGAGCTGGAGGCCGGAGGCCGCGCCGCAGGCGATGTCGCCGCCGACGTAGTTGGGGTTGCGGGCGGCCAGCTGCGGGGGGCCCGCGACGGCGCGGGCCAGCACCAGGTCCCGGAAGCCGGGCGCGAAGCGTTCCAGCTGCCGCTCGACGGCGTCGGTGAGGTCGCCGTCCCAGGCGTGCGGGACGTGCCCGTACGCCCAGAAGACGTGCTTGCCCCGCGGTGCCCGCGACGGGTCGACGAGGCTGGGCTGGGCGGTGATCAGGAACGGCGTGGCGGGCGGGCGGCCACCGGCCGCGGCGCGCAGCGCGGTCTCGATGTCGGCGCTGGTCGGACCGATCTGCACGGTGCCGGCCCGGCGGGCCTCCTCGGCCGTCCACGGGACCGGCCCGGACAGCGCGTAGTCGATCTTGAAGGCGGCGGCCCCGTACCGGTACCCGTCGTACACCCGGCCCAGCCGGGCGATCCGGGCCAGCGCGGTGGGCGAGGTGTCGAAGACGTACGCGCGGGCCGGCGGCAGGTCGTCCAGGCGCTTGACCTCGAAATCGGTGTGCACCTGGCCGCCGAGCTCCCGCAGGTACGCCGCGAGCGCGTCGGAGACGGACTGGGAGCCGCCGCGCGGCAGCGGCCAGCCCACGGCGTGCGCGGCGAGGGCGAAGACCAGGCCGACGGCGCCGGTGCCCGGCCCGTCCGGCGGTGCGATCACATGGGCCACCAGCCCCGAGAACAACGCGCGCGCCCGCTCGTCCCGGAACCGCCGCATCAGCCACGTGGCCGGCGGCAGCCCTGTCAGGCCGAAGCGGGCCAGCAGCAGCGGGTCGCGGGGCAGCGCGGTCGAGGGCAGCGACATGAAGTCCCGGACCAGGGTGTCCCACCGGCCCAGGAACGGCTGGACCAGCCGCCGGTACGCGCCCGCGTCGCGTGCTCCGAAGGACGCGGCGGTCTCGGCGACGGAGCGGGACAGCACCGCCGCGGACCCGTCGTCGAAGGGGTGCGCCATCGGCAGCGGGGCGTGCAGCCACTCCAGCCCGTACCGGTCCAGCGGCATCGTCGAGAACACCGGCGAGCCGGCCCCGAGCGGGTGCACGGCCGAGCACGGGTCGTGCCGGAAGCCGGGGAGGGTCAGCTCCTCGGTCCGGGCTCCGCCGCCCACGGTCGGCCCGGCCTCGAACAGGGCGGTGGAGAAGCCCCTGCGGGCCAGTTCGACCGCGGCCGTCAGGCCGTTGGGCCCCGCCCCCACGACGACCGCATCGAGAATCGACGGCACCTCGGCTCCTCACGTCGCGACGGCAGTGTCCCTGTCCCACAAGGATATTCGGGTGGACGACGGCACCCGGCGCGGAACCCGGCCGGGCGTCGGGATCCCGCGGACCGCGGCTCCCGATCCCGCGGACCGCGGCCCCGGATGGTGGTGGGCGCGCCCCCGGACCCCGCACGTCGCGACCGGGATCAGGCCGTCCCGGCCAGCAGGTCGCGGATCCGCACGGCCGTGGCCTCGTCGCGCGCGATCGCGAACGGCAGGGCGTTGTCCCGGTCCACCCGGAAGGGCTCCCCCGCGACCGTGTACTGCGCCCCGCCGGCCTCCGCCACCAGCAGCAACCCGGCCGCGTGGTCCCAGGCGGAGGGCCAACTGAAGGCCAGGGCGTCCATCTCGCCCCGGGCCACGCGCAGGTACTCCAGGCCCGCGGAGCCGCACGGGCGCGCACGCACGCCGGGCACGTCGAGCCGGGCGAGGACGGCCTTGTCCGCGGGGCTGGTGTAGTCGGGGTGGGCGGTGGCCACCCGCAGGTCGGCGCCCGGCGCGGGCGAACCGGAGCGCAGGCGCCGCCCGTTGAGGTACGCGCCGCCGCCCCGGACCGCCGTGGCCAGCTCGTCGAGCTCGGGGGCGTACGTCCACGAGGCGAGGATCTCGCCGCGCACGGCCAGCGCCACCAGCGTGCAGAAGTGCGGGTCGCCGTGCACGAACTGGCGGGTGCCGTCGACGGGGTCCACGATCCACACCGGGGCGTCGCCGCGCAGCGCCGCGTACACGCCCGGGTCCGCGTGCACGGCCTCCTCGCCGACCACGACGGAGCCGGGCAGCAGCTTGGTCAGCGACGCCGTCAGGTGTTCCTCGGCGAGCCGGTCCGCGACCGTGACCAGGTCGTGCGGGCCGCTCTTGGCCTCCACCTCGTCGTCGGCGAGCTGCCGGAAACGGGGCGCGATCTCGGCGGCCGCGGCCTCCCGCACGGCCTCCTCGACGGCGGCCAGGTCATGGGTCAGGAACTCATCGATCATGCCTCCAGCAAAGCACGCCGCGCCGACAACCCCTACCCGCCCGCATGGACGCGGGATGAAGTCCCCGCACCGGACGCCCGCTCAGTGCGGGGCCCGCGCGCCCCGGCCGGCCCGCATCAGCGCCACGTAGAGCACCAGCGAGGACGCCAGCCCCACCGCCCAGCCGTAGTCGGCCAGCGGCTTGAGCACGGGGATCAGGCCGTCGCTCGGGAAGGGGCCCTGTCCGGCGGCGGAGTGCGAGCCGCCCACGGCCAGGGTGCCGCCCACCGCCAGGGCGGCCAGCGCCTTCCAGTTCCACCCGCCCCGGTACCAGTACGCCCCGCCCTCGCGGTAGAGGTCGGGCAGCGACAGCCGGGTGCGCCGGACGATCCAGTAGTCCGCGATGAGGATGCCGGCCACCGTGCCGAGGAGGCCGCCGACCAGCCCGAGCCAGGTGAAGATGTACAGCTCGGGCGTGGAGGTGAGCTTCCACGGCATGATCAGCACCCCGACCACGCCGGTGATCAGGGCGCCGGTGCGGAAGTCGATGATCCGCGGGGCCAGGTGGGAGAGGTCGTAGGCGGGCGAGACGACGTTCGCGGCGATGTTCACCGAGATCGTCGCGACCAGCACGGTGACCAGGGCGAAGAGCAGCCCGAAGACGTTGTCCGTGTGGGCGACCAGCTCGACCGGGTCCCACACCGGAGCCCCGTAGACGGCCTGCGAGCCGGACGTGACGATCACCGACAGCAGCGCGAAGAGGGTCATCGTCGTGGGGAGCCCCAGGGCCTGTCCCACCATCTGGGCGCGCTGTCCGGAGCCGAAGCGGGTGAAGTCGGGGATGTTGAGGGAGAGGGTGGACCAGAAGGCGATCATCCCCATCAGCGAGGGGAAGAACACCTCCCAGAAGTCACTGCCCCAGCCGAGCTTCGAGGGCTGGTCGAGGAGCGGACCGAGACCGCCGGCCTTGCCCGCGATCCAGACGAGCAGCGCGAGCGCACCGACGATGACGAACGGCGCGGCCCAGTTCTCGAACCGCCGCAGGGCCTCCATCCCCCGGTAGATGATGGCGAGTTCGAGGGCCCAGAAGAGGACGAAGCACAGCCACAGCGTCCACGGCTGGCCGGCCACCTCCTTCGCCTGCGCCCAGCCGCCGAACACCTTGCCGAGCAGCACGAAGATCCCGGTGCCGCCGATCCAGGTCTGGATGCCGAACCAGGCGCACGCCACCCCGGCCCGGACGAGCGCGGGCAGGTTCGCCCCGCGCACGCCGAAGGGGGCCCGGGCCAGCACCGGGAAGGGGATGCCGTACTTGGGCCCGGCATGGCCGGTGAGCATCATCGGCACCAGCACCACCACGTTGGCGAGGGCGATGGTGAGGACGGCCTGCTTCCAGTCCATGCCGAGGGCGACGAGCCCCGAGGCGAGCATCCAGGAGGGGATGTTGTGGGCCATCCCCACCCACAGGGCGGCGAAGTTGTACGTCGTCCAGTGCCGCTGGGAGACCGGCACCGGGAGCAGGTCGGCGTTGGCGAACCTGCTGTCGGCCGCCACCTCCCCCGGTGCGAGTTCGACGCGTTCCGCGTCGCCTATCGGTACCGGTCCGGTGGTCACGAGTTGACCGCCGGGATGATCTGCTCCCCGTAGGCGTCGATGGTGGCCTCCTTCGCGTCGTGCATGTCGTAGAGGGCGAACTGGTGGACGCCGAGGGCCTTGAGGGCGCGGAGCTTCTCGATGTGCGCCTCGGCCGGTCCGAGGAGGCAGAACCGGTCGACGATCTCGTCGGGGACGAAGTCGGTCGAGGGGTTCCCGGCGCGGCCGTGGTGGCTGTAGTCGTAGCCCTCGCGGGCCTTGATGTAGTCGGTCAGGGCTTCGGGGACCATGCCGGAGTGCTCCCCGTACCGGGTGACGAGGTCGGCGACGTGGTTGCCGACCATGCCGCCGAACCAGCGGCACTGGTCGCGGGCGTGGGCGAGGTCGTCGCCGACGTACGCGGGGGCGGCCACGCAGATGGTGACGGCGTCGGGGTCGCGGCCGGCCCGGGCGGCGGCTTCGCGGACGGCGTGCACCATCCACTCGGTGAGGTAGGGGTCGGCGAGCTGGAGGATGAACCCGTCGGCCTTCTCGCCGGCGAGGGCGAGGGCCTTGGGGCCGTACGCGGCCATCCAGACGGGCAGCCTGCCCTCGCGGACCCACGGGATGCGGACCGGGTTGCCGTCGACGAGCGCCTCGCGGCCCTCGGCGAGGTCGCGGATCACGTCGATGGCCTCGCCCAGCCGGGCCAGGGTGTTGGGCCTGCGGCCGGCCACCCGCATGGCGGAGTCGCCGCGGCCGATGCCGCACACGGTGCGGTTGCCGTACATGTCGTTCAGGGTGGCGAAGGTGGAGGCGGTCACCTCCCAGGTCCGGGTCCCCGGGTTGGTGACCATGGGGCCGACGTGCAGTTTCTGGGTGTGGGCGAGGATCTGGCTGTAGATGACGAACGGCTCCTGCCACAGCACGGCCGAGTCGAAGGTCCAGCCGTAGCGGAAACCGTTGCGTTCGGCGCGGCGCATCAGGCTCACGACCGACGAGGCGGGCGGGTCAGTCTGCAGGACGAGTCCGAAGTCCACGTGGGGATCTCCTGGTTCGCAAAACTGTGGTGTCTACAGGTACTGGCAGGTGGCGCGGGGGACGAAGGCACCGTGTCCGGCGCGGCCGGTGTACTCGCCGGCGTCGATGACGACCTCGCCCCGCGAGAGGACCGTCTCGACCCGGCCGGTGACGCGTCTGCCCTCGTACGCCGAGTAGTCCACGTTCATGTGGTGGGTCTCGGCGGAGAGGACCTGCTCGGCCTGCGGGTCGTAGACGACGACGTCCGCGTCCGAGCCGGGGGCGATGGTGCCCTTCTGCGGGTAGAGGCCGAACATCCTCGCCGGGGTGGCACAGGCGATCTCGATCCAGCGGCGGCGGCTGATGTGCCCGTCGACCACGGCCTGGTGGAGCAGGTCCATGCGGTTCTCCACGCCCGGCAGGCCGTTGGGGATCTTGGAGAAGTCGCCGCGGCCCAGTTCCTTCTGGCCCTTGAAGCAGAAGGGGCAGTGGTCGGTGGAGACGACCTGGAGGTCGTTGGTGCGCAGGCCCCGCCAGAGGGCGGCCTGGTGCTCGCGCGGGCGCAGCGGTGTGCTGCACACGTACTTGGCGCCCTCGAAGCCGGGTTCGGCGAGGTTGTCGGTGGACAGGAACAGGTACTGCGGGCAGGTCTCGCCGAAGACGGGGAGGCCCTTGTCGCGCGCGGCGGCCAGTTCGGCCACGGCCTCCTCGGCCGAGACGTGGACCACGTACAGCGGCGCGCCGGCGACGCGGGAGAGCTGGATGGCCCGGTGGGTGGCCTCGGCCTCCAGGAGGGCCTTGCGGACCTCGCCGTGGTAGCGGGGGTCGGTCTCGCCGCGGGCCAGGGCCTGTTCGACCAGGACGTCGATGGCGATGCCGTTCTCGGCGTGCATCATGATCAGCCCGCCGTTGGCGGCCCCGCGCTGCATGGCCCGCAGGATCTGCCCGTCGTCGCTGTAGAAGACGCCGGGGTAGGCCATGAAGAGCTTGAAGGAGGTGATCCCCTCCTCGACGAGGAGGTCCATCTCCTTGAGGGTGCCCTCGTTGACGTCGGAGAGGATCATGTGGAACGCGTAGTCGACGGCGCACTTGCCGTCGGCCTTCGCGTACCAGGCGTCGAGCCCCTCGCGCAGCGCGCGGCCGGTGCTCTGCACGGCGAAGTCGACGATGGTGGTGGTGCCGCCCCAGGCGGCGGCCCGGGTGCCGGTCTCGAAGGTGTCGGAGGCGGAGGTGCCGCCGAACGGCAGCTCCATGTGGGTGTGGGCGTCGACCCCGCCCGGGATGACGTACTTGCCGGTGGCGTCGATGGTGCGGTCGGCCGTCCAGGCCTCGGCCGCGGCCGAGCCGTGTGCGGCCAGGGCGGCGATCCGGCCGTCCTCGACGAGGACGTCGGCGTGGACCTCGTCCGCGGCGGTGACGACCAGGCCGCCGCGGATCAGGGTGCGGTTGCTGCTCAACGGGGTCTCCTCCCGATGGGTCAGACGCTGCGCAGGGCGGCCTCGATCATGTCGGCGCCCTCCTCGGCCTCGGCGACGGTGAGGGAGAGCGGGGGTGCGATCCGCAGGACGCTGGTGTCGTGGCCGCCGCCCTTGCCGAGCAGCAGGCCGCCCGCCCGGGCCGCCTCCAGGACGGCCGCGGCCGCCTCGGGCCAGGCCTGGTCGGTGCCGGGCCGGACCAGTTCGATGCCGGCCATCAGGCCGCGGCCGCGGACCTCGCGGACGCACGGGACGCCGGCGCCGATGGCGCGCAGCCGCTCCAGCAGCAGGCCGCCGACCCGTCGGGCGTTGCCCTGGAGGTCGTGCTCCAGCAGGTACGCCAGGTTCGCCACGCCGGCCGCCATGGTGACGGGCGAGCCGCCGAAGGTGGAGATGGAGTTGGCGTCGAGGCCGTTCATGATCTCCGCGCGGGCGACGACGCCGCCGATGGACATGCCGTTGCCGATGCCCTTGGCGAAGGTGAGGATGTCGGGCGGCCCGTTCTGGGCGTGCGCCTGCCAGCCCCAGAAGTGCTCGCCGGTGCGGCCCCAGCCGGTCTGCACCTCGTCGCTGATCCAGAGGATGCCGTGCCGGTCGAGGACCTCGCGGAAGGCGGCGTACAGCCCGTCGGGCGGGGAGGTGAACCCGCCGACGCCCTGGACCGGTTCCGCGATCAGGGCGGCGACGCCGGAGCGGGCCTGGCCCAGTACGTCCTCCAGGTCGGCCACGCAGGCCCGGACGAACTCGGCGTCGCTCAGCCCGGCGAAGGGACCGCGGCCGCGCACGCCCCCGTGCACGTACAGGGTCTGGAGCGGGGAGAGGCTGGTCGGTGACCAGCTGCGGTTGCCGGTGATCGAGACGGTGGAGAAGGACCGGCCGTGGTAGCTGTTGCGCATCGCCAGGACCTGGTTGGAGCCGCGGTGGGCGGTGGCCAACAGCAGGGCGGTGTCGTTGGCCTCGGTGCCCGAGGTGGTGAAGAAGACGCGGGCGTCGCGGATGCCGGAGAGCGCGGCGATCCGTTCGGCCAGCTCCACCATGGGGCGGTTGAGGTAGAGCGTGGAGGAGTGGATGATCCGGCCGGCCTGGTCGGCGACGGCCTTGGTGACCTCGGGCAGGGCGTGGGCGGTCATCGTGGTGAGGATGCCGCCGAAGAAGTCGAGGTAGCGGTTGCCGTCCGCGTCCCAGACGTGCCGGCCCTCGCCGTGGGTGAGCTCGATCGGCTTGTCGTAGTAGAGGGCGAGCCAGTCGGGCATGACGGCCTTGTGGCGCTGGTACAGGCTCATCGGGATCGTCACGGCTTGGTCAGTCCTCCGTACGCGTCGGGCCGGCGGTCGCGGTAGAACGCCCACTGGGTGCGGACCTCTTCGATGACGTCCAGGTCGAGGTCCCGGACGAGGAGCTCCTCGGCCTTGTCGCTGGCGGTCTCGCCGACGAACCGGCCCCGCGGGTCGACGAAGTAGCTGGTGCCGTAGAAGTCGTTGTCGCCGTACTCCTCGACGCCCACCCGGTTGATGGCGGCGACGAAGTACTCGTTGGCGACGGCCGCGGCCGGCTGCTCCAGCTGCCAGAGGTAGGCGGACAGGCCGCGGTGGGTGGCGGAGGGGTTGTAGACGATCTGGGCGCCGTTCAGGCCCAGTTGGCGCCAGCCCTCGGGGAAGTGGCGGTCGTAGCAGATGTAGACGCCGACCCTGCCGACCGCGGTGTCGAACACCGGCCAGCCGAGGTTGCCGGGGCGGAAGTAGTACTTCTCCCAGAAGCCCTTGACCTGCGGGATGTGGTGCTTGCGGTACTTGCCGAGGTAGCTGCCGTCGGAGTCGATGACGGCCGCGGTGTTGTAGTAGAAGCCCTCGCTCTCGACCTCGAAGACCGGTACGACGATCACCATGCCGGTCTCGCGGGCCAGGGCCTGCATCCGCCGGACGGTGGGGCCGTCGGGGACGGGCTCGGCCCAGCGGTAGTGCTCGGGCTCCTGCACCTGGCAGAAGTACGGGGCGTTGAACACCTCCTGGAACCCGATGATCTTCGCGCCCTGCGCGGCGGCGGCGCGGGCGTGCTCCTCGTGTTTGGCGATCATGGATTCGGTGTCACCGGTCCAGGTGGCCTGGACGAGTGCGGCGCGGACGACGGCCATCGCTGCTCCTTCGACAGGACGTCAGAGAGCCTCTACGCACGTAGACGGAATGCGTAGGTACGAGACCGTAAGCCCCGTCACACTCCGGGGCAAGACCATCTCCGTCAACCGGCAGAGTCGATCATGTTTCGCATTTCGCTGATCTATTTCCGACAGGCGGCGGACAGTTCAAGCCAGGGGGTGAGGCAGGGGACACGCCAGAGCCTGGTGGGATCGCAGCCCCGGTGGGCCGCCCCGTGGTGTGTGGGGGAGGCGCTTGACTGCCCATGGCAGGCTGGTCCGGAGGCAGGCCCGGGCCGGAGGTGGCCGAAGGCCAGGGCGA